>CALZHR010000126.1 GCA_945787335.1 uncultured Desulfuromonadales bacterium
ACCGAGCCGGGTGGCACCGGAACCAAGGCGGCGTTGCCCGGTTACCTGGTCGCCGGCAAGACCGGGACCGCGCAGAAGGTTGATTCGGTGACCGGTGGTTATTCCCCGGACAAGCGGGTTTCTTCGTTTATCGGCTTCGTGCCGGCGGACAACCCGGCGCTGGTGGTTTCGGTCTCGGTCGATGAACCGCGTGGCAAGGCCTATGGCGGGCTGGTGGCGGCGCCGGTGTTCGCCCGGGTCGCCGGTCAATCGTTGAGCCATCTGAATATTCTGCCGAAGGATTTCGGTGACTCCTTCCAGGTCGCTCAAGCCGAACTGGAACCGCTGCCCGACCTGGCACCGCTGTTGCCTGTCGCCGAGTCGGCGGACGCGCAGGATGGCTTGTTGATGCCCGATTTTCGCGGTATGAGTTTCCGTCAGGTGCTGCGGGCGATGGAACTGCAGAAACTTAATCTCAAGCTTTCCGGCAGTGGCCAGGCGATCGAACAGTCGCCGGCCCCCGGTCAGCGAATCCGTTACGGCAAAGAGGCCTGGGTCCGGTTCGGGGCCTGAAAAGGATGCAGATGCGGCTGAATGACCTGCTGAAAAACCTGGCGGCGCAACAGATCATCGGCGATCCCGAAGTGGAGATCACCGGTCTCTGCTTCGATTCGCGTCAGGTGGTGGGTGGCAGCCTTTTCTTTGCGCTGCCCGGCAGCCAGGTCGACGGCCACAGTTATATTCCGCAGGCGCTGACAAAGGGGGCTGTCGCCCTGGTTGTCGAGCGGCTGCCGGAGTCGCTGCCGTCCGGTGTCTGCTGCCTGCTGGTGGCGAATGTCCGTCGCGCCATGGCCCTGCTGGCAGCGCGTTTCTATGGCGAGCCGACCCGTGATCTGCCGGTGATCGGTGTCACCGGGACCAACGGCAAAACCACCATCACCTACCTGCTCGAGGCGATCCTGCGCCAGGCCGGATATCAGCCGGCGGTGTTCGGCACCGTCGAGTACCGCTGTGGCGATCAGGTGCTGGAGTCTTCCCACACCACCCCGGAATCGGTCGAGCTGATGCGGATGATGGCCGAGTTCCGGACGCGCGGCGCGGATGCGTTCGTCATGGAGGTCTCCTCGCATGCATTGGAACAGCACCGGGTCGACGGCATCGATTTCGATGTCGCAGTGTTTACCAATCTGACCCCGGAACATCTCGACTATCACCAGAATCTCGATAACTATTTCGCCAGTAAGCGACGCCTGTTCAGCGACCTGCTGGCGCAAGGAGCCGGGGTGGTCAACCTGGACGACGGCTACGGCAAACAGTTATTACAGGAAAACGATCGCTGGCTCAGTTTTGGCCGGGAGGCCAGCGCCCAGGTGCGGGCGCAGCGGGTCAGCTCGGGGCGCGACGGCATCGTCGGCGAGTTCCAGACCCCGGCCGGGCGGCTTCAGATCGACAGCGCTCTGATCGGTGATTTCAATATCAGCAACCTGCTGGCGGCGGTCGCGGCTGCCCAGGCGCTCGGCATATCCAACGCTGAAATCGAAATTGGCCTCAAGCAGGCCTCTCAGGTGCCGGGGCGGCTGCAGCGGATTGCGAATCAGCGTGATATCCTGGCGTTGGTCGACTACGCCCACACCGGCGACGCTCTCGAACAGGTGCTGGCGACACTGACAAAGCTTGAGCACCAGCGGTTGATCACTCTGGTCGGCTGCGGCGGCGACCGCGATCCGCGCAAGCGGCCGGTGATGGCGGAAGTGGCGGTGCGCTATTCTGATTTGGCGGTGTTCACGTCGGACAACCCGCGCACCGAAGATCCGCTGCAGATCCTCGAACAGCTTCGCGCCGGTGCCCTGGCGGCCGGCGCCAGCGAGTATCTGCCGGAAAACTATTCCGCCGATAAGCGCGGCTTCGTGGTTATTCCGGACCGGCGCGCGGCGATCGAGTACGCCTGTCGCCAGGCGACCGGCGGAGATTTGCTGTTGGTTGCGGGCAAGGGGCATGAAGATTATCAGATTCTTGGCACCACCAAGATCCATTTTGATGATTGCGAAGAGCTGGCGCGGGCATTGAACCTGAATGCTGGTGCCGCGAAAGGGGGAGCTGATGCCGATGTTTGATCTGGAGCGGGTCGCCCGGATCACCGGCGGCGAATTCTCCGGCAAAAAGAGTAATTGTCAGCTCAGCGGGATCTCCACTGACAGTCGCAATATCTCTGCCGGCGAGTTGTTCGTTCCGCTGCGCGGCGAACGTTTTGACGGCCATGATTATCTCAGCCAGGCGGTAAAAAACGGCGCGGCCGCCTGCCTGAGCGAAGAGGTGGTCGAAGGGCTGAGCGTGCCGGTGGTGCGGGTGGCGAACACGCTGCGCGCTCTCGGTGACCTGGCTGCGGCGTACCGGCTGCAGTTGCAGGGACCACTGATTGCGATTACCGGCTCTGCCGGCAAGACCACCACCAAGGAGATGCTCGCTGCGATTCTCCAGCAGGTCGGTCCCGGGCTGAAGACCGCCGGCAACTTTAACAACCTGATCGGCCTGCCGCTGACTCTGTTCCGCCTGCAACCGGACCACCAGTGGGCGGTGCTGGAGATGGGAACCAGCGCGCTGGGCGAGATCGAGCGATTAACCGAGATCGCCGTGCCGACCGTCGGCATCATCACCAACATCGGCCCCGCTCACCTGGAGACCCTGCACGGTTTGGATGGCGTGTCACGCGCCAAAGGAGAGTTGTTCGCGGGCCTGCTCGGCGGAACGGCGATCATCAACCTGGACGACCCGCGGGTGGCCAGCCTGCCGGTGGCTAACGGGGTGCGCAAGGTCGGCTACGGGCTCAGTGACCAGGCGCAGGTGCGGGCGCAGAAAATCGACGTGCTGGCCGACTCGGTCTGTTTCGAGCTGCTGTTCGAAGGGCAGAGTCAGAAAATCTGCCTCAAGGTCCCGGGGCGGCACAATGTGCATAACGTTCTCGCCGCCGCTGCCGCCGCGCTGGTGCTTGAGGTGCCGTTGGCCAAGATCGCTGCCGGGCTGAACGGTTTTGTTCCCAGCCCGGGACGGATGAACCTGTTTCCGCTGACCTGCGGCGGGTTGCTGCTCGATGACAGCTACAACGCCAACCCGCTCTCGATGGCCGTAGCGCTCGACGCCCTGGCCGCGCAAAAAGGGCAGGGTCGGCGGGTGGCGGTGCTCGGCGATATGCTGGAGCTGGGCGAGGGAGCGGCGCAGATGCACCGCGAGATCGGGGCCAAGGCGGCCGGGATCGTCGATCTGCTGATCGCAGTCGGCTCGTTCGCGCCGGAGATTACCGCCGGCGCGGCAACGGGCGGGATGAAACCGGAGCAGTTGATCGAGGTGGCCGACGCCGCCGCGGCAATTGATTATCTGCAGGAAAAGCAACGTCCGGGAGACCGGATGCTGGTCAAGGGGTCACGAGGGGTCAAACTGGATAAGGTGGTGGCTGCCCTGCGCGCCACGACCGAAGATCTGCCGAACGGGCAGCAAGGGAGTTAACAGGTGCTCTATCACCTTCTCTATCCGCTCCATACGGAATTCTCGGTGCTGTATGTCTTCCGGTTCATCACCTTCCGGACGATTTACGCCACCATTACCGCCTTGCTGATCGCTTTTATGCTCGGCCCCTGGCTGATCGACGCCCTGCAGAAGATGCAGATCGGTCAGTCGATCCGCAAGGTCGGCCCCGAATCGCACTTCGTCAAGGAAGGCACGCCGACCATGGGCGGTTCGCTGATCCTGCTGGCGATCATGCTGCCGACCCTGCTCTGGGCCGATCTGAGCAACCTGTATATCTGGGTCACCCTGCTGGTCACCGCCGGCTACGGGGCGATCGGCTTTGTCGATGACTACCTGAAGGTGGTGCGCAAGAACAGCGACGGCATCTCCGCCCGGCAGAAAATGTTCTGGCAGATCCTGATCGCCACGGTCGCGGCCGTGCTGCTCTACCAGAGCACCGGCTTCGACACCCGCTTGAGCGTGCCCTTTTTAAAGAACCTGCAGCCGGACCTGGGCATCTTCTACATTCCCTTTGCCGTGCTGGTGATGGTCGGAGCGAGCAACGCCGTCAACCTGACCGACGGCCTCGACGGTCTGGCGATCGGTCCGATCATCATCGCCGCCGGAACCTTTCTGCTGCTCGCTTATCTGGCCGGTAACGCCAGGCTGTCAGAGTACCTGCAGATCAGCAGCATCCAGGGTGCCGGAGAGCTTGCGGTGCTCTGCGGGGCGATGGTCGGCGCCGGGCTCGGCTTCCTCTGGTTCAACAGTTATCCCGCCCAGGTCTTCATGGGGGATGTCGGCAGCCTCTCGCTCGGCGGTTCGATCGGCACCATCGCGGTGATCACCAAGAACGAGTTCGTCCTGGTGATCGTCGGCGGAATTTTTGTCGTCGAGGCATTGTCGGTGATCGTTCAGGTGATCTCATTTAAGTACTGGGGTCGGCGGGTGTTCCGCATGGCGCCGATTCATCATCATTTTGAACTGAAGGGCTGGCCGGAACCGAAGATCATTGTGCGGTTCTGGATTATCAGCATCATCCTGGCCCTGATCGGCCTCTCAACCTTGAAGTTGCGATGAAACAGGACTTTAAAGGACAGCGCATTGTCGTTATCGGGGCGGGCCTCAGCGGTCAGGCCCTGGTGCGCTTTCTGCTCGAACGCGGCGCCAGCGTCGCCCTCTCCGATCAACGCACGGCCGAACGGATTCCCGGCATCGAACAGCTTCAAGATCTGCCGGTGCGCCTTGACCTGGGCGGTCATAACCTGGAGCTGTTCGAGCAGGCCGACCTGATCGCGGTCAGTCCCGGTGTGCCTTTGAACTGTGAGCCGCTCAAGCTGGCCGCTTCGCTGCATATCCCGTTGCTCGGCGAGATCGAACTGGCCGCCCGGGAGATTGAACGACCGATCATCGGCATCACCGGCACCAACGGCAAGTCGACCACCACCAGTCTGGTTGGCGAGGTTTTTCGCGCCTGGGGGAAGAAGGTTTTCGTTGGCGGCAATCTCGGTACGCCGCTGGTGGAAGCCTGCGGGCAGGATTACGATCTGCTGGCGGTCGAACTCTCCTCCTTCCAGCTGGAGACCATCGACAGGTTTCACCCCCGCTTCGGGATGCTGCTCAATTTGAGCTCCGATCATCTTGACCGTTACCCGGACCTGGACAGTTACTACCATGCCAAGCTGCAGCTGTTCCGCAACATGAACGCCAGCGACTATGCCATTCTCAACGCCGATGACCCGGAGGTCTGTCGTTTGACCGCTGATCTTTCGCCCATCAAGGTCTGGTTTTCGGCGCAAGGCAAAGAGATCCGCGGCATCCGCCGGGTCGGCGATCAGCTGATCTGGAACTGGAACGGTGCCGATACCCGCATGTCGCTGGAGCAACTGCAGCTCAGCGGTGAGCACAACGTGGAAAACGCCATGGCCGCCCTGGTGCCGGCGTTACTGCAGGGCTGCCCGGCCGAGCTGGCCTGGAAAGCGATCTGCAGCTTCGCCGGACTGGAACACCGCATGACCCTGGTGCGGGAGCTCAAGGGTGTCAGCTGGTTTAACGATTCCAAGGGGACCAATGTCGGCAGTGTGCTGAAGAGCCTGGCCGGTCTGCAGCCACCGGTGACTCTGATTGCCGGCGGCAAGGACAAGGGGGGCGATTACCGGCCGCTGCGGGCGCAGCTTGAGGAGAAGGTGCGGAACCTGATTCTGATCGGCGAGGCGGCACCACGGATGGCGGAGGAGCTGTCCGGTTGTTGCACGATCTATCGGGCGGCATCGCTGGAGGCGGCCGTGAAGCTGGCCCGCCAGATGACCGCCTCGGGCGGGACGGTGCTGCTGTCACCCGCCTGTTCAAGCTTCGACATGTTCGAGAATTACCAGGCCCGCGGAGTGGAATTCACCCGCCTGGTCGAGCAGCTGCCGGCGGAGGAGGAACGATGAACCTGCGCCGCGACGTCGATACTACGGTCCTGTTGCTGGCGGTCGCATTGACCTGCATCGGCGTGGTGATGGTTTACTCGTCGTCGTCGATCATGGCCGCGCAGCGCTTCAATGACGGTTTTTATTTTCTCAAGCGGCAACTGCTGTATACCCTGATCGGCATCGGCCTGATGGCCGGGGCGACCTACTTCAACTATCAGAACTGGCGAAAACTGGCGGTCCTGACCCTGCTCGGCAGCATCGTTCTGCTCGCCCTGGTGCTGGTGCCGGGGTTCGGGGTGCGGGTCGGCGGGGCACTGCGCTGGCTGCGACTGCCCGGCTTCAACCTGCAGCCCGCCGAGCTGGTCAAGCTGGGGCTGGTGCTCTACCTGGCCCACTCGCTGACCCGTAAGAAAGAGAAGGTCCGCTCGCTGACCAAGGGCTATCTGCCCTACATGATCGTGCTCGGCGTGCTGCTCGGTCTGCTGCTCAAGCAGCCGGACCTCGGCAGCGCGATGATTATCGCCGGGGTGGCGATGGCGATGTTGATCGTTGCCGGGGCGCGCTGGTCATACATCGCCGCGACGCTGCTGGCGGCACTGCCGGCACTCTACATGCTGGTGATGCAGGTCGACTACCGGCGGCGGCGGATCCTGGCCTTTCTCGACCCCTGGGAGGATCCCTTCGACACCGGATTCCAGATCATTCAGAGCCTGGTCGCGTTCGGCAAGGGTGGGGTGACCGGTCAGGGCCTGGGGATCGGTGAGCAGAAGCTGTTCTATCTGCCAGAAGCGCACACCGACTTCATCTTCTCGGTGATCGGCGAAGAACTTGGCCTGATCGGTGTGCTGGTGGTGGCGGCGCTGTTTCTGGTGCTGGTGCTTTGCGGCATCCGTATCGCCCTGCAGTGCCAGGAGCCGTTCGGCCGCAATCTGGCCTTCGGCCTCAGCCTGCTGCTCGGCCTGGAGGCCTTTGTCAACCTGGCGGTCTGCATGGGGCTGCTGCCGACCAAGGGGCTGGCGCTCCCGTTTATCTCTTACGGCGGCACCAGCCTGGTGGTCAGCCTGCTGGCGGTGGGGATCCTGCTGAACATCTCCACCTCTCTGGAGGCGAAGCGATGAGGCTGCTGCTGGCCGGCGGCGGAACCGGCGGACACCTGTTCCCGGCCGTGGCGCTGGCGCAAACGCTGCTGCAACAGGACCAGGACGCCGCAGTCCAGTTCGTCGGTACTGCCCAGGGGCTCGAAGCCAGGCTGCTGCCGAAGCTGGGCCTGCCGCTGGCAACGGTCGAGATGACCGGGGTGGTCGGCACCGGCTGGCGGCGTAAGCTGGAGTTGATTCCGCGGCTGCTGAAAAGCATGAATCAGGCGAAACGGATTATCCGGCAGTTCCGCCCCGATCTGATCATCGGCGTCGGTGGCTACGCATCGGTGCCCGTCTTGCTGATGGCCAAGGCGCTCGGCATCGATTACCTGATCCACGAGCAGAACGCGATCCCGGGTCTCAGCAACAAGCTGCTCGGTCGCTGGGCCAAACGGGTCTGCCTCTCGTTCCCCGATAGCGGCGAAGGATTTGCCGCCGCCAAGGTGCTGCTGACCGGCAACCCTCTGCGTCCCGGGCTCGAAGCGGTGCCGCGGCGACTTCCGACCGTCGGGACCTTGCTGATCTTCGGCGGCAGTCGCGGCGCCCGCGCGATCAATCAGGCGGTGATGGCGATGCTGCCGCTGCTCAAGGACTGGCCGCAACCGCCGCAGATCCTGCATCAGACCGGCGAGGAGGACTTCGAAATGGTTCGCCAGGCCTATCAAGAAGCTGGCTTCGATCCGCAGCAGGTGGTGCCTTTTATCGATGATATGGCCTGCGCATACAGCGAGGCCCGGCTGATCATCTGCCGCGCCGGAGCGACAACCCTGGCCGAGTTGACCGCCTGTGGTCGACCGGCGGTGCTGATCCCTTTTCCCTTTGCCACCGGGGATCATCAGACCGCCAACGCCAGGGCCCTCGCAGAGGTCGGCGCGGCCCGGCTATTGCCGCAGACGGAGCTGACCGCCGAGACGCTGGCACTGACCGTTGCCGAACTGCTGAATGATCCGGAGAAGCTGCAGTGGATGGCGGAAACAGCGAGAAACCTCGGGAATCCCGGTGCCGCAGAAAAAATCCTCGCCGAGTGCCGGCGGCTCCTCGGTGACCGAAATGTAAAGGTGAATTAGATGTACGGACGGATCAAGAAAATCCATTTTGTCGGGATCGGCGGCATCGGCATGAGCGGCATCGCCGAGCTGCTGCTCAACCAGGGCTACCGGGTGTCCGGTTCGGACCTCAAAGAGAGCGAAACCACCCGGCGGCTGGCAGAGTTTGGTGGCGAGATCATGATCGGGCACAGCGCCGAGAATATCTCCGGCTGCGATGTGGTGGTCACCTCGACCGCGGTCAAGGCCGACAACCCGGAGGTGGTCGAGGCACACCGGCAGCATGTCGCAGTGATCCCGCGCGCCGAGATGCTCGCCGAACTGATGCGCATGAAGTACGGCATCGCCATCGCCGGCACCCACGGCAAGACCACCACCACCAGCATGATGTCTTTAGTGCTGCATCATGCCGGCATCGACCCGACCGCGGTGATCGGCGGCAAGCTCGACGCTTTCGGTAGCAACGCCAAGCTGGGGCGCGGCAAGTTCCTGGTCGCCGAGGCCGACGAGTCGGACGGCTCGTTTATGCACCTGTCGCCGACCATCGCCGTGGTCACCAACATTGACGCCGATCACCTCGATTTCTATTCCGGGCTCGATGAGATCAAGCAGATCTTCATCGACTTTATCAACAAGGTGCCTTTTTACGGGCGGGCGGTGCTCTGCCTGGATGATCCGAACATTCAGGAGATCCTGCCGGAAGTGAAAAAGCGTTACCTGACCTACGGGTTCACCACCCAGGCCGACTTTTACGCCAGCGATGTTCAGCACCGGCAGGGGCGCACCAGCTTCACGGCACATTTCCAGGGCAAAGAACTGGGCCGGATCTCTTTCCGGATGCCGGGGCGCCACAACGTTCTCAATGCCCTGGCAGTGATCGCCGTGGCCCATGAGCTTGAAATCCCGTTTCAGACGATCATCGGCGGTTTCCGCAATTTCGGAGGTCTGCAGCGACGTTTTCAGCTGCGCCACGAGATCGGCGGGGTGATGATCGTCGACGACTACGGCCATCACCCGGCGGAAATCAAAGCGACCCTGGCGGCGGCCAAGGCGGGCTGGAAAAAGCGTGTCGTGGCGGTTTTCCAGCCGCATCGTTACAGCCGTACCGTCGCCCTGTTCGAAGAGTTTCAGACCGCCTTTTACCAGGCCGACGTGCTGGTGGTCACCGATGTTTATGCGGCAGGAGAAGAACCGATCGAAGGAGCGAGCGCCGAAGCGCTGGTCGCCGGCATCATCGAGCACGGTCACAAGGAGACCCACTATCGCGCCAGCCTGGAAGAGGCCAGCGAGCTACTCGCCGAACTGGTGGTGGCGGACGACCTGGTGGTCACCCTCGGCGCTGGCAACGTTAATCAGGTCTGTGACCTGCTGGCGGAGAAACTGGAAAAAAAGGATCAGCTGTGACTGGCTACAAACGCGATGAATTGAAGCAGAAAAAGATCGGCGTGCTGCTCGGCGGCCTGTCGGCCGAGCGGGAGATCTCCCTGCGCACCGGCACTGCAGCGCTTCAAGCGCTGGAGCGGCTCGGTTACCAGGTGGTCGCGATCGACGCCGGCACCGACCTGCCCGAGCAACTGCGCGAGGCAGAGGTCGAAGTCGCCTTCATCGCCCTGCACGGCCGCTTCGGCGAAGACGGCCGGGTGCAGGGGCTGCTGGAGATGCTGCAGATCCCCTACACCGGCAGCGGCGTGCTGGCATCGAGCATGGCGATCGACAAGGTGGTCACCAAGCAGATGCTGCTCTATCACGAGCTGCCGACCCCCGGCTTCGACTTCATGCGCCCGGGCGATTCTGGTGACAGCCTGTTCCAGCGCTGCAAGCACCTGCCGCTGGTGGTCAAGCCGTCGCGCGAAGGGTCGACCATCGGCATCAGCATCGCCCGCAGCCGCGAAGCGCTGCGCCACGGCATCGACACCGCGGCCGCCCTCGACGGGACGGTGCTGGTGGAAGAATATATTGATGGAATTGAATTGACTGTTTCTGTTCTCAATGGACAGGCCTTGCCGATTATCCAGATTGTGCCGAAGGAGGGCTTTTATGACTACCAGGCCAAATATACGGCCGGAGAGACGAAGTATCTACTACCAGCGCCCATCGATCCTCTCAGCTATCAGCGGGTCCAGCAGGCCGCCGTCGCTGCCTGTCGGGCGCTCGGCTGTCGGGGAGCCGCCCGCGTCGATTTCATGCTCCGGGAGCGCGAGTTCTATTGCATCGAAGTCAACACCATCCCCGGGATGACTGAAACCAGCCTGCTGCCGAAAGCGGCCAGGCAGGCCGGGATCGGTTTTGACGAACTGGTCGAGCAGATTCTGCTCGACGCCGGGCTGGATAAATAACGGAAAGTATCGCATGCGAGACCTGAAACGACCACAGAACAAGAGCACCAAGGTTCGCCAGAACCGCCGGAAGACGGAGAAGCAGCCGCTGAAACTGCGTAAGCTGCTGCACCGGATTCTGCGGATTTCGGTCGCCTCGTGCAGTGGTGCGTTGCTCTTGGTCGGCGGCTTCTTCGCCATTCAGCTGCTGATGGTCTCCGATCTGTTCCGGGTCGATTCGATCCTGACCAAAGGCGGGCAACAGCTGAGCGAGGTGCAGATCGTTGCGCTCTCCGACATCAGGCAGGGCGTCAACACCTTCGACCTCGACCTTGACCTGATCGGGCGTAAGATCGCTGAAAATCCCTGGATCAAAACCGCCCGGGTGGAACGGATCTTTCCGCAGCAGGTGGTGATCAGCATCGAGGAGCGGCAGCCGCTGGCAATCATCAACCTCGGTTATCTCTACTACCTGGACAAGCACGCAGAGGTCTTCAAGCTGCTCGACGGCGACGACCGGCTCGATTTTCCGGTGATAACCGGATTCGATGCAGAAAAGCTGCAGCAGCGCGAACCGCAGAGCGTCCAGGACCTGCGGCAGGTGGTTGACCTGATCGGGCAGTTGCGGCAGCGCCGGCAGTTTGGCCTTGAGCAGGTCTCCGAAATCCATCGGGGCAGCACGGGCAACTTTAATCTCTACACCCTGGACGGAGGAGTCAAGGTGCGCCTGGGGCGCGACGCCTTCGCCCGGAAACTTGATCGGCTGGAGCGGATATATGCGCAACTGCTGCCGCGACTGCCGATCCTCGACTATATCGACCTGAACGTTGACGAGAAAGTGATCGTCCGCATTGAACGGCCAGCGACTGCGGCCAGAGGCTGATGCCAAGGGGGTATCAATGAGTAACAAAAGGGAAAATCTGATCGTTGGACTCGATATCGGGACCACCAAAATCTGCTGCATCGTCGGCAACATGACCGATGAAGGGATGGAGATCGTCGGGATCGGCACCAGCCCCTCCAAGGGGTTGCGCAAAGGGGTGGTGATCAACATCGAGAGCACCGTCGAGGCGATCCGCAAGGCGATCCGCGAGGCTGAGCTGATGGCCGGCTGCGAAATCAAATCGGTCTTTGCCGGCATCGCCGGCGGGCACATCAAGGGGCTGAACTCGCAAGGCGTGATCGCGATCAAAAACCGCGAGGTGACGAGCGAGGACCTGCAGCGGGTGATCGACGCCGCCAAGGCGATCGCCATCCCGATGGACCGGGAGGTGCTGCACATCCTGCCGCAGGAGTTCATTATCGACGATCAGGACGGCATCCGCGAGCCGCTCGGGATGAGCGGCGTGCGGCTGGAAGCGAAGGTGCATATCGTCACCGGCGCCGTCGCCAGCGCGCAGAACATCGTCAAGAGCTGCAACCGGGCCGGCGTCGACGTCGCCGACATCGTCCTCGAACAGCTGGCCAGCGCCGAAGCGGTCCTCTCGGCGGATGAAAAGGATCTGGGGGTGGCGCTGGTCGATATCGGCGGCGGCACATCGGATATCGCGATCTTCTCCGAAGGGGCGATCAAGCATACCTCGGTGCTGTCGATCGGTGGCGACCACATGACCAACGACATCGCCGTCGGCCTGCGGACGCCGATGGGTGAAGCGGAGAAGATCAAACAGGCCTACGGCAGCTGTCTGACCGCGATGGTCGGTAAGGACGAGACAATCGAGGTGCCCTCGGTCGGCGGCCGCGAACCACGGATTCTTTCCCGTCAGCTGCTGGCGGAAATCCTCGAGCCGCGGGTCGAAGAGATCTTTTCTCTGGTTAATCGCGAGATCATCAAGAGCGGCTATGGCGAGCTGATCGCCTCCGGCGTGGTGATCACCGGTGGCAGTTCGATCCTGCCGGGGATGCCGGAGCTGGCGGAACAGATCTTCAACCTGCCGGTCCGTCGTGGTACGCCGGCGAATATCGGTGGGTTGATAGATGTCGTGAATTCACCTATTTACGCGACCGGCGTGGGCCTGGTCAAGTACGGCAGCCAGCATACTCAGTCCCAGAACTTCCGCATCGGCGAAGCGAACGTTTTCGATCGGGTTGTCCGGCGGATGAAAGAGTGGTTCGGCGAATTCTTTTAATCAATAATTATGTATAAATTGACATATAATTACTTGAAAAGTAAACAGAGTAATGATAAGTTAAGTACTATTAAACTAAACTAGCTATCAGGTCTGCGGAGAACTGGTAGCGCAGCACCCAAAAGGGAGGGCAAAATGCCTAATGATGAGGGAGTCATGTTTCAGTTTGAAGATTCTTTGGATCTGGTCGCCAAGATCAAGGTGATCGGGGTCGGTGGCGGCGGCGGCAACGCGGTCAACACCATGATCCAGTCGCAGATCGACGGGGTCGAGTTCATTACCGCGAACACCGACGCCCAGGCGCTGCGGCGCAGCTCGGCGCCGACGAAGGTGCAGCTCGGTAATCACCTGACCAAGGGGCTTGGCGCCGGAGCTGACCCGGAAATTGGCCGCCAGGCGGCTGAAGAGGACCACCAGCGCCTGGTGGAAATGTTCGAAGGCTCGGACATGGTTTTCGTCGCTGCCGGCATGGGCGGCGGGACCGGGACCGGGGCCGCGCCGGTGATTGCCAAGGCGGCCAAAGACGCCGGCGCGTTGACCGTCGGGGTGGTCACCAAGCCGTTCAGTCGCGAAGGCAAGCAACGCTTGCAGCGGGCCGACGCCGGGATTACCGACCTGCGCGCAGTGGTCGATTCGCTGATCGTGGTGCCGAACGACCGTCTGCTCGGCCTGGCCGGCAAGAATATGAGTATTCTCGATGCCTTCAAGCCGGCCGACGACGTGCTGCGGCAGGCGGTGCAGGGGATCTCTGATCTGATCACCACCGAGGGTTTGATCAATGTCGACTTTGCCGACGTGCGTACCGTGATGAGCAATCGCGGCATGGCGATGATGGGGATCGGCGTCGCCGAAGGTGAGCGCCGGGCCGCCGAGGCCGCGCATAACGCTATCAGCAGCCCGCTGCTGGAAGAGGTCGATATCTCAGGCGCCATGGGCGTGCTGGTGAATATCTCCGGTTCGTCGAGCATGACCATGGAAGAGTTCGAAGAGGCCTCGACCATCATTCATGAAAAGGTGCATGAGGACGCGAATATTATCGTTGGACTGGTGATCGACGAAAATCTTGGTGACAGGATCAAGATCACGGCGATTGCGACCGGTTTCGGCGAAACCTTCGATAGCAAGCGCCGGGTGACCGACGTGATTCAGGAACGCGCCCGGGCCCTGGCGCAGAACAGCGGCCGGATCGACCTGGACGTGCCGACTCACATCCGCAACCAGCAGGAGCTCAATCCCTACAGCGGCCGTAAGCAGCGCGAGCTGCCGAGCCAGACCCGGGACATGTTCGGTGATGACGAGCAGTTCGACATCCCGACCTTCCTGCGGCGGCGGGTCGACTGAGCGGCTGAAGATCCATCAGGCTCTCTGCTGTTCAAGAGTGGTTTACGCAGAATTGTTTTTATGGGCTTTGCTCAGGCGGGGAGGGTATCGGTTCACGCCCGCTGAGACTTGATTGTGATGCTAGGCCGGTTCTCCGCCCGGCAGATGTACAGCGTTCTGTACGTTGAAATGACTCCCTGACGACTCCCTCGTCACCCGGGGCTGCCTTTGCAGCCCCTTTCTTTTCACCTGTTTCGGGTTGGACAGGCAAATCACTTGACCCACAACCGCCTTCTCCTTTCCGCTGGACTTGTCAATTAACTCTGCTAATCTCAATCCACAGTCAGTGACTGAAAACGTCATCATTTACCCTCTCGGAGTCAAAGAACATAATGGACAAGTCCCTTTCCGAAAGCGATGACCTCCTCGTTATCCGCGAAATGACCATCGACGATTTTGCTGAGGTCTTTCATCTCGGTGAACAACTCTTCACCGCCGAATATTCTCCCAGCATGTACCGGACCTGGGACGAATATGAGATCACCACGCTGTACAACTCAGACTGCGAACTCTGCCTGGTCGCCGAGTTCGGCGAGGAGCTCGTCGGCTTTGCTCTTGGCACCACCGTCGACAAAAGCAATTCCGCCTGGAAGTATGGCTACCTGGTCTGGATCGGGGTACGCCCCGGCGTGCAGAAAAAGGGAATTGGTGACGGGCTGTTTGAAGAGATCAAGAAACGCATGATCGAGCAAGGGGTCCGCATGGTCGTTATCGATACCGATGCAGATAATGAAGCCGGCATCCGCTTCTTTCAGAAACACGGCTTCAACAACATTCGCCAGCACGTTTATTTGACTCTGAACCTGTCGAAAAAAAGCCGCGGCAGAAAGCGGCGCAAGGGATGAATCAAGAGCGCCTCGAAAAGGTCTGGGAAGCTGTCGATGGTGGGAGATTGCAGCAGAGCCTGATCGACATGATCGATATTTATTCCCCGTCCGGCAAAGAAGAGGATATCCAGCTCTATATCGAGGGCATCCTGCAGCAGGCCGGCCTGCCGGTGGCGCGGCAGGAGGTCGAGGCCGAGCGTTACAACCTGGTGGCGACGCTGGGAACGGGGGATCCCTGGCTCTACCTGGTCGGCCATGTTGACACCGTGCCGGCATGGGATCTGGACGCCTATAGTGCGAGCGAAGAGTGGGGCGTGGTACGTGGGCTCGGCAGCGCCGACATGAAGGGCGGCTGCGCGGCCATGCTGGAAGCCTGGCTGGCATTGGCGAGCCTGCCGGCAGAGCAGCAACCCTCGGTCGGCCTGTTGTTCGTCGTCGGCGAAGAAGAGAACGGCGACGGCAGCGCCCGCTTTCTGGAAGGCTGCCAGCCGCCCTGGGTGGTCATCGGTGAGCCGACCTCGCTCTGCCCCTGTTTCAGCCATTTCGGCTACATGGAGGTGTCACTGATTACGCGGGGGCGACGCATCCACTCCTCGCTGCCGGAGCTCGGGCACAACGCGGTCGAGTCGATGCTGCGGTTTCTGCTGCTGCTCGGCCAGGACCCGCTGTTCGACCAGCAGACCCGCCAGATCGTCTACTCGATCCGCGAGATGAGTTCGTCTCGCGCCGGCTTCGTCGTACCGGACCAGTGTGATACCTTCATCGATCTGCACCTGCCACCGGGAGTGCTGCCGCAGCAGGTCCGCCAGGTCATGGAGGCCTGTGCCGCCAAGGCCTACCGAACGATCCCGGAGCTGAACCTTGAAATCAGCTACGACTTTTCCTCTCAGGGCTATGAGCTCGACAACCGCGAGCGGTTCATGCCGCTGCTCGAAGAAATCTACCCGCGGTTGAACCTGCCGCTGCGATTCAACCCGTTCCGCTCCCATTCTGACGGCAACCTGTTTTTCAACGCCGGCTGCCGGCCGCTGATCCTCGGCCCGGGCTCGCTGGAAACCGCGCACACTGCCGACGAGCAGACTTCGATGTCGGAAGTCGAGGCGGCAGCCCGTATCTACGCGGCGCTCTGCTTGCAGGCCGATTGAGCGGACAGCCGCGCCGATTCTTCATCAACCAGACAGCGCTTTTCTACTGTGCCGGCAGAGGCCGCTGTGCTAAAAACAGCCATGTCCCGCAAGCTGCTTGAACATATCCGCCAGCGTTTAAATGCCGAAACCGGCACGGTCCGCCACCCCTGGGAGGGGCGCTACCGGGTCGCGCTGGTCTACCCGAACCGCTACCACCAGGGGATGAGCAATCTCGGCTTCCTGACGGTTTATCAGCTGCTCAATCAGCGAGCCGACTGCCTCTGCGAGCGGGTCTTCCTGCCCGACCCCGAGGACCTGGCAGAACACCAGCGCAGCGGTTATCCGCTGGTTTCGTACGAATCACAGCGGCCGCTGAGCGATTTCGATCTGGTCGCTTTTTCCATCTCTTTCGAGAACGATTATCTCCACCTGCCGCTGATCTTTCAGTTGGCCAAGCTGCCGCTGTTCGCCGCGGAGCGTGATGATTCCCAGCCGCTGGTGCTGTTCGGCGGGGTCTGCGCCTTTCTCAATCCGGAACCCCTGGCGGAGATCGTCGATCTGGTCGCTGTCGGCGAGGCTGAGCCGATTCTGCACAGTCTGCTGTCCTGTTTGCGGCAGCCGGCTGCGGAGCGTGCCGCGCACCTGCGGCAACTGGCGCGGCTGCCGGGGATCTATGTTCCGTCTCTCTATCTGGTGAATTACGCCGGATCAGGCCAGTTGCGGGAGATGACCCAGGAGGATGGAGTTCCGCCTCAGGTGCGTCGCCAGTATCTCGCCGATCTCGATACCAGCGCCAGCCGAAGTTTCGTGCAGACCGCAGAGACTGAATTCGGCGACATGGCGCTTGCCGAAGTGTCGCGCGGCTGCTCGCGGGGGTGCCGCTTCTGTGCCGCGGGGTACATTTACCTGCCGCCGCGGGAGCGCGCGCTCGATAATCTTCTGGAGCAGGTCGACGCAGGGCTCTGCCAGCGACCGAAGATCGGCCTGGTTGGCGCAGCGGTTGCCGATCATTCGCAGATCGCGCCGTTGCAGCAGGGGATCATCGAACGTGGCGGGCAGCTGTCGGTCTCAAGTTTGCGTCTCGACGCCCTGACGGCCGATGAGGTCGCCACACTGCACGCGTCGGGACACAAGACCGTGGCGATCGCCCCCGAAGCGGGCAGCCAGCGCCTGCGCGATCTGATCAACAAAGGGGTCGACGAGGCGCAGATCCTGGCTGCCGTGCAACTGCTGGCTGATGGCGGCATTCAGAACCTGAAGCTCTATTTCCTCATCGGCCTGCCGACCGAAGAACAGGCCGACCTCACAGAGCTGGTCGCCCTGGCCGAGAAAATCCGCCTGGTCTGGCGCGAAGCCGGTCGCGAGCGCGGTCGGCTGGGGAAGGTGACCTTGAGCGTCAACCCGTTCATCCCCAAGCCGTTCACGCCGCTGCAATGGGCCGGGATGGAGCAGGAAAACAGCCTGAAGAAGAAAATCCGTTTCCTGCGCTCGGCCATCGCCCGGATGCCGAACACCGAGCTGATCAGTGAATCGATCCGCAGCGCGGTTCTCCAGGCATTCCTTTCGCGCGGCGACCGGCGGATCGGTCGGTTGCTGCCTGAGCTGGCAGCCGGCGGCAACCTCAAGCAGCTCTGCCGGAAGGCTGGTTTGACGCTTGATTTTTATGTCACCCGCGAGCGGGGGGAGGCGGAACCCTTCCCCTGGGAGGTCATCGATCAGGGCGTTCGCCGGGATTACCTGTGGCAGGAATATCAGCGTGCGCTGCATGGAACGTTTACCCCGCGTTGCGCCCCCGGCTGCCGGCGCTGCGGTGTCTGCGGGTAGGAAGGTGAAATGACCGCTCCGCTTTCTCTCACGACCCTGCTGCGTCTGTTCCTGCCGTTCGGCCTCGGCTATTTCGTCTCTTACGTCTTCCGCACCGTCAATGCCGTCATCGCGCCCGACCTGGTGGCCGAACTGCAGCTCTCACCGGCCGATCTCGGGCTGCTCACCTCGGCCTATTTTCTCACCTTTGCCGCTTTCCAGCTGCCGCTCGGCGTGCTGCTCGACCGCTTCGGATCGCGCCGCGTCGAAGGCGTGCTGCTGCTGTTTGCCGCGGCCGGCGCCTTGCTCTTCTCCCTGGCTGATTCGCTGAGCGGACTGCTGCTCGGCCGGGCGCTGATCGGCCTGGGGGTCTCGGCGTGCCTGATGGCGGCATTCAAGGCGTTTGCCGTCTGGTTGCCGGTGGAACGGATTCCGTTTGCCAACGGCGTGCAGATGGTCTCCGGCGGGCTCGGCGCGCTGACCGCGACCACCCCGGTGCAGGCGGCCCTGCAGGTCACCGACTGGCGCGGGGTCTTTCTGGTGCTGGCGGGGCTCGCTCTGCTGGCGGCGGTGACGGTCTTTCTGGTGGTGCCGGAAAAGCCACGCGAGCAGGCGCCTGAAGCTTTGGGTGAGCAGTTGCGCGGTCTGCAGTCGGTGCTACGCAGTCGGGATTTCTGGCGGATCGCCCCCTGGGCCTTTACCGCGCAATCGGCTTACCTGTCGATCCAGGGGCTGTGGTCCGGTCCCTGGCTGCGGGATGTCGCTGGGCTGGGGCGGGAACAGGTCGCCGACCTGCTGTTCTGGATCGCCCTGGCGATGATCATCGGCTATTTCGCTTTCGGCAGCCTGGCGGGGCGCCTGGCCCGCTCCGGCATCCGCCCGGCGACGGTGGCGACTTCGGGGATGGGGCTGTTCCTGCTGATTCAACTGCTGCTGGTCCTGCTGCCGGAGTACCCGACAATCCTCTGGATCGGTTTCGGCTTCTGCGGCACCGCCTGCATCCTGCCCTATGCGGTGCTGGCGCAGGTGTTTCCAAAGCAGCTCACCGGGCGCTGCAACACCAGTCTGAACCTGCTGGTGTTCGTCGCCGCGTTTTCCGCCCAATGGGCGATCGGTGCGGTGATCGGCCTCTGGCCGACTGCTGCCGATGGTCACTACCAGCCGGCAGGGTACAGCGCCGCCTTCCTGCTCTTGATCGCCTGTCAGCTGCTGGCGGCAGGCTGGTATATTGTCGCCGGAAGATTCTCTGCCAACCGGAAAGACGAGCGGTAATTCCCTGGGTCAGAACACCGAGATCCCGCTTTTACTGGTGAACAGCTCCAGCGCTCTGGTTCCGGCCAATGAATTACCATGCTCGTTGAGACCGGGCGACCAGACGCAGAGGCTGAACTTCCGCGGCATCACTGCGAGTATCCCGCCGCCGACGCCACTTTTACCGGGCAAGCCGACCCGGTAGGCGAAATCTCCCACCGCATCGTAGGTTCCGCAGGTCAGCAGCAGCGAATTGACATACTTGGCCTGGCTGGAAGAGACGATCCGGTCGCCGCTGACCGGCGCCACGCCATCGTTGGCGAGGAACAGTCCGGCCGCGCCGAGTTCGCGGCAGCTCATCTCTATTGAGCAATGGTGAAAGTAGGCATCAAGGACGCCATCAGGATCGCAGTCGAGATTGCCGAAGCTCTTCAGGAAGTGCGCCATCGCCTTGTTGCGGTGCCCGGTCAGCTGCTCCGAGGCGGCCACAGAAAGGTCGAAGTCGATATCCGTCGTGCCGCCCAGGGCGCGGATGAAGTCGCGCACGGTCTGCTTGGCATCGGCCAGCTTGGCCAGGATGACGTCGGTGACCACCAGCGCCCCGGCGTTGATAAACGGGTTGCGCGGTATGCCATGTTCGTGTTCGAGCTGAACCAGGGAGTTGAACGGGGTCCCGGAGGGCTCGCGGCCGACCCGCCGCCAGAGGTCATCGCCGGCCAGCTGCATCGCCAAGGTCAAGGTGAACACCTTGGAGATGCTCTGGATGGAGAAGCGCTGATCGGCATCGCCGACAGCGTAGCTCTCACCGTTGACGGTCTGCAGCGCCATGCCGAAACGGCTGCCGGGAACCTTCGCCAGCTCCGGAATATAGTCGGCAATCCGGCCTTCACCAAGGCAGGCTTGGACCTCGGCGTGAATCTCTTGGAGGATGGTCTGGTAGTTCATGGCGGCTTTATCCTTTACAGGTTTATTTTCCAACGAAATTTCATTATAACAATCTCCGGCACTGTCAGAAAATGCTGCGCGATAAAAGATCGCGGGGTTCGGCTCGGCCGTTTTCTGGACTCGCCAGTACCCTGCCAGGCTTTATTCTTCGCTGTCTTGGCTTCGCGTATTGACAACAGCCGGAGCACCGATACATTTTAGGAGGATTCTTGCTTTCATTCAGGGCATTGCCCAAAGGAGGTCACATGCGACATTCGGTTGTTCTGTATTTGGTTCTGCTCCCCTGTGTTTTTATCTTCGGGTGCAGTTATTTAACTTCAGTGCCTGAACCCGAGCCGCCCCCTGCTCAGGTTGGCGCCGGTGCTGCCGAGACTGCAGCGCAACCAGCTGAAATTACCACTCCGCCGAGTGAAAAAGCTGCACAGGCAGCGCCTGCCACCGAAGAAAAGACAGCTCAACAACCGCAACTGTTTGAGCCGGGCGCCTTTGAGGATCCCGAGGTCTGCTCGACCTGTCATAAGGAGATTTACGCCGACTGGTCCAAGTCGATGCACGCCAACGCCTGGCAGAACAAGTGGTATCAACCCGATTTACACTTGGCTCACGAGGAGACCGATGGCGCCACCGACCTGCTGTGCGGAGCCTGCCACGCACCGATCGCGGCGCGCACCGGCCAGCTCCCCCCTGTCGATGGCAGCAAGTTTGATGAAACCTCCCGCCGGGGGATTTCCTGCGACTTTTGTCACACCGTGACCGGGGTATCGCAGATGTTCAACATGGGACATATCTCGGAGCCGGGGATCGATAAAATGGGGCCCCGCGGCGATGGACGGTCACTGTACCATGAGGTGAAATCCACTGAGATCCACACCCGGTCCGATTTCTGCGGTTCCTGCCACATGGTGATACATCCGGTCACCGGTGTGCACATTATCGATACCTGGCAGGATTGGAAGAACAACGAATACGGGAAGCAGAATATCCGCTGCCAGGATTGTCACATGACCCCGGGGCCAGGCGTCAACAAGACCCCCGGTCGGGCCGCCCTGCTCGGTAAGTGGCGTGACAACCTCGCTTATCATGGTTTTATCGGCGGCAGCTCCTATGTTCAGGACGCCCTCGGGAACGCCGAACAGGCGGAATTGTCGCGGGAGTTTCTGCGCGCCGCGGCAAAGCTCAAGCTCGCCAAGCAGGTCAGCGGCGATGGCACCCTTGAACTGATCGTCGAGGTGCACAATGTCGGCGCCGGGCACAAGATCCCGACCGGGACCACCTATATCCGTAAGATGTGGCTGCAGGTTGAAGTCGTCGACAGGGGCGGGAAGGTCGTTTTCAGCTCCGGTCATGTTGATGACAAGAACCATGTGGATCCCGAGGCGGCGTTCTTCCGGGTTCTGTTCCGAGATGCGCAGGGGAATCTCACCGGCAAAAGCTGGCGGGCACACAGCATCGGTTATGACCGGCGCATTCCGGCCAAGGGGATGGACAGCGAAACCTACCGGGTCTCTCTGCCGGAGAATGGCGATTACCAGGTGAAGGCGCGGCTGATGTATCGCTCCTTCGCCCAAAAGTCGTTGGATGAAGTATTCGAACGGACCGGTCAGGCCTTGCCGCCGGTCGTCAGTGTCGAAATGGCCGCCGCGGAGACACAGGTCCGCTACTAGCAGAGATCTTTCTTCACCACAGCAGGGGCGATGTCCTTAAGATCGCCCCTGCTGCCTTTTCCTTAAAAGCAATAAACGGTTCTTCTGCAGCCGATTGACGGTTCAGCTTTGCTCTCCCCAACCCCCGCCACCCGGCGTTTCGATGCGCAGTTTCTCCCCCGGCTGCAAGGAGACACTGATCTTTCCCGGCAGCTTCTGCTCCCCGGTTTTCCTGATCAGCAGGTTTCTTCCGGCCTTGCCAG
>CALZHR010000127.1 GCA_945787335.1 uncultured Desulfuromonadales bacterium
CAACTCCCCCCCCCTTTTTCCTATTGACATTTCAGCGCGCCCGAGCAGGCAACTGCAGGCGATTTCAGATCGCACCTTTCAGAAAATAGGTCAGTGTCAGGATTCAGCCCGGGCGGTGAGCGCGAGGGCGACGTTTCCCGCGACCAGAAGTCAGCTCCCAGACTAACTTGTGATACTACAGAAACTTTTGCGGGATATCAATCCTTGTGCCCGGAAACAATGATTAAATAAAGATAATACCGGTTCGGGCGCGACCCGGTTCCGACCTGGCCGGCCGCTAACCATCCAACGAACCGTCCCGCTCCAGCAGCGCGATCGCTGCAGACAGCTCGCCGTAGCTCAGCTGGAAACAGGGCCGCTCCCCCGCCAGCGTCAGCAGCGCCTGGACATCCTGCGCTTCCAGCGGGCGTTCGGAGGAGCCGGTGCGCGCCAGCAGCTCCAGGGCCGCCAGCGGCTCGAGCCGCTGCAGACCGGCTTCAGCCCCCGGCTGGTAGCGCGGGAAGACCAGCCGCGTGGCCGGCCAGGGCCCGGCAGACGGCGACTCCAGCGGCAGGTCATCAACCCCCAGGTAGCGGACCTGCAGGCCGTCGGCGCGATCGTATGCCGGGCGGCTCGCCAGGTCCGGGTAGAACGTTTCCAGCGCCTGCAGCGAGCGGCTCTTGATCCCGACCGGCAGCGGAAACGGCGCCACCTGCAGGGTCACGGGATCGATCGGGCACAGCTCGTCGGAGGCGACCGTATAGCCGTGCGCGGCCAGCGCCATGCTCAGGGTCGACTTGCCGGAGCCCGATTCGGCCGGCAGCAGCAGCGCACTGCCTTGCTTGACCAGCACGGCGGCGTGCAGCAGCAGTTTTTGCTGCTGAGCGGCGCAGAGCTTGTCGAACAGCTCGGTCAGCAGCCAGGGCAGCAGCTGGTCCGGTTGCAGGCCGGTCTGCAGCAGCGCGCCGTCACGCCACAGCTGCCAGCCAGCGGATTTTTTCTCCAGCGCGAAGCAAAGCTGCGGCTGCTCGTCGTCAGCCTCCAGGTGGGCATAAGCGGCGAACCAGCGATCCGCCAGTTCGGCGTCTGCGCAACCGATCTGCCAACTCAGTCCGGCCAGCCGGTATCGCTTGCGCCAGGCGGATGGAGCCAGGGATTCAGTTGAAAGTTGACAATTGTCAGGAGGTTGCTGTGGGGTATTCTGTGACTCTTCTGCGGAGAGATCCGAGAACAGGCCGGCGGCGGTAAAAGATTCCAGCCCCTGAGCCACATCGGTCTTTGCCTGGGCCAGCGGAATTGCAAAGTGTTCGGCGTAGGCCTGTGCCAGTCCGGCGCCTGCGCCGATTTCTTCCAACAGGCACCAGAGCACCGCCGAGCTGGCGTTCAGCACCCAGAGCCGGTGGTTTCCGGTGCGGTGCAGGGCGGCGCCGTCGGCGAAGGGGTGGAAGGTATAGCTTCCAGGCGGTTGGAACTTACGGGAATCTGACGGATGTGGAATGGGCATTGTTTCGCCAATTAAATCGGAGGCATAAATGCCCTACAGCTGAAGCGACCGGCACCAGTCAGCACCTAGCTTGCCATGCAAATTAGTTCTCGGCATCAGGTAAAGGTATGTTCGACAAATGGCAGGTCAGGCGCAAGCTTATTTGAGTCCTGGTTACTGACAC
>CALZHR010000128.1 GCA_945787335.1 uncultured Desulfuromonadales bacterium
AACGGCGTCCAGATCGAGGGCCTGAACCCGGGCGATTGCGGCACCACTGGTTTCGACCAGGGTCAGGCTACTCAACGCGCCGGCATGATAGACGGCACGATAGAGCAGACCTTCGGCGGCGATCAGCAGTTCGTGCTGCCCATCGGCATCCCAGTCGGCGAAGCTCGGTGCCGCCGCTTCGGCGAAGGTCACCAGCAGTTGCGCTTCACCGAGCCGCGGCTGGTCATCGCTGCCCAGATTACTCAGCATCACCACTTCGCCATCGCTGCTGCCGATCACCAGATCCTTGTCACCATCGAGATCGATGTCGGCAACCGCCGGCACCGCGGCACCAGCGACAGCAGCCAGCCACTGCCCGTCGCCGCTGAAACTGAACTCGCCCTGGTTAAGAAACAGCCGCACGCTGCCGTCAGTCGCACCGATCAGCAGGTCCGGTTGATAATCGTTGTTCCAGTCAACCAGGCAGAAGCCGGCCCCGGACGATTGCGGCAGCGCCAGTGGTTGTTCGGCGGGGAAGATGACTTGGCGCTGACTCGTCAGTTTATTGCCCAGTTCGAATTCGTTCTGCAGTTGCCCCGGATAAAAGTGGATCGCGCCATCAGTCTCGCCCAGCAGCAGATCTTCGACCCCATCAAGATCGACGTCGACCAATTGAGCGGTCAGCAGAGAGCCGGCGCTGAGCTGTTTTCCGGCGACCGGCAGGGCGCTGAAATCCAGTTCGGCCGGCAGCTTGGCCGGGCGCAGCTCGGCGTACACTTCGCTGCAGGCATCGGCAGTCACTTCGATCGGCTGCAGGACCGCTTCAAACCCGGCCTTCTCGACCACCACCTGGTAGCGCCCCTCGGGCAGGTCACGCAGCTCCAGGGGAGCCTGGCCGACATACTGCCCGGAATAATTATGATTCCCGCTCAGATAGACCTTGGCACCCGGCATCGTCGCGGTCACCGTCAGCACTGAGGCCTGAAAGTTGAAACGGCCGTCATCGTCCGACACGGCGGAAAAACCGTGATTATCGAGGGCAGTCACCCGCCAGAAATAGCTGCTCCCCGGCTGCAGCGCGGCACTCCAGTCGCTGATAGCCAGCTCGGTGGCGGCCAATTCCTGAAGATAGATCAGGTTTTCGAAGGTTGCATCGGCAGCCACTTCCACCAGGTAACGGACCCTGTCGACCTGATCGCGGTCAGCAACGGCCTGCCAGCGCAGCAGCACATCGCTGTGGACCGGCGCATCGGCCAACGGGGCGATCAAGCGAGGCTTATCGGGAGCCTCTTCGACGGCATTGACATGGAAATATTGCGGGCTAGACCAGGCCGAGACGGCCTGCCCGTCGAAGGCCTGCACCTGCCAGCTGTAGGAACCGTTTTCCTGCAACGGGGTCGTCAAGCTGGCGCTGGTCAGATTCGGCTGTTCGGCAACGTTGAAGGTGGTGACCACTTGCTGAGCGGCGTTAAACACCCGAACCGTGTAGCTCAGTTCATCCTGCGGATCGGGGTCGACAGCATTGTTGAACTGGAGAGTCGGGGTGGCGGTGACAACTTCGCTGCCGGCGATCGGCGCCACCGGCACTGGCGCCAGCGGTGCAGCGTTGGCAACCACCGGGTTGCGGCCGCCGTCAACGCCGTAGATGTCGATCACCCGGTCAGACTGTATGACATACAACCGCCCGGTCAGCGCATCGTAGCTGATGGCGCTGGGACGGTAGATTTTGCCCTGGTTGGTAAAATCGAGCAGCGGGCTCTCATCTGCACTCAGAACCCGCAGGCTCATTCCATGAGTGTCGCCGACATAGAACCGGCTTTGAGCATCAAAGGTCATCCCGCCGAAGAACAGCAGCGGTGCCCCGAAACCGTTTTCGGCGCTGATCGTGCGCAGCCGGTTGCCGGTGCGGTCATAGACGTTGACCTGGGGAGTTTGGTTGTCATTCTGCGAGGTGGCCGAGTCGGCGATATAAATCAGATCGCTGCTCGGATCAATAATCATGCTGGAATTGGCGACAAATGACGCAATCCCCAGAGCACCACTGAAGTTGCCCTGCGGATCATAGAGCTTGATTTTTCGCTGTTGCAGGTCAGCGACATAGATATTGCCATCGCTGTCAAGGTCGATCGATGCGGCAGAGGTGAATTCACCCTCACCCTGTCCCAGGTAGCCGAGCATTTCCCCGCTCGCGCTGAGGATCGCCACTTTGTCATAAGAGGAGACGTAGACCCGCTCTCCGCTGGCGCTGACAGCCAGCCCGGCACCGGAACTCTTGACCTGATCGAAGCGGCGCAGCAACCGCCCGAACTTGTCGAACTTGATGACGGTCTGCAGCCGGGTATCTGCGACGTAGAGGTTCCCCATGCGATCGACATCGAGTCGGCTCGGCACCCGCAGGCCGTCTTTGATCTGCCCCAGCTTTTCCAGCCTTGGCGCCAGGGCCGCTGAAGAAGAATCAGGCCATATAGCGCCTAAGGTCAGCGAAAAAGCTGCTATCAGGCAGAGATTTATTGCGTATCGGATCATTTTAAAGCCTCCCGATGAAGATGTCTTAAGCCTGGTCGAGACACCTGACCCCATGGCCGGCGGACTCGGTCCACCCCAAAGGATTGCAAAGAGGATACCAATGATTAAAGCACTTTCACAAAAGTTCGCTAGAGACAAAAAAAGCGTGAAATTTCATGAGTTAGCAAATTCCACGCTTCGACTCCCGAAGAATTATATAAAAAAACTAATAAACTGTCTATAAGAATTTGAACTTCTTCATCCGATAACGGAAAGCGTCGATCCCAAGATTGAGCTTCTTGGCCGCTTTCGACTGGTTCCCTTCCACCATATCCAGGGACTGGCGGATCAGCTCGCGCTCGACGTCCTCAATATCGATCCCTTCCGGCGGCAAAACGAAATCGAGCGGACTGCTGCCACTGCCGCCGCCTCGCGAAACCAGCTCACGGGGCAAATGGCCGAGCTGCATGATCTCCTCGTTCTCAAGAATGATCGCCCGCTCGATGACATTGCGTAGCTCGCGGACATTGCCCGGCCAATCATATTCGTAAAGAAAGTTTTCGGCCTCTTTCGAAATTCCCTTGACCGATTTGCCGAACTCCCGGTTGAAGCTTTCGATAAAGTGGCGCACCAGGACCAGGATATCCTTGCGCCGCTCGCGCAGCGGCGGCAGGAAAATCGGAATGACCTGCAGCCGGTAGTAGAGATCGTTTCGGAAGATTTTCTCTTCGATAGCGGCCAGCAGGTCTTTGTTGGTCGCCGAAACGATCCGCACGTCGACATGAATATCCTTGGTCCCGCCGACCCGGCGGAAGGTGCGATCCTCGAGCACCCGCAGCAGTTTGGCCTGAATCCCCATCGGCATGTCGCCGATTTCATCGAGGAAGACCGTACCGCCGTGGGCCATTTCGAACAGGCCCTTTTTCTGGTTCTTGGCGTCGGTGAAGGCCCCCTTTTCATGCCCCATCAGTTCGCTTTCAAGCAGAGTTTCCGGAACCGCGGCACAGTTGATCGCCATGAACGGCTTGTCGGCCCGGGCGCTTTCGTAATGAATCGCCTTGGCCACCAGTTCCTTGCCGGTGCCACTCTCCCCTGACACCAGCACGGTCCCGGCATCGCTCTGAGCGATCTTGCGGATCATGTTGAGCACGTGCTTGAGGTCGTCGCTCTCGCCGATGATGCCGTCAATACTGAATTTTTTCGGCTGGGTCGAGCGCAGCTGAGCGACTTCGCGCTTCAGCTCCTGGGTTTCCAGGGCCTTTTTGATGACGATCGCCAGCTCGTCCAGATTGAACGGCTTGTTGATGTAATCGTAGGCGCCCAGGCGCATCGCCTTGACCGCGGTTTCCAGCACGCCGAGGGCGGTGACCATGATGACGATCACCTCTTCGTCGAGATCCTTGACCTTCTCCAGCACCTCCATGCCGTTCATCCCCGGCAGCTGAACATCGAGCAGCATCAGGTCGGGGGCCTCATCCTGCAGCAACCGCAGGGCGTCCTCGCCGGAACCGGCAGTGGTCACTTCATAACCCTGCTTTTTCAGGTTCTGCTCGAGAGACCAGCGGATCAGGTGCTCATCGTCGACAACCAGTATCTTGTGTTTCTGCACGCGTCCCATCTCCTGTAAAAAACTAACGATTTCCGTCTCTATTGGTGTCGCCCTGAGGCGTATCTTCCAGATGTTTGACCGGCAGCTCGAGGGTGAAGCAGCTGCCCTGTCCGACCTGGCTGTCGACCCGCAGCGCTCCGCCGTTGCTCTCCATCAGCTGCCGGCAGATCGGCAGCCCCAGCCCGGTGCCCTGGGTTTTGGTGGTGTAGAAGGGGGTGAAGATTTTCTCCATCTCGTCGACGGAAATCCCCTGCCCGGTATCGCAGATTTCAACCCGAATCCAGTCAGCCCCTTCGCGGCTGACCAAATCGGTCAGTACCGTCAGCACCCCGCCACCGCTCATCGCCTGCAGGGCGTTGATGATGATGTTCAACAGCACCTGCTGGATCTGTTTCTGGTCGATCCAGACCGGTGGCAGGTTGCGGGTCAGCTCTTCGATCCGGTTGACCTGCTTCGCCTCCGGGTGCTGGGCGATGAACAGCAGGGTCTGCTTGATCAGACTGTTGATATCGGCATAGGCAAACTCCGGCTGACCCGGCTTGCCAAAATAGAGCAGGTCGGTCACCGTCTTGTTCAACCGGGTGACCTGCTCGCGGACCTGCCCCATCACTTCGCGGCGCGGATCGGCTTCAGGAAAATCATCGGCCAGCACATCGATGGCGCCGCGGATGCCGGCCAGCGGGTTCTTGATCTCGTGCGCCAGCCCGGATGCCATCTCGCCGACCGAAGCCAGCCGATCGGCGCGCTCCATCTGCCGGTAATGATACTGTTTGAGTTCGCGCTGGGTCTGGTCGAGGGTGCTGACCATCGAATTAAACCCCTTGGTCAGCAGGCCGACCTCGTCCTCGCGCTGCACCTGCATCCGGACACTCAGATCCCCCTCTTCAACCTGTTTCATGTTGCGAGTGATCTGCTGCAGCGGCTGACGCAGCAGGCGGATCATGATCAGGGCGATCCCGACAGTCAGCAAGGCGATAATCACCAGGGTCGAAATGACGAATTGTTCGCTGGTGTCGCGCAGCTGGTGATACATGTCGGAGAGGGAAAAATTCAGGCTGAGAACGCCGATCACCTTACGCCCCGGCCCATGACAGCGGAAACAGCGCTCATCCGACATGATCGGCCGCACCATCGAGAGCACGCGCGGACCGCTCTGCTGATCGAAGACACCTTCGACCTGCTGCTGGACGAACAGGTTGAAACTGTTCTTATCGGCGAGCTGACCGATCTCTTGCGGCCGATCCGACTTGAGGATCACACCGGTCGGGCCGAAAATCCGCACCCCGACCAGATCCTCACTGTTCCCGACCATTTCGATGATCGCCTGAACCTCGGCCGAATTACCCAGGCGCATCGAGTTGAAGATCGACTTCTCGATGGTATCGAGCAGCAGCTTGGCATTCAGCCGGGTAGCTTCGAACAGGTGGTTCTGTTCACGGTAAATATGAAACAGGGTGAAGGTGCCGACTCCCAGCGACAGCAACAGGACATTCAACAGAATAACGCGACTGATCAGGCTATTGAACAACAGCTTTCCTCCAGGCTGGAACCTGCGGGTCGCACAGCGGACTATTTGGTCGCGCCGCCGGTGGCCGGATGACCCGGCGTCGCGGCCGACGGGTTGGCACCCGTTGCGCGACTGCCGGTCGGGGTCTTCTTCTTTGCGGTCTTCGCCTCGTAGACGAACAGCCACTCGCTGTAGCTTTGCTTGCCGGCCAGATCCTTGTTCTCTTCGCTGAAATTATCCTGCTTGAACGGGGTCAGCTCCGATCTTGAGCGCACCCCTATGATACGGCCGTTGGGATCCTTGAGCACGATCCAGTCTTCACCGGTTATCGGATCGAGATAGAGCCTGCGCAAATGCCGTCTGGTCTCCACAAAGCGGGGATCCTTGACCAGATTATCCAGCGACGAGGGATAGATCTTCTGCGTCCCCTGGCCGTGGGACATGGTGTAATAACTTTCGATCGCCTTGCGGATCTGTCCGCCCCGCCAGAGCAGTTCGGCTTCCCGGTCCCGCTGCCGGATCGTCTGCCAGCTCGAGCCGGCGATCCCCGCCATCAGCCCCAGCAGCGATACCGCAACCAGCACGGCAATCAGCGCCACGCCGCGTTGATTCTGCAGCGGTCTGACATAAAGTCTTTCGCCGGCCATTTCAGTCCCCGGATTCTGCCAGCAGGTAGGCAAGAATCAAGTCGTCGAGGCTCGGTTCCGGCTTGGCCGGTTTGCGGAATTTATCAACCACCGGCTCTTCGACGATCGTCACCGGCTCGGCAGCCTCTGGCGCAACCGGCAAGGCTTCCGGCAAGTCATGGGGAGATTCCGGAGCCGGGGCATCGGCGACATCTTCCGCTTTCACCTCCTGGACAGTTTCCGGTTCCTCGACAGGCGCAGCAGGCGCTCCCCGACCAGTTGGCGGGGCAAGCTCAATCCCCAGATCGCTGATCCGCTGATCGAACTCCCCCTTGGTCAGGCGCCGCAGCATCCCCTTGTGCTGCTCTTTAGCCAGATCCTCGACGACCTGGTTGAGGTTCTCGACTTTGATGATGTCGGCATAGACGGTTTTCTGCGACGCGATAATCGTCCCGCCATGGTAGAGCAGGGTCACCAGCTGCGAGCTCTTGACCCCGCTGTCCTCCGTCTGGACGTGAAAAGTCACGCCCCGGTAGCTGATATTGTGATTAAAGCCGACGATCATCCCGAATCCTCAAAAAAATCTAAAAGAAAATATCACATGCCGCGAAATGGCGCAATGGATCTAATATCCTTTTAAAAGTAAAGGATTTTTCCGTCTACGCGAAATGACAAATTTGTTCGGCTGGGAAGTAAAGAATTTGCTATCTCAGGTTTATTTCAGCAGCGCCTTCACCTTCGCCACCGCCTCAAGGGCATCGGCAGCATAAAGATCGGCACCGATTTCATCAGCATAGTCCTGAGTGACCACCGCACCGCCGACCATGGTGAACACCTTGACCCCCGCCTGCTGCAGGGCAGCGATGCAGTCCTGCATCTGCTGCAGGGTGGTGGTCATCAGCGCCGACAAGCCGACGGCATCGACCTGCTGTGCTTTGGCCTGTTCGATGATCTTGGCTGCGGGAACGTTTTTCCCCAGATCGATGACCTCGAAGCCGTGATTCTCCAGCAGGGTGCAGACGATGTTCTTGCCGATGTCGTGGATATCCCCCTCGACGGTCGCCATCAGGATCTTGCCGAGCGATGCCAGCTGCTGGCCTCGGATCTCGGCTTTCAGGCGGTTGAAACCGGCCTGCATGGTTTCGGCCGAGAGCATCACCTGCGGCAGGAAGATCTGGTTCTTACCAAAGCGCTTGCCGACCTCTTCCAGGCCGGGCAGCAACCCTTCGCTGCTGATCTGCAGCGGCTCCAGCCCTTCGCCCAGCGCCGACTCAATCAAGTCGACGATACCGTCCTGGTCACCGTCGATGATCGCTCGGGTCAGCTGCTCGCGAATCGACAGCTCTCCGCCGGCCGCAGCCGGAGCAGTCGCCGGCATTGACTGCTGCTGGCCATAGTGGCCGATATAGCTTTCGGCGCGCAGATCCTGACCGAGCAGCACCCTGGCGGCGCGCAGTGCGTCCATCATCCGTTCCTCCTTCGGATTGATGATCGCCGCTTTCAAACCCGCTTCCAGCGCCATAGTGAAAAATGCCGCCGAGAGCACCGGGCGGCTCGGCAGGCCGAAGGAAATATTGCTCACCCCGAGCACCGTCGCCAGCCCCAGCTCGTCGCGCACCAGCCGCAGCGCCTGCAGGGTCTCCAGGGCGCGTTTCTGCTCGGCGGAGACGGTCAGGGTCAGGCAGTCGATGATCAGGTCCTCGCGCGGAATGCCGGTCGCCAGCGCCGCTTCGAGGATCGTCCTCGCAACCTGCAGCCGGTCGGCGGCGGTTTCCGGGATGCCCGACCCGTCGAGGGCCAGGCCGATCAGCGCGGCACCATACTTTTTGGCCAGCGGCAGGATCGCCTTGAGGCTCTTCTCTTCGGCCGACACCGAGTTGATCAGCACCTTGCCGTCGGCCGCCTTCAAACCCCGCTCCAGCGCGACCGGGTCGGAAGAATCGAGCACCAGCGGTGCGCTGGCGACGCCGGTCACGGCGTAGACCGCCCGCTCCAGGGCAAGCGGCTCATCGACGCCTGGAGCGCCACAGTTGACATCGAGCAGCGCGGCGCCGGCGGCAATCTGCTGCTGCGCCTCTTTGCGGATATAAGCGGTCTTCCCTTCGCGCAGCTCGGCGCTATAGCCTTTTTTGCCGGTCGGGTTGATCCGCTCGCCGATCACCACGCAGGCGGCGTCACCGCCGACCGCCACCACCTCGCCGCGGCTGGAGAGGAAACAGCGCCGCGGACCCGGCTGCCAGCGCTGTTCGAGCCCGGTCAGCGCCTGCTGCATCGCCTGGATATGCGCCGGGGTGGTGCCGCAGCAGCCGCCGATAACGCGCACGCCGAGGGCGATCAGCCGCTCGTGGTAGGCGGTCATCTCCTCCGGGGTGCCGGGGAAGATGGTTTCGCCGTCGCGCAACACCGGCAGGCCGGCGTTGGCCTGGGCGATCAGCGGCCGGTTGGTGACCGCGCGCATCTTTTTTAGAATTTCGTAGATCCCGTCGATCCCCAGCCCGCAGTTGGAGCCGATCACGTCGACGCCGAGCGCATCAAGGGTGACCGCCGCCGCTTCCGGCGGGGTGCCAAGCACGCTGCGGCCGCCGTCATCGAAGGTCAGCAACGCCAGCAGCGGCAGCTCGCTGTGCTGTTTGGCGGCGATCACCGCGGCACGCAGTTCGCGGATATCGAGGAACGTCTCGAAGGTGATCAGGTCGGCTCCGGCAGCGACAAAGGCCTCGACCTGCTCGCGGAAGATCTCGACCATTTCGTCGAACCCGGCATCGCCGACCGGCTCAACGAAACGACCGGTTGGACCGATCGAGGCGGCGACGAAACAGTCCGGGCCGGCAGCGCGACGGGCAATCTCGACCCCGGCGACGTTGATCTCGCGCAGCCGGTCTTGCAGCCCGTAATGGGCCAGCTTCGGCCGGCTGCCACCGAAGGTGTTGGTGACGATGATGTCAGCCCCGGCGGCAACGTATTCGGCATGCACCGCTTCGACCACTTCGGGGCGTTCCAGGTTCATCGCTTCGGGTGAGGCGCCGGCGGCCAGGCCACGGGCCTGCAGCATGGTGCCCATGGCCCCGTCCAAAATCAGAACCCGCTCGTTGAGGGCCTGTAGAAATCTATTCATTGCTTGTCAATCCTGTTCGCTCTTTAGGCTGTTCTACTGCGGCTGCGGTCCGGGCAGCGGTGGACGGCTGAAATCAAAGTCGGCATAAACCGGCTGATCGATCCGCACATGCCCCCTGAGGGTCTGCTGCGGCTGGCCTTCGACCAGGATCTGCAGCTGCCGCAGATAAGAGAAATTTTCCGCCAGGCTGTTGACCAGGCTGTAGACGGTCAGCAGCTCGGAAAGGCTGCCGCCGGGGTGATGATCGACCAGCTGACGGGAAAAATCGACCCGCACCAGATCGTTCTCAAGCTCGACCGAGAGGATGCGGGCCTGCTCCGGCATCACCGGTAGATGACCCTGCTGGGAACCACGAACCAACTCGCTGAGCAGGGCGATGATACACTCGCGATCGTCCTCGCAGCCGCCGATCTGTCGAGCTTCCGGAACCAGGTAGCGCCCCTGCGCGTCGGCGAAGTAAAGCTGCACGTCGCGCGGCGGCAGCTCCGGTTCGACAGCAATCGGGATCCGCTGCTCCGGCTGTCGCGCCTCTTTGAGCAGATGACCGATGCCGTAGCCGGCCAGCACCCCGACCACCAGCAAGCCAAGAATCCAGAAGATGATCTTTTTCATGCACCTACCTTGCGTCTGGCAGCAAATTAAACGGAAAGCTCAGCCGATCCGCACCTGCTTGACCGGCCCCAGCACATCGCCGAGGAACGCCCGGCCGACCCGCTCGAAGCGGGTTGGCACGTCGGTGACGAAAAAGGCCCGCCGGCCGCCATGCTCGGGGCGGGCCAGCCCCTGCTCGCGGAACAGCTCGGCCACCCGCAGCGCCGTTTCTTCAGCCGAATCGACCAGTTGGACCTGCGGCCCGAGAACCTGCTGCAAAGTGTTGCGCAGCAGCGGGTAATGGGTGCAGCCGAGCACCAGGGTATCGATCTGCGCGGCGATCAGCGGTTGCAGATATTCCTGCGCGGTCAGGCGCGCCACCTCATGCTCGGCCCAGCCCTCTTCGGCCAGCGGCACGAACAGCGGGCAGGGCACGGCAACCACCTGGGCATCGGGCAGCAGGGCGTGGATCGCCTCGCGGTAGCGACCGCTGTTGATCGTCCCCTCGGTGCCGATCACGCCGATGCGGTGATTCAAACTGCGCGCCGCCCGCCGCGCGCCGGGCTCGATGACGCCGATCACCGGCAGCTGAAACCGCTCGCGCAGCGCCGGCAGCGCGACCGCCGAGGCGGTATTACAGGCCACCACCAGCAGCTTGACCCCCTGATCGGCAAGAAACGCCGCCGCTTCAAGGGCATACTGTTCGACCGTCGCGGCGCTCTTGGTCCCGTAAGGAACCCGGGCGGTATCGCCAAGGTAGAGCAGATCTTCGCCCGGCAGCAGATGCATGATCTCCTTGAAGACGGTCAATCCACCCACGCCGGAATCGAAGATCCCAATCGCTCGATGCAGCACAGTCGCTCCCACAAGACGATTAAAGCCCGCCAGTCAAAAAAGGGCCGAAATTCAAGGCGGAAAAGCCCGCTAAACCAAGGGCGTCATCCTATTGAAGGCGCCCTGCAAAGTCAAGATTTACAGGCTTTTATCCCTTTGTCCCGAAGAAAAAATCTGTTAACCTGCTAATATTATCCGACGATGATTAACACGAACAAACAATCTGGGGAGGTTTTATGAGTTGGTCCGAGTTCAGGGATTTCATCGACACCTTCCGTACCGACCAGATCATGCAGCAGTTACAAGCCTGGAATGTCGGCGATCTCAATTCCAACCCCTGGTTCCTCGGGGGCTTCGCCGCAGCCGTGCTGATCACTTACTTTATCGGCTGGCGGGCGATCTCCGCCTTTCTGGTCGGTATCGGCGGTTTCGCCCTGGCCCTCTCCTGGACGGTGGCTCAGGGGACCGGCACCGAAGGGATTCAAGGCGGCGGGCTCTATGTGATCGTCGGTGGCGGCGCGGTTGCCGTCGGCCTGTTCATCTACCTGTTGTTCATCAAAACTGAATAGCAGCATTGACCCCGGAACCCCGCCTGTAGCAGTATGGTTCCTTATCGTGAATTAATTTCCCTGCATTTCCCCCTGCTGAACCTGGAGTTTAAATAATGAAGAAAAGGGATATCTTCCTCCTGCTGGGAGCTGCTGCGATCATCGCTTTTTTGTGGATGGCGCCGGAAGAGACGACTAAGCGCATCCCGAAAAATGAGATCCACCAGCGCATGTACGACACCTTCAATACGAAGGGGAAAAAGGCCGCCGGCGAACTCTGCCAGGAATGCCATAACGCCGACGGCGTCCCCTTTCCGGAAGACCATCCGGCCAAATACCGCTGCCTGTTTTGTCATAAGCTGGAGCAATAGACTCACTTCAGCACCCAGAAAAGCCACGGGATCCTCTGTCGTTCCGTGGCTTTTTATTTTTTTCGCCTGAGAATTCAGAGCCCAGCCAGCCCCAGCCGGGCAGGAGCGGAAAACGCAAAAATGGGGCTATCCTGAAAAATTAAAGTGCTCCAGGACAGCCCCAAAGTTCGTATAAATGGCGCGGCGATGTTGGGCGAGGACCGCCGAATTGCGGACAATCAACACGTCTGAATTTAAATCGGCAGGTTGTGCCTGAAGGAGCAACTCTCGTGAAAGGAGATCAGCCGATCGAGACCGGCTTCGGTCAGTCCGTCGAGGCTGGCGAGGATGTCCGCCTTCTGTTTGCATTTGAGATCAGACATAAGACAGCCGGAAAGTGGCCGGCAATAGGCACAATTCATCGCCAGATTGGCGATTCTGACACGCTTGCTGTATTCCATCGCTTCTCCCCCTTACAAAGCAAACAATTGAGCAGATATTCTAGTACTGCAGTCTGACAGATTTCTGAACCTTGCTGCCGATGTCAGAATGAGAGTCGCGAATTCTCTCCCCCGGCTATGGCAACCGCCCATCAGAGTGCTAAAATCAGCCTATGTGCGGACGTTTCAGCCTCGGCTCTAGTTCAGAAGCGGTGCAGAAAATCTACGGCGCCCCGTGCGACCTGCCGTTGACGCCGCGCTACAACATTGCGCCGGGCCAGCAGATCCTTGCCATCAAACTAAACAACGACAAGCGTTTAGCCGCCAAGCTGCACTGGGGCCTGATTCCCGCCTGGGCGAGGGATCGCTCGATCGGCGCCAAACTGATCAACGCCAGGGGCGAAACGCTGGCCGAGAAACCCTCCTTTCGCTCGGCTTACAAATCACGCCGCTGCCTGATCCCGGCAGACGGGTTCTACGAATGGAAAACTGCCGGAAAAACCAAGCAGCCCTATTATTTCCAACGGGTGGACCAGCAGCTGTTTTCGTTTGCGGGAATCTGGGAGACATGGGCCGACAAGGAGACGCAGGAGGTCGTCGCGTCGTGCGCGATCATTACCACGGCGGCGAACAGCCTGGCGTCAGCAGTCCACCCCCGCATGCCGGTGGTGATCGCCGAGAACGATTTTCAGGAGTGGCTGCAGGGAGACAGCAGGCATCTGCAGCGGCTGCTTGAGCCGGTCGAGTGGCCTGATTTTAAGGTCTTTCCGGTTACGACGTTCGTGAATAATGCGCGGAACGAGGGGGCGCGGTGCGTTGAGCAATTTCAGGGATAAACGAGACTGGAATTTCTAATTCGTGATTTGCTATCAGATGCCGCGCAGCACCAACCGTTCAACGGACTGCTCGCCGCGCGCGGCGAATTTTTCCAGCTGCTCCGGCGGATAGGGGTCCAGATGCTGCCAGTCCGGCTCCAGGGCATGGCCCGGCGCATACTGCTGCAGCACCCAGAGCGGGGCGCCGGCAAGCAGCTCGGCGATAGCCTCGATTTCCGCCTCGCCGACCAGCTGCGGAACGCAGGTGGTGCGGAATTCGACGACGATGCTGGCCTGCTTGGCCAGGGCGACCGAGTCTCGCAGGCGGCCGATCGGCACCGGATGGGTGTGCAGTTCCTGGTAACGCTGCGGCGAGGTCTTGATGTCGATGGCCAGATAATCGACCAGTTGCTCCTCGAGCAGGGCTTCCAGCACCTGCGGCAGCAGCCCGTTGCTGTCGAGCTTGACCTGCAGGCCCTCCGCTTTTAGCTGGCGTAAAAATGCCGGCAGACCGGCATCGAGGGTCGGTTCTCCGCCCGAAATCACTACCCCGTCGATAAACGCATTGCGCTTGCGCAGGTCTGCCAGCAACTGGTCCAGCGGGAAATCGGGATAGCCATCCGGCTCAAGCACCAGCCCCGGGTTATGACAATAGGGGCAGGTCAGGTTGCAGCCGCCGGTAAACAGCAGCGAAGCGACCCGGCCCGGAAAATCGAGCAGGCTGGTGCCCTGAAATCCCTTGACAGCAAAGGTGCTCAGTTTTTCTGCTCCTTGCCGGCCAGGCTGTATTCCGAACGGTCCTTGAACTCCTCCTTCTTACCGCGGTTCCACTGCTGAACCGGCCGGAAAAAGCCACAGACTCGCGAATAAACTTCGGTTTTTGCGTCGCATTTGGTTGCCATAGGTCTCACTCCTTGTTCTATTCTCATTTCGGGAGAAGTCACGCCGCCTGCCCATCGTGATGGTGGGGACAGGCGAAATGTTCGCCGGTGATGTAGCCATGCACCGGACAGATGGTGAAGGTCGGGCTCAGGGTGAAGTAGGGCAGATGGAAGTTCTCGGAAATCCGCTTCACCAGCAGCCGGGCGCTGCGCCAGTCGTCGAGCCGCTCACCGAGGAAGCCGTGGAACACGGTGCCGCCGGTGTAGAGGGTCTGCAGGCCGTCCTGATGCTGCAGCGCTTCGAAGATGTCCTCGGTGGTTCCGACCGGCAGCTGGGTCGAGTTGGTGTAGTAGGGCTCGTCGCTGCCGGCGGTGATGATCTCCGGGAAACGTTCGCGGTCGCGGCTGGCCAGCCGGTAGCTGGTCCCTTCGGCGGGGGTCGCCTCCAGGTTGTAGAGGTGCCCGGTCTCTTCCTGGAAAACTTCAAGCTGCTTGCGCATGAACTCGAGGGTCGCCTTGGCCAGCTCCTGCCCGGCCTCCGACTCGATGCCGCTGCCGACCAAGTTGAGGCAGGCCTCGTTCATGCCGATCAGGCCGATGGTCGAGAAGTGGTTGTCCCAGTAGCTGCCGCTGCGCTCGCGGATCGCCCCCAGGTAGAATTTGCTGTAGGGATAAAGGCCGTCGTCGGTGAAGCGCTCGAGCTGCTTGCGCTTAAGCTCCAGCGACTCGTAGGCCAGCTTCATCAGGTGGCTGATACGAGCGAAGAAGCTGGTGGTGTCGGTCGCCTGGTGGGCGGTCCGCGGCAGGTTGATGGTGACCACGCCGATCGAGCCGGTCAAGGGGTTACTGCCGAACAGGCCGCCGCCGCGCCGGCGCAGCTCGCGGTTGTCGAGGCGTAAGCGGCAGCACATGGAGCGCGCGTCCTCGGGGTCCATGTCGGAGTTGACGAAATTGCTGAAGTAGGGGATGCCGTACTTGGCGGTCATCTCCCAGACCGGCTGCAAGCGGTCGCTCTCCCAGTCGAGATCGCTGGTGATGTTATAGGTCGGGATCGGGAAGGAGAAGATCCGCCCCGATGCGTCGCCGTTCATCATCACCTCGCAGAAGGCGCGGTTGAGCAAATCCATCTCGGCCTGAAACTCGCCGTAGCTGCGCTCCTGCAGCTCTCCGCCGATCACCACCGCCTCGTTCGCCATGTTCGACGGCACCATCATGTCCATGGTGATGTTGGTGAAGGGGGTCTGGAAACCGACCCGGGTCGGCACGTTCATGTTGAAAACGAACTCCTGCAGGCACTGCCTAACCTCGTCGTAGGTCAATTCGTCGTAGGCGATAAACGGCGCCAGCAGGCTGTCGAAGTTGGCAAACGCCTGGGCGCCGGCCGCCTCTCCCTGCAGGGTATAGAAGAAATTGACGATCTGTCCAAGAGCGGTGCGGAAGTGCCTGGCCGGGCCGCTCTGTACCTTGCCGTAAGCGCCGGTGAAGCCTTTGAGCAGCAGGTCCTTGAGGTCCCAGCCGCAGCAGTAGACCGAGAGCATCCCCAGGTCGTGGATATGGAAATCCCCCTCGCGGTGGGCGTCGGCCACTTCGCCCGGGTAGATCTTGTTCAGCCAGTAGTTGCTGGTGATGTTGGCGGCGATGTGATTGTTGAGTCCCTGCAGCGAGTAACCCATGTTGGCGTTCTCGTTGACCCGCCAGTCTTCGCGCACCAGGTAGGAGTCGATCGCTTCGATCGACTGCTTCATGAACTCCCTGGTCTGGCGCAGGCTCTCATGCTGCTTGCGGTAGAGGATGTAGGCCTTGGCGGTCTGGGCGTGACCGTTTTCGATGAGGATCTTCTCGACCAGGTCCTGAACGTTCTCCACGGTCGGCACCCGGCCATCCTTGTAGAGCACCGAGAGAATAACGCCGACCTGGCGGGTGATGTCGGCCGCTTTCTGCATGTCGCTGCCGCCAACGGCCCGGACCGCTTTCTCGATCGCCTCGGCGATCTTCTCCTCTTCGTAAGGAACCAGTCGCCCGTCCCGCTTGCGGATAAACTCGATCATGCCTGTGCCTCCCTGCCCGACCCGTAGCATTTAATTAGTCATCACTCATTCCCCCTGCGGGGAAAACCACTTCCGGCCAACGACCGGGAGCAAATTCATTGCGAGAATTTACCACAATATATCCGCATGTCAAAACAGAAAAACACTAGATATTGTATTTTTGCCTCTCATTAAGCACAATATCTTGTTGGGCTTTTGTGAGCAACCTGTGGACAGGAACAGCTAACTCCAGACAATAACGTCATCTTTCTTGCCCTGCCGAAGGCGCTGTGATAAATCAGGGGATATTCCGCAGATCACCGATAAAGATTAAAATCCCAGCAGAAGGATGAGGTTCGCATGGCAGAGTTGACCCGCTTCGGCATCTCGATCGACGAACGGCTGCTGCAGCAGTTCGACAAGATGATCAGCAGCAAAGGCTACGTGAACCGCTCCGAGGCGATCCGCGACCTGATCCGCGGCGCTTTGGTGGAAGAAGAGTGGGGGGATGCCAACCAGCAGACGGTGGCGACGGTGACCCTGGTCTACGATCATCACACCCGCGACCTGGCCGACAAGCTGACCGAACACCAGCACAGCCACCACGAGGAGATCGTCTCGACCCTGCACATCCACCTCGACCACCACCACTGCCTCGAGGTTGTCGTGATCAAGGGGCAGGCCAGCCGGGTCCGGCGGATCGCCGACGAACTGATCGGCACCAAGGGGGTCAAGCACGGTAAGCTGGTGGCGACCACCACCGGCAAGAATCTGTTGTAGCCGCGCAAGATCAGTCCGGCGCGGCCAGATCCGTGACATTGCATTGCACCTTACGCGCTTCGAAAGCCTGCCGGTCGCGCGCCAGATAGGCTAACTGAATATCGTTGATGCTCCCTGCTTGCCGCTTTTGCGCCAGCCCCCTCATCTCGTCGCAGGTCAGATCGCCGACTTGGAATTCGCGACAACTCACCCGATAGTCGACGCTGTACTTGTCAAGATAGATCTCGGAGAGGATTTTCAGCACATAATTCCGGGTGATGCTTTTGAACAGCTGGGGACTCAGGGCTTCGGTCCCCTGCTGGGGATGAAGAACTTCCTGGCCGCTCTCCGGATCGGCTAGGGGCTTGAAGATTTTCAACCTGCGGGCCAACTGCCAGTGACTGAGCGCCGGCTCTGTTTGGCCGGCGATCGTCACCGGCAGATCGGACAGATCGGCGACCTGGACGCTGGGCGCGGCATCGGCCGGAAGCTCACAGGTCAGTCCCTTGTAGTCAGTGCTCAAGAAATGCCCGCCGCTGAAATAACGCAACGCACTTGACGAAAAGTAAACGCCCGGCCCATGCAGGCTTGAGTTCCGACCGTGATCCAGTGCCTGCTGGATGCCAAGGATCCGCCCCTCAAGCCGCGCCCGCACCACCGGACTGGCCACTTCGTCCAGGCGCTCTCGCGCCTGACTCTGCACCTCGACCGGGGAGGGGCCGGTGACAAAATCGATCAGCCCCGGATAGTAGAGCTCCCCGACTGCGAGCATTTTGGTCTGACCGAGTTTCAGCTTTTCGCCGCGTAGCTGTTCTACCTTACTGACCGCCTGCCTGACACCCTGTTCGACCTTCAGCGCATTATAATTCCAGTGCTTATCGGCCATCACCCGCCTGGCAATCGACAGCTCATGCGGCTGCAGCTCCCGAAACGATTGCCACAAAAAGGCCAGCGAACGCGCCCGGTCCCGCTCTTCGTCAAAGGTCCGGAAAATCGCCTGATCGTCACCAAGCATGCGCTCTATTTTGGCGCGATGAGCCCAGTGAATCAGCCGCAGCGGCTCGCGGGGAGCCTGGGTACAATCGGTAATGAATTCGGCAATCCGGGCCCGCTCAGCGGCACTATCCTCCAGAACCAGCGGTGCCGCAGTGCGCCACCGGTCGGTACAGGCCTGCGCAAAGGTGGGTTTGAAACCGAGCAGCGCCAGGCACAGCGGCAGAAGAGCCCAGGCGAATCTCACCCTCCTGGTCATTGCTTGCCCGGCTTCAGAATTTCGTCGACCCTCGTGCCCAACGCCGGATGGAACCAGAGGGTTTGCAACCTGACAGCGTCTTTGCCGTCTGCGTCGACATCGGTTCGCGTCTCGAGAATCAGGTTATCGATCGTGACCGCCGTCTCCGGCTTGCCCGCAACTGCCTCGCAACTGCGCTGCGCGGCGATCGCTGGCGGTTCATTTTCAGCTTCGAACAAACTGGCCTTGAGCGCTTTGAAATCTGGAGCAGCGGTCTTCAAAGTGCGGAAATCCATGCCGATCCGAGCCGACCATTGGCCGATTTCGGCATTGCTCATACAGCCCGGGTCATCGGGGGCGATTTCGCAGCGCCGCTTCACCGGATCAATCAGATGGTATTCGCTGACAATGGCAACTGCGCTGGAGGTTGTCGCAGCCTTATTGTTTTTTGCCGCGTTCTGTTTTTTATCCGTGTCCGGCGGTTTGGGAACAGGGAGCAAAACCCGGTAGGCGTATTGTGACCTGAACTGCGACTCATCGAAGCTGCACTCCTCCTCAAGCTCGGAGCAGTGTCCGGCGAAGCGGACGAGCGTCTGCAGCCCGGCCAGAACCTCATCCTGCGCCCGCTGCAGCCGATCGATGTCTGTCGGACCCAGCTCCGTCAGACTGGTACAGCCTTTTTCATCGATTGTCGCCACCTGGTATTTTTCCGGCTCGTCCAGAACCTGCTGAAACTCGCTGTAAAGGCTATTGTAAGACCCCCAGTAGCTGGCAATCTGCTCAAATTCATTTTCATCACCGGTCAGCGATTTGGCCGGCCAGTTCGACAGCGATTCGTAGGGCGTGACCGCGATCCGGAAGTCCTTCGGCGCATCGTAGGCCAGCGCCGGCAGCGCTTTGAGCTTATTCAGCAGATCGGCTTCGGTCGCCGGAATCTCGTCGCCGCGGCCGCCGGTCTGAAAAATGCTCAGGTCAAACGCTGAACTCTCATTTTTGGATTTGACGCTTTTCTCCAGCTTGGCTTTGAACTTGGCCCCCCAACCCGATCCGGTCATCTCCGCCGCAAGCTTCTCCTGAGCCGCATGGCTGCTGCTCTTTTGCGTGAGCACCGCGGTTAGCTTGGCACCACCATATACCGCAGAGACAAACCCGTTGCCGCACAGGTGCTGAAACTCATCGGTTCCCGTTCCCGGCTTCATGATCATCGCCAGGGCTTCGCGGGTCAGGCGGATCTCCTCCATCCCTCGCCCGTCGCTGGCCCGGTGCGGCCCCGCATATCTCACGCCATTTTCAACCAGCGCATTGAGGACAAAGGTCGAAGCAAACGAGGAAACGTTCGCTTCCTTGGCGAACGCAGCTTTGCCGCTGACTTCGACGCCAATGGTTTTAACCGAAGCCTCGGCGGACATGCCCATCTTCTGCATCAACTCGTAGCTGTCGGAGACTTCATGCATCGTCATGTAGCGCGTCTGCGCCGGTTCGCTCTTTTCCATGAACTGTACGCAGATATTACGGACCGGCTCGGCATCGAAAGTGTTGTAGCCCCACCCCAGGTCGATGCCCGTCTCCGGCACCTCGACAACCTCTGTTTGGGCTAAAACAGGTGGTCGATACTCCGCCACCATCTGTTGGCCAGATTTCTTTTTCTGCTCTGCCCGCCTGGCATCCTCCCCAGCGGGGATGTCACAGGAGGTGAGCGTGAGCGAGAAGCAGGCACCAATGAGCGCTAGTACCAATTGCCGTGGTTGCTGCTGGATTGGCCGCATCGTAGACTCCCCTTTTTGCAGATGAAATTTTCGCTAGAGGCAAGTGCGTCTGCGACACAGTTGAATCATCCGCCTCCAACCGACCCAACTGTGAAATAGGTTTTTTTCATTATAAGTTTAGACGGCAATTCCCTGTCAATCGCTCCCCTGCAGAAAAAGTTCAGGCCATTTGAGACCCGTTTTGTCCCTTCAGGGGGGGGTGACACCCGGCAAGCGGCGGGAACCTGTGACGGCACTCCAGACGTAAAAAAGGCGACCCAATGGATCGCCCGACGTTCACACTCTAAACGGCGACCTCTCAGGCCAACCGCTCCTTTTACCAATCAGTCCCCCGCGTACTTCAGCAGCACCCCTTCCACCTGGGCCAGAACCTCTTCCAGTTCATCCAGCAGCTCAGGAACCTTATCCAGCCGCGCTTCGCCGGCGGCGAACTCCAGCCGCTGGGCCAGGGCATAGGCTTGACGGGCGCCGAAAATACCCAACACCGATTTGAAGCCGTGCGCCGCCTGCTCCACCCGCTTGGCGTCGCTGCGCTGCAGCGCCTGACGGATCTCGCCGAGTTTGCGCGGGCTGTCGACGAGAAACTTGCCGATAAAGCGAGCCACGACGTCCTGGCGACCGCTCAGAGTGCGCCGCAGGTAGGCCAGGTCGACAACGCTGGAGCCGGAGAGCACCTGCCGGGCCTGCCGCTCGACGGCGGCGTAGAGCCGGTTCGGGTCGATCGGCTTGGGCACATAATCGTCCATGCCGATCTCCAGCAGCTTTTCCCGATCCCCGGTCAGGGCATGGGCGGTCAGGCCGATGATCGGAATCCGGCTGCCGGCGGAACGCAATTGCTTGGTCGCCTGGATCCCGTCCAGCTCCGGCATCTGCACATCCATCAGCACCAGATCAAAGGGCCGCTCCTCCAGCAATTCGAGTACCCGCAGTCCGCTTTCCGCCACCTCGACCTGCCAGCCGCGCTGTTCGAGCAGCCGCACAGCGAGCATCTGGTTGATCTCGTTGTCTTCGGCAAGCAGAATCCGCAAGACCCCCGCTGCCAGTTCCGGCCGCGGCAGGGGAGCCTGAGCAGCAGCGTCCTGGCGCTCCGCCGCTACCGGCCGATTGAGCATTTCGAGGATGGAACTGAACAGCTCCGAGGGCTTGATCGGCTTGACCAGGAAGTGATTGATGCCGCACTGGCGTCTCCGCGCGGCATCGCCGCGGATGTCGTTGGAGGTGATCATCATCAGCGCCAGACCGGGAAAAGCCTTTTCCGCCCGCACCCATTCGGCGACCTCGAAGCCGCTCATGCCCGGCATCATCGAATCGAGCAGCAGCAGCCGAAAGGGATCCACGCTGCAGCGCGCTGCAGTCAGCAGATCGATCGCTTCACGGCCGTCGGCCGCCAGCACCGGCCGCAGCCCCCAGCCGCTGACCAGCTCGCGCAGGATCACCCGGTTGGTCTCGTTGTCATCGACGATCAGCACCTTCAGCCCGGTGAGGTCTTTGCTGAATTTGAACTCCGCTGCCGGTGGCTCCGGCGCCAACGGCATGTCGAGGACAAAGGAAAAACAGGATCCCGCACCAGGATGACTGTCGAGGGCGATGCGCCCGCCCATCCGCTCGACGATCTGCTGGGAGATGACCAGCCCCAGGCCGGTGCCGCCATACTTGCGGGAGATCGAACTGTCGGCCTGGCTGAAACTGGTGAAAAGGCGCCGTTGCTGCGCTTCACTGATGCCGATCCCGGTATCGCGCACGCTGAACTGCAGCCGCACCAGATCGGCCAGCTCTGCGCAGCCGGGCAGCCGGCGGACACTGAACACGACCTCGCCCTGCTCGGTAAACTTGATCGCGTTGTTCAGCAGGTTGGTCAGCACCTGACGCAGCCGCAGCGGATCTCCGGAGATATGCCCAGGCAGGTCGGCCGGAAGGTCACAGATCAGCTCCAGGCCCTTCTGGTGCGCCGAGAGAGCCAGCGCCTCGATGCTTTTCTCCAGTGTCTTCGGCAGATTGAATCCGATCTGTTCCAACTCGAGCATTCCCGCCTCGACCTTGGAGATATCGAGGATATCGTTGATCACCCGCAGCAGCGACTCGCCGGAACTTTTGACGATCTTCAGATAGCCGCGCTGTTCTTCGTTCAACTCGGTGGCCAGGGTCAACCCGGTCATGCCGATAATCCCGTTCATCGGCGTGCGGATCTCATGGCTCATGTTGGCGAGAAACTCGCTCTTGCTGCGGTTGGCTGCTTCCGCCTCCTCCTTGGCGGCGCGCATCGCCAGCTCGGCCTGGTTGCGGCGTAACGAATTGGCCGAATAGCGGTAAACGCCGAACAGAATCCCGCCGACTCCAGCCAGGTAGAGCAGCAGGTGGCTGACCGCCAGCGACAGGGATTGGTTCCGCGCCGCGATCACAAAGCTGCCGAGGGGCAGGTTGACGCTGATCCCGCCGCGCAGGTCGCCGACCTTGAACCCCTGGTCGCCATGACACTCCAGGCAGTGTTCGGTGGTCATCAGCGGGCTCATGTAGCGCAGGCGGGTCTGGCCATTGAGGAAGATCAGCTCGGCGACCTCCGGCTTCCCGGCGTCGAGCTGTTGCAGCGCCGCCGCCTCCCAGTCATCGGGATGGTTGGCGGGGTTTTTCACCTTCAGGCTGGTGATGTGGGCGGTGATCTGCTGATTCTGCTCTTTGAGCTTTATTTCGCGATGATTCAGGTAGGACGGGGGCAGCAGCGTCAGGCGGGTGCCGTCGCTGGCGACCAGGTCGCGAGCAGGGTAACCGTCGAGATAGGGGCTCGGTTCGACCCCCTCGCGCACCCGAATATAGATCCCTTCAGCGGGGCTGTTCCAGTGCTGCAGGCGCGGGTCTTTCTCCGTCATGGTGCGCGCCTGCAGGGTCGCCCCCTCGATCAGCGAGCGGCGCTCACTGTGCACGCTCCAGGCCAGAGAGCCGCCGATCAGCAGGGTCCAGAGCAGCAGCAGCCCCCAGAGATAGGGGTTGCGCAGAGTTTTTTGCGTGACAGGGGTCATTCCACAACACCCTAAGGCGGCAGACTGCAGGCCACAAGAGATGCCTACGGCCAGCCAACAGCCAGGAGCTGATCCCGAACCAGCGGGAACAACAATCGACAACAAAAGCCATGAACAGCGATTTGTCCATGCTGGCAACAGCCAAAAGACCCCTCTAAGCCATCAATTTATAAACAAAAAGACAGAAGAACAAGTAAATAAAAGTTCATCCCGGGAGAATCATGAATGGATACAAAAGGAGGCCGGTCAAGAACGGAAGGATTCCGCGGGGGAAAAAGCTCTCGAGCAACTGACGAAAACGCGCGACGCTGATCGCCCGTTTAAGCTTCCTCAACTCACGCTGCAAAGGCTCGTCGGGGATGAAATTGAGGACATCTTTGAGCTTCATCAGCGCCTGCCGTTCACCGCAGAATTTGACCAGATAGCGCTGCAGCAGGTCTTCAAGATATTCGCGCAGTTCCTGGCGCCGCACGGCCTCGGACGGCGCGTTGTCGAGTTCGCCACGGATGCGGCGGAACAGCAGCGGATCGGCTAAAGCGCCGCGGCCGAGCATCAACCCGGCGACACCGGCCCCAGCCAACAACTGCCGACCGGTCGCGGCGCTGTTGATATCGCCGTTGGCGATCACCGGCAGCGCCGTGCACCGGGCGACTTCGGCGGTCAGTTGATGATCGGCCTGGCCGGCATATTTCTGCACCACGGTGCGCGGATGGAGGATCAGGTAGTCGAGGCGGCATTCTTCATAGAGCGGCAACAGCTGGAAAATCTGTTGCGGGTCGTCATAACCAGCCCGGCACTTGACCGAAAAGCTGCCGCTGATCGCCTGGCGCAGAGAACGGAGCAGTTCCATCAGCTTTTCCGGGTCGCGCAGCAGCTCGCCGCCGGTCGCCCCGGTGGTCATCCGCCCGTAGGGGCAGCCGAGGTTCAGGTTGAGGTGCGCACAGCCCGCCTCCTGCACCCGCCAGGCCGCTTCGGCCAGCGCCTCGGCATGGTTGCCGATCAGCTGTACGACCAACGGCACCGCTGCCGCGTGAGCGCGGATCTCGGCCAGATCGGCCTTGGCGATCCGCTTGCGTGACTGGGTCTGTACACGAACAAACTCGGTGAACACGATATCCGGAGCGTAGCGTTCAATGAAGCAGCTGCGCAGCGCTTCGTTGGTCAGCCCCTGCATCGGGGCGAGCATCAGTGGCGGGCGGTCGGTAGACCAGGGGAGCTTTCGCATCAGTCCGACTTCGGGCACAGGGGGCGCAACAACCCTTCCAGGCCGTTCACCTTGATGTCATAGATGGCCAGCAGCTGCTCGCCGAGCCGCCCCTCCGGCAGCTGATGGCGCACCAGCCAGACCACGTAGGGCTCGGGCAGATCGATCAGCCGCTGCCCCTGGTGCTTGCCGTACGGCATGCGGGCGGCGAGCAGCCGGCGCAATTCTTCCGGGTCGGCCTGCAGCAGCTCAGCCATCGGTTTTCCGCTCTTGTTTCTTCCGGTAGAGCCGATCGTCGGCCAGCTTGAGCAGCGCCTGTGGTGAATCGACCCGATCCTCCAGCACCGAGGCGATGCCGAAGCTGATGCGGATGGCGATCTGCGCCTCATGCCAGGTCATCGGCTGGTCGAGGAAGCGCTGCGCCATTCGCTCGCTGAACAGCTGCGCCTTGTCCAGCGGGGTCTCCGGCAGCAGCAGGACGAACTCGTCGCCGGCCAGCCGGGTCACCAGGTCGGAGCTGCGACACATCCGCCGCATGCCATCGGCCAGATACTGCAGCAGGGCATCGCCGCAGTCGTGACCATAGGTATCGTTCACCTGCTTGAACAGATCGAGATCAATGAACACCAACGCCAGCTGAGTACGGTAACGTTGCGCCCGAGCGAATTCACGCTCCAGGTGCTGCTCCATCGCCCGCCGGTTGTAGAGATCGGTCAGCGGGTCATGAAACGCCAGGTGCTGCAAGTTCTCGTGGGCGACCACGTTCGACAGGCAGAGCGACACCTTGACCGCCAGGCGTTCCAGGTGAACCGGGTTGTAGCCGGGATGAAAACGCCGCGGCGAAGGATCGGCCAGGTTCAGGCTGCCGATCAGCCGGCCGTCGAGGGTCACCGGCACCAGCGCCAGCGACTTGAAGGGGAAGCGATCCCCATCCGGCAGCAGCCCTTGAAAGGGCGCGAGATCCTCATTCACCAGCAGCGGCTTGCCGCTGTCCGGACAGAGCTCTGCAAACTGTTCCTGCGCCAAAAGTTTGAGCCGGTGGCGCAACCGGCTGGAGCCAGCGAGCCGGGTAAGCGGCGCGACGGCCGGCTCGCTGGCGATCAGGCTCAGCCAGACCTGCGGTACGGCGAAGATCTCGCCGATCTGTTCCAGCAGCTCTTGGAAAAAATCGCGGAAGTTGAGCACGCCGAGAATCCGCGTTTCAAGCAAATGGAACTTCTCCGCCAGCTGCTCGTTTTCACGAAAACGCTCGATCAGGGTGTCGTGTCGCATTCATTCTTATCCGGGAAATTTGCCAGCGCCGCCACAGCGGCTAAACTGATGAGAAACCAACCGCCCAAGGGTAGCACATGCAACTGTGCAGTGACAGTCTCAGCGACATCGGCAAACAACGCAGCAAAAACGAGGACGCCTGCTTCGCCGACCCGCAGGCCGGCCTGTTCCTGGTCGCCGACGGCATGGGCGGGCATCCGGCCGGCGAGGTCGCCAGCCGCATGGCGATCGGGGCAGCGGTCTCGCGCTGCCACAGCGGGCTGTCCGCCGATTGCCCGGATGCCGAGATCCCGCAGCGCATCGAGGCGATCTGCCAGCAGCTCAGCCGGCAGATCCACCAGGCTGGGCAAGACAATCCGTCCTGGCACGGCATGGGCACCACCCTGGCGCTGGTCTGTTGCCGGGAGAACCTTGCCTACCTGGCCAATGTCGGCGACAGCCGCATCTACCTGCTGCGCGCGGGAATCCTGCAACAGTGCAGCAAGGATCACACCCTGGGGGACGACCAGTCGCCGCTGCACCACATCCTCACCCAGGCCCTCGGCGCCGATCAGCCGCTCGAAGTTCATCAGCAGCAACTGGAGTTGCAACCCGGCGACCGGCTGCTGCTCTGCAGCGACGGGCTGACCAACATGCTCAGCGACCAGGCGATCTGCCGCCTGCTCAGCCTGCCGCGCGAACCGCAGCAGCTCTGCCAGCAGCTGGTCGCGGCGGCCAACGATCGCGGCGGGCTGGACAACATCAGCGTGGTCGTCGTGCTTGTCGAAGCCTCTTAAACCAACTGTCGGCGCAGGGCGGACAGCAGCCGCCGGTTCGCCCCCTCCCCCATCACCGCCAGCCGCAGATAGCGGTTATCGAGTGGCATAAAGTCGGCACAGTTGCGGATCAGCAGCCCCTGAGGACGCAAGCATGCGGCCACCCGGTCGGCCAAAGGTGCGGCGTCCGGCAGCCGACAGAGCAGATAGTTGGCCTCGCCGGCGAAAACCTTCAGCCCCAAATCCTCCAAACCTCTGGCGAATTGATCCCGCAATCGCGGGATGGTCTCCAGAGTCGCGCCCCGGTACCGCTCGGCCGCCAGGCAGGCCCTGGCGGCAGCGATCGCCAGAGTGGAGAGGGTCCAGGGCTCGCGGAGCTGCGCCAGTTTGGCGATCCCCGCAGCCGGGCCGGCCAGGTAGCCGGCGCGCAGTCCGGGGATCGCGTAGAACTTGGTCAGCGACCGCAGAACATAAAGGTTCCGCCGCGCTGCCACCGCGCCGAGCAGCGACCGCTGCGGGCAGAAATCGGCGAACGCCTCGTCGATCAGCAGGGCTCTCTCCCCCAGTTGCGCGGCCAGCGTCAGCAGCTGCTGGGGCGCGATACCGATGCCGCTCGGATTGCCCGGATTCGCCAGCAGCACCAGGTCGGTCTCTGCATGCAGCGCAGCAAGCAGACGTTCAACGCTAAAGGAGAAGTTCTCTTCGGGATCCAGAGCAACCTGATCGACCCGGCAACCGGCCTGTTGCAGGGCCGGGGCGTACTCGCCGAAACAGGGCTGCACCAGCAGGGCCCGGCGGGGACGCAGCGCGCGCGGCAGCAGGTAGATCAATTCGGTCGAGCCGCTGCCGGGCAGCAGGTTTTCGATTGGCAACTGGTGATACGCGGCCAGCATCTGCCGCAGCGACTCCGCTTCCGGCTCGGGGTAGTCGCTGATCCGCGCCAGCGCCGCCTGCAGCGCCTGTTGCACGCCTTCCGGCACGCCGAGCGGGTTGATGCTGGCCGAGAAATCGATAATCTGACTTCGCTCCAGGCCGGTCTCGGCCATCAGCCGGTCGACGCCGCCGCCGTGCTGCGGTTTGCTCATGCCAGCCCCCAGAGAATCACCAAGCCGAACAGCGTCGCCAGGGCCGTGCTGACGTAGAGCAGGCGGATCATCTGTCGGTAGTGAGAAATATCCGGCGCCTGGTCGGCATCACCGAAGCTCGGCTTGGTGACTGTTTTGCCGAAATAGCTGGCCGGACCGCCCAACTGCAGGTTGAGGGCGCCGGCGGCCGCCGCTTCCGGCCAGCCGGCGTTGGGGCTGGCATGCTTGCCGGCGTCGCGCAGCATCACCTGCAGCGCCCCCGGACCGTTGAGTTTAAGCGGATAGGCGGCGGCGACAAACAGGAAACCGGTCAGCCGCGCCGGAATGAAATTGAGCAGATCATCCAGCCGCGCGCCCGCCCAGCCGAACTCGCGGTAGTTGTCATTCTTGTAGCCGACCATCGAGTCGAGGGTGCTGACCGCCTTGAACAGCAGACCGAGCAGCGGCCCGCCGAGCAGCAGGTAAAGCAGCGGCGCGATCACCCCGTCCGAAGTGTTCTCGGCGACCGTCTCGATGGTCGCCTTGAGCACCTGCTCCTCGTCCAGGCTGCCGGTGTCGCGGCCGACGATCATCGCCAGCGCCTGGCGCGCCCCCGGCAGATCGCCCTCCTCCAGCTCACTGATCACCGCGCGGCTTTCTGTGTGCAGTGAACGCAGCGCCAGGCAGTTCCAGCCGAGCCAGAGCGACGCCAGCCAGAGCACCCCGGCGGAGAAGGTCGCGGCGATCTTCAGCAGCAGCCCGCCGGCCAGCCAGGTTGAGAGCAGGGTCAGCGCCACCAGCAGGATGCCGGCAACTTTGGGTGGGTTGATCAGCTCGCGCAGCCAGCCCTCCAGCCGCTGAATCAGCCGACCGATCCAGACGATCGGGTGCGGCCAGCCACGCGGGTCGCCGCAGAGCAGATCGAGCAGCAGGATCGCGACGAACAGCCCGGCGCTCATGCTTGAACCTCCGGCGGCTGCAGCCAGGAACGGATCTGCTCCAGATCGAGATGGGCTTCCAGATGGTCGGCCAGTCGGTCGAGCTCGACGTCCAGGCTCCAGTCGGCGCTCGGCGCCGCGGCGGCGCGACCGGCCCTGGCCCGCAGCGGGGCGAGCACTGCGGCGCGCAACAGATCGTCATCGAAGATCCCGTGCAGGTAGCTGCCCCAGACCCGCCCGTCGCCGGAGACCGCGCCGTCAGCGAGGCTGACCGCCTCCCCCGAACGGCTGATGATCCGCAGCAGCGGTCGGCAGCTGACGCCGTATTCGGTCTCGCCGGCGTGAATTTCGTAGCCGGCGACCTGATCAAGGCCGGTAAAGCCGGCCCAGTTGGCGGCCGGCTGGAAACGCGCCACGACCTGGTGGGTCTGCTTGCCCGGCTTGAGGGTGGTGGTCAGGTCGAGCAGGCCGAGCCCCGTATCGCTCAGCCGCTGTGACTCGACGCCATCCGGGTCGCAGATCTCCCGCCCGAGCAGCTGGAAGCCGCCGCAGATGCCGACCAGCTGACCGCCGGCGGCATGAAAATCGATGATCGCCTGGAACAGCCCCGACTCTTTGAGAAAATCCAGGTCGGCCAGGGTGCTCTTGGTGCCCGGCAGGATCAGCAGGTCGAGTCCGGCCAGCTGATCGGGGCGCTCGACATAGCTCAGTTCAATGTCGCCCTCCCGCTCGAAAGGGTCGAAATCGGTGTAGTTGGAGATCCGCGGCAGGCGCACGACGCCGACCTGCACCCCCGACTTACCGGCCGGGCGCTTGCGGTCGAGCGCCACCGAGTCCTCCTCCGGCAGCTGCAGATCGAGAACCGGCACCACCCCGAGCACCGGCAGCCCGGTGCGCGCTTCGATGGTGTCGATCCCCGACTTCAGCAGCGCCGCGTCGCCGCGGAACTTGTTGATGATAATCCCTTTCAGCTGGCCGCGCTCGCTTGGCGAGAGCAGTTCAACGGTGCCGACGATGCTGGCAAAGACCCCGCCGCGGTCGATGTCGGCGACCAGGAGCACCGGCGCCCCGGCCATGGCGGCGGCCTTGAGGTTGGTGATGTCGTGCGCCATCAGGTTGATCTCGGCGATGCTCCCGGCCCCTTCCATGACCACCAGCTCGACCTGTGCGGCCAGCCGCTGAAACGACTCTTTGACCTTTCCGAAAGCCTGCGACTTGTAGCGATGGTACTCGCTGACGCTCATGTTGGCGACCGGCCGGCCGTGGATAATCACCTGCGACCCGGTGTCGCTGTTCGGCTTGAGCAGCACCGGGTTCATGTCGATGTGCGGCTGCAGGTTGCAGGCCGCCGCCTGCAGCGCCTGGGCGCGGCCGATCTCGCCGCCGGCCGGGGTGACCGCCGAGTTGAGCGCCATGTTCTGCGCCTTGAACGGCGCGACGCGATAGCCCCGGCGGGCGAAGACCCGGCAGAGGCCGGCGGCGATGACGCTCTTGCCGACATCACTGCCGGTGCCGCCGACAAACAGCGCATTCGGCTTCGATTGGTCGGCCGGCTGATCGCCGGCAAAGTATTTTCCGGCGTAGCCGCGAGGTGTCACCAGCCGTCCCGCAGCATCGACGTAGCTGGAACTGTTGCCGATGATCACCAGCGAGAACATGTCGATCTCGTACTGCAGCATCTCTTCCAGGGTAGTGACGGTGATCTCTTCCCCTTCGCGGCAGGCGTTGCGGACAATGCCGACCGGAGTCTGCGGCCCGCGATGGCGCAGCAGGATCTGTTGCGCCGCGCCGATCTGGGTGGTGCGGCCGCGGCTTTTCGGGTTATAGAGAGCGACGACGAAATCGGCCCGGCCAGCGGCATCGAGCCGCTGGCGGATCAACGGCCAGGGGGTGAGCAGATCGGAGAGGGAGATGACGGCGAAATCGTGCATCAACGGCGCGCCGAGCCGCGCGGCCGCCGCCTGCACCGCCGAGACGCCGGGGACCATCTCGATTGCGATCTCCCGGTCACCCAGCAGCTCGAGCACCAGCCCGGCCATCCCGTAGACCCCGGCGTCCCCGGAGCAGACCAGCGCCACCTTCGCACCAGCTTCTGCCCGCTCCAGCGCCAGCCGGCAGCGCTCCACCTCCTGGCGCATGCCGCTTTGCAGCTGCTCCTTACCGGCGATCAGCTCCGGAATCAGCTCCAGGTAGGTCTTGTAGCCGGCAACGCAGTCAGCCTGCTCGATGGCGGCCCGCGCCGCCGGGGTCAAATGTAAAACATCGCCGGGACCCAGCCCGACGACCCAAAGTTTTCCAGCCATGTAAAATTCCGAATGATCCTGTAGGGGCGTCCCGTGGGACGCCCGTATGCGCGCTCGCGGGCG
>CALZHR010000129.1 GCA_945787335.1 uncultured Desulfuromonadales bacterium
TCAGCAGGCTGGGGAAACTCTGCAGGCTGAGGAAAATCAGCAGGCTGCACAGGCAGAACCGCCGGTTGCAATGTCAGCGGCTGCCGAGCTGCAGAGCACCGCAGCAGCCCAGGTCGATAGCCTGGCTCAGGCCCGGCAGATTCTGCAACAGGCGATTGCTGCGGTCAAAGGTCAGAAGAGCGCAGCGCCAACGGTCGCGCAACAGCCGGCCGAGATCGCCGAACAGCCGGTTGAACAAGACCAGCTGCTGGCGGAAGCGGCCAGCGAAGAGATCGATCCGCGCTTTGCCGGATTGCTCAAACCGCGGGCAGCGGCACAGCCGTCTTCGCAGCCTGCGTTGCGCGGGCAGGTTCACGGGGCCAAAGTGCCTCAGCCCGAGGCACAGCTGAACCAGGGCGGTGAAACAGCGCAAGCGGTGACAGAAGTGGCCCCGGAGATGGCCAAGGCTGCAGAAGTCGCCGAACTGCTCGGTCGATCCGCGAAGCCGGGGCTCGAAGCCCAGGCCCAGCAACAGCCCAACGGACAGGCTCAACCGGCAGGTGGGGCGGTTCCCGCCAGCCTGAACCAAGCCCAGCCGCTGCCGCAAATGACCGCGACGGTGCAATTGCCGAGCGGGCAGCAGGTCGCCGAGGGTCAGATTTTTGACCAGGTGGTGACCCATGTCTCGGGCAGCTTCAACGGAGCATCGGGACGCATGGTGCTGCGGCTGCAACCGGCCGAACTCGGCGCGCTGAAACTTGAGCTGCTGGTCGAAGGTGACCGCATTCGCGCCAACCTTCAGGCGCAGAATCAGCAGGTTCAGGAAGTGCTGGAGCGGAATCTTCCGCAACTGCGCAGCGCGCTGGCCGAACAGGGTCTGAAAATTGACCAGTTCAATGTTGACGTGAACCATAGGCACAACCAGCAGGGCCAGTTCGACAACCTGGCCCAACAGCAGCACCAGAAGAACTCAAAGCAACAGCCGGCGTGGCAGCCGGTCTGGCAACAGCCGGAAGAGCAGGTCATCCCCCTTGCCCACCTGATGCAGAACGGTGGCGGAGGCATCAGCCTCCACGTGTAAAAAATCCAACGAAAGGAGGACCGTCCTAAATGTCAGCTATCAGTGGAATAACAACCGGTAACACCGCACCACTGCCCGGCCAGGGAACTCAACAGGCATCGATGGGGAAAGAGGATTTCCTCAAACTGCTGGTCGCCCAGCTGGAAAATCAGGATCCGATGAATCCGTCCGATCCGACGGAGTTTACCGCCCAACTGGCACAGTTCAGCCAGCTTGAGCAGTTAACCAACATCACCGACAGCCTCGATGGTCTCAACAAGATGAGCGGTGAGATGCAGAGGATGTCGGCCCTCTCGCTGATGGGCCAGGAGGTTGTGGCCCAGAGCGACCAGTTCCAATACAACGGTGACCCGATGGAGCTGGGCTATCGCCTCGAACTGCCGGCAGACGACGTCAAGCTCTATGTCCTGAATCAGACCGGCGCCACCATGGCGACCATCAGCGCAGCGCAAACCGGACCGGGGCAGAATTTTATCTCCTGGGACGGGTTGACCGATTACGGTATGCCGGCGGAGCCCGGCGATTACTCCCTGGTGGTGCGGGCGGTCGATAAGAATGACCAGAGCCTGTCCGCCGAGAGCCTGATCAAGGGGCGCGTCGAGGCGGTTGATATGACCGGTGGCGGATCGCAGCTGGAAACCAGCGCCGGCAACTTCGCGATGAGCAAGGTGGAACGGGTTGGAGCAGCGCTATGACCGACCGGATCACCATCATCCCGCAACCGATCACACCTGGCAGAACCCAGGGGCCGGCCCGTACCAGGCAACCGGCACCGGCCAGCGGACCTGGCAGCTTCGACCAGCTGCTGCGCAACAAAATCGACCAGGGGGGGATAAAGTTCTCCAAGCACGCGGTCGATAGAATGAACAGTCGGGGCATTCAGTTCAGCCCCACCCAGCTCGAACGTCTCGAGCAGGCTGTTTCCCAGGTCGATGCCAAGGGAGGCAAAGAGTCCCTGGTGATGATCGATGACACCGCCCTGGTGGTGAGTGTCAAGAACGACACTGTTGTTACGGTGGTCGATAAGCAACAGCTGAAGAACAACGTCTTCACCAATATCGACAGCGCCGTAATCGCCTAACCGAACCGGTCCTCTTGGAGGAGGTTCGCGAGCCGCCGACCGATTGACGCGGCTCACACCTAAAGGAGTGACAAGATGGGTGTTTCTGGATCTTTGTACAGTGGCGTCTCAGGACTGAACGCCAACGGTAGCGCCATGAGCGTTATCGGCAACAATATCGCCAACGCCAACACCGTCGGCTTCAAAACCAGCCGGACCGTTTTCGGTGATCTGCTCTCCAGCAGCATCTCCGGCTCCGGTGGCACCTCACAGGTCGGTCGCGGGGCCGGCCTCTCGGTGGTTGATAACATCTTCAGCCAGGGGACCTTCGAAAACACCGAAACCAACACCGACCTGGCAATCGAAGGGGCGGGGATGTTCATCGTCAGCGACCCGACGACCAACAATTCGGTCAACAGCTACACCCGCGCCGGGGCGTTCCGGTTTGATGAAAACGGTTATCTGGTTAACCCGGAAGGCTACAACGTGATGGGGCTGCAGCTCGATGCCAACGGCGATACCTTCGGCGACTTGACGCCGATCTATGCCAATACCCAGTCGTTCACCGCGGCCGGGCCGACGGGGAATCTGACCCTGACCACCAATATCGACTCAGACTCGATCGCGATCCCCGGCGGCTTCGATATCACCAACCCGGGAACCAGCTCCCATTATGCCACCTCGATCAGGGTGTTCGACAGCCTCGGCTCGACGCATCTGATGACCACCTATTTCACCAAGATCGCCAACAACTCCTGGGAATGGAATACCGTGGTTGACGGCGGCGAGGTGGCCGGCGGAACTCCCGGGACCCTGGAACTGGTCGGGGAAGGGATGCTCGGCTTTGATACCGGAGGCAACCTGGATCTGACCACCTCGGGCAATGGCATTCCCCTGACGACCCCGGGCACCTTCACCACCCTCGCCGGTGCCCTTGACTGGAACAACGGATCGGTCACGACCGGGCAGATTACTTTGGACATGCAGACCACCCAGTATGCCAGCCCCTCGGTGGTGGTTTCCCAGGAGCAGGATGGTTACGGGACCGGCACCCTGGTCAAGCTGAACGTCGATGAAGAGGGGAATATCGTCGGCAACTTCTCCAACGGCACGCCGCGCAAGCTGATGCGGATCGCCCTGGCCAAGTTCACCAATTCCGGCGGCCTGAGCAAGGCGGGGAATAATATCTGGAACGAGAGTGACAAGTCCGGCCCACCGACCATCGGCACGGTCGGCTCCGGGGTCGGCAACATCTTTACCAACGCGCTGGAGCTGTCGAACGTCGATCTGGCCCAGGAGTTCGTCAAGATGATCACCACCCAGCGAGGCTTCTCGGCCAACTCGAAAACCATCACCACCACCGACGAAATGCTGGCTGAAGTTATCAACCTCAAGCGCTAGTGAGCGCTGGTCAAAATCATGACAGCCAGGTCCGCCGCCCCGATGTTTTCGGGGCGGCTTTTTTGTTCTGTTTTATAGCGACCTGTATAATATAAAGAAAACAATGATAAAAAAAATAAATCCGGGCAGGTTCCGTGGCTGGCACATAACTTGCCAAACCTTAGTCGTTGTTAAGTTTGAATTTTGAAGCGATCACGTACGGACATAGAGGGTGACTCATGGATCTATCCACGGTAATCGGCATTCTCGCGGCATTCGGGCTGATGGTCAGTGCCATCATGCAAGGAGGCTCGCTGCTGATCTTTGTCAATATTCCGTCGGTGATTATCGTAATCGGCGGGACCATCGGCACCGCGCTGGTCCATTATCCGTTCGGCGAAGTTTTCGGTGCCTTCGGCGTTGCCCGCAAGGCGTTCTTCCACAAAGATATCGCACCATCCGAAACCATTTCCAAGCTGATCAATTATGCCGGCAAGGCCCGCAAAGAGGGGATCCTCTCCCTGCAATCGGTGATGAATGAGATTGAGGACGAATTTTTCCTCAAAGGCCTGCAGATGGCGGTTGACGGCCAGGAGCCGGAAGCCCTCAAGGATATGCTCGAGCGCGAGATCGAATATGTCATGGACCGTCACGACAAGGGGGCGGACATCTTCGTCTCCCTGGCGGCCTATTCGCCGGCGATGGGGATGATCGGCACCCTGATCGGTCTGGTGCAGATGCTGCAGACCATGGATGATCCCTCCTCGATCGGGCCGGCGATGGCGGTGGCGCTGCTGACCACCTTCTACGGCGCGGTGATCGCCAACGTGGTCTGCACGCCGATGTCGGGCAAGCTGAAGCTGCGTTCGGCGAGCGAGGTGTTGAACAAGACCCTGATCACCGAGGGGATGAAATCGATCCTCGAAGGGGAGAACCCGCGCTTGATGGAGCAGCGCCTGCACGCGTTCGTCTCGCCGAAGCTGCGGGAAAGCAACTTCGGGAAGTAGGGGCATAATTAATGGCGAAAAAGGAGAAAAAGGCTCCGGCAGGAGCGCCGCTGTGGATGGTCACCTACTCTGATATGGTGACCCTGCTGTTGACCTTTTTCGTGCTGCTGTTGTCGATGGCGAATCTCGACAACGTCAAATTCAACAAAGCGAGCGATTCGCTGGCCGGTGCCTTCGGGGTGCTGGCGAGCAGCAGCCAGACCGAAGTGACCAGCCCCAAGGTGGTGTCCTACTCGCCGGTCGACGATGACTTCACCTCGCGGGTCTACCGGCGGCTGCGGACGAAGCTGCACGAGCTGAAGCTGAATAAAAAGGTCAAGCTGGTTAAAGACCGCGGCGCCGTGGTGCTGCGGATCGACGAGTCGGTTCTGTTCGCCTCAGGGCAGCAGGAGATCCAGCAGGATGCCTACCCGGTGCTGCGCAAGGTCGCCGAACTGGTCCGGCCGCTGCCGCTCAATTTGAAGGTCGAAGGGCACACCGACGACCGCGGCGCCGAGCTGGCCAATTGGGACCTCTCGGTGGCCCGGGCGGTTTCGGTGCTGCGCTTTCTCGCCAGCAACCAGCTGATCCCGCTGACCCGCATGGCGGCCACCGGCTACGGATCGCAGAAGCCGCTGTTTCCCAACGCCAGCGATCGCGAGCGGGCCTTGAACCGCCGGGTCGAGTTCGTGCTGGAGACCTCGGGCGATCCGGACCAGGAGCTGCCCTACCTGATCGATGCCCGCGACCAGGCCCCGTTCTAGATTGACGTTGGTCGAAAAGACCTGAAAAAGAGCGTAAAGGAAGGATAATCATGGCCAAGAAAGACGCAGCCGAGCAACCTGAAGCTGAAGGCGGAAAAAAGAAGCTGATCATCATCATTGCCGCGGTGCTGCTTTTGATCGGGGTCGGCGCCGGGGTATTCCTGTTCATCGGCGGCGAGGAAGAAAAGCTCTCTCCGGAAGAGGAACAGGCCGCGCTGGAGAAACAGGCCAAGCAGGTCGGGCCGATGGTCAGCATCGAGACCTTCATCGTCAATATTCTCGACGACGAGGAGAGCCGCTATCTCAAGGCGGCCATCACCATCGAGGCCAGCAACCAGGAGGCGGCCATGGAGCTCAACGAACGGATGCCGCAGATCAAGGACGCCGTGCTGCTGCTGGTCGGCAACAAGACCTTTGACGAGCTGCGCGACATGCAGGGCAAGATCCAACTGCGTGCCGAGCTGATCAACCGGCTCAACGGCATCCTGGTCAAAGGCAAGGTCAAGCGGATCTACTTCACCGATTTTGTGGTTCAGTAAGGGCCCCGGCTGTGGAAAAGATTCTCAGTAAAGATGAGATCGCCGAGCTGCTCTCGGCGGTCCGGCATGGCGAGATCGAAATCGATCCCGCCGCCGAAACGGCTCCCGCAGATGCCGCGGCGGCTGCCGCCAAGCGGGCGGCGTCGGCGGAAGCGTGCAACCTGTTCCGCGCCCAGGGGCCCGAAGGGTGGAAGCTGCCCAATTTCGATCTGATCCTCGACAGCTTCGCCCACAACTTCGCGATCTCCCTCTCCAACCGTTTTCAGCGCTCGGTCAGCGTCAAGCTCGATGCGATGGAGTCGATGTCCTTTGCGCTGCTGCTGCAGAAGTTTTCGGGGCGCGGCGCGATCGGCATTCTGCAGCTTGATCCGCTCAGCGGCGGCGCGCTGCTGGTGATGGAGGAGCAGCTCTCCTACTCGCTGGTCGAGATCGTCCTCGGCGGCTCTGCGGAAGCCCAGGTGGTGGTGCCGAACCGGGCGATGACCGCCATCGAGCTGAACGTGATCCGCGATGTCCTGGTGTCGGCCGGCCCCGAACTGGAAAAAGGCTTTCAGCAGTTTCAGGAGGTCAAGGCGGAGCTGGTCAAGGTGGAGAGCAACCTGCGCCTGCTCAATTTCGTCGCCCAGGACGCAGGCGTGATCGCCGCTCGTTTTCACGTCACCATCGACAGCCTTGAGGGGGACATCAGCCTGGTGCTGCCGCATGCGGCGCTGGAGCCGCTGCAGAGAAAAGAGCAGGAAAAGTCGGTGCCGGTGTCGACCGGGCGCAACAGCAAATGGCAGTCGGTGGTGTTCGGCGAACTCGACCATATGGAGGTCGAACTGCAGGCGATCCTGGCCAACGTCTCGGTCCGGGTGCGCGACATCCTCAATTTCCAGGTCGGCGATGTGATCGAGCTCGGCTGCAACCCCGACACCCCGCTGCAGATCATGGTTGAGCGGCGGCCCAAGTTCTCCGGCATGGCCGGGGTCCAGGGGGGGAAGAAAGCAATCCGCATCATGGGGAAGCTCCCCAACGGAGGATAGACGATGAACGAGATGAATGACAACGCACCGGCAGCAGCAACCGCCACGCAGGGCAGCGCACAGGAGCGCGGCATCGACCTGCTGCTCGACATCCCGCTGCAGGTTTCAGTGGAAGTCGGCCGCTCCAGAATCCTGGTCCGCGATCTGCTGCAGATGCAGGAAGGCTCGCTGATCGAACTGGACAAGCTGGCCGGCGAGCCGCTCGATCTTTACGTGAACTCACGGCTGATTGCCCGGGGTGAAGCGGTGGTCGTCAACGACAAGTTCGGCCTGCGCCTGACCGACGTGGTCAGCCCGACCGAACGGATCGAAAAGCTCGGCTCATGAAAACCCTTTTGACGAGCCTGCTGCTGCTGGCCCCCGGGCTGCTGCGGGCCGCAGAGCAGGCAGAAGATCCCGGGCTGTTGATCCCGGCATTGAAGATGGTCGCCGCCCTCGGAGTGATCATCGGCCTGCTGCTGCTGCTCTACGCGGCCAGCCGCAAGGGGTTCGGATTCCTGCCGAAGCAGAGCGAAGGGGCGATCAAGGTGCTGGAGACCAGATCGCTCGGCGGCAAGAAGTTTCTCAGCCTGGTCTCGGTGCGCGGCGAAGAGCTGCTGCTCGGCATCAGCAACGAGCGGATCGAATGTCTCAGCAAGCTGCCGCCGCGCGGCGACTTTTCCCATGAACTGCAGCAACAGCTGGCGGAGGAGGGACGATGAAGCTGAAAACCCTGCTGCTGCTGTGCCTGCTGCTGTGCCCCCTCTCGGCCCTGGCCGCCGGGCTGCCGACGATCACCGTCGGCATCGGCGAAGCGACCGAGCCGGGGGAAGTCTCGACCGCCGTACAGATCCTGATCGTTTTGACCATCCTCTCGGTGGCGCCGGCGATCCTGCTGATGACCACCGGCTTCACCCGGATCGTCATCGTCCTGTCGTTCGTCCGCCAGGCGATGGGGACCCAGCAGGCCCCCTCCAACCAGATCGTCATCGGCCTGGCACTGTTCCTGACTTTTTTCATCATGGCGCCGGTCTTCGAACAGATCAACGAGAACGCCCTGCAGCCTTATCTGGGTAAGGAAATTTCCCAGGAACTGGCCTTCACCCGGGCCCTTGCGCCGATGCGCGAGTTCATGTTCAGCCAGGTCGGTGAAAAAGATCTGCAGCTGCTGGTCGATATCTCCAAGTCTCCGCAGCCGGAGAACGAGGATGATATCGGCATGCTGACCCTGATCCCCGCCTTTATGCTCTCGGAGCTGAAGCGGGCCTTTCAGATGGGCTTTCTGCTCTTCGTCCCCTTCTTGATGATCGACATGATCGTCGCCTCGATCCTGATGGCGATGGGGATGATGATGCTGCCGCCGATCATCGTCTCGCTGCCGTTCAAGATCCTGCTCTTCGTGCTGGTCGACGGCTGGACGCTGGTGATCGGCTCCCTGGTTCAGAGCTTCGGCTAGGAGGTGCTGATATGACCCCGGAATTCGTCATCAATATCGGCCGCCAGGCGATCGAAACCGCATTGACCGTTGCCGCGCCGATGCTGCTGGCCGCCCTGCTGATCGGCCTGGTCATCAGCATTTTTCAGGCCGCCACGCAGATCAACGAGCAGACCATGACCTTCATTCCGAAGATCGTCGGCGTCTTTGTCACCCTGCTGGTGTTTGCCCCCTGGATGTTGCAGAAGGTCACCTTCTTCCTCACCATGATCTTCGACCAGCTGCCGACCGTCGGCCGCTGAAAGGCCGCCTGGTCCGGTCATGGAACTCCCCGACTTTTCCCTGCCGCTGATCCAGGGCTTTCTGATCTGTCTGGCCCGGGTCGGCTCGATGATCGGCTCGATCCCGGTCTTCAGCGGCGGTCAGCTCTCCCCCCAGCTGCGTGTCGGCACCGCCGTCATCTTCGCCCTGATGATCTATCCGGCGGTGGAAGGCTCGATCCCTCCGGCAACCCTGACGCCGATCGAGCTCGGCCTGCTGCTGGTGCAGGAGACGATCCTCGGCCTGATGGTCGGATTTCTGGCCCAGCTGGTGTTTATGGCCGCTGAATTTGCCGGGTCGCTGATCGGCTACCAGATGGGCTTTGCCGCGGCCAACGTGTTCGATCCGACCACCCAGCGGCAGGTGGCGCTGATCTCCCAGTTTCAAGGGGTGTTCGCCATCCTGCTGTTTCTCGCCCTGGACGTTCATCACCTGTTCTTCGAGGCGATCGCCGCGTCGTTTGAGATGCTGCCCCCGGGAACCCTCAACCTCACCGGCGGAGCGGTGCCGATGCTGATGGAGGTGGCCAACCATTCCCTGGTGCTCAGCATTCAGATGGTCGCGCCGATCATCGCTCTGCTGCTGCTCTCCAACCTGACCCTGGGGGTGATGGCCCGGGTCTTTCCCCAGCTGAACGTCTTCCTGCTCTCCTTCCCGATCAACATCGGGATCTCCTTCATGGTTATGGGATTCTCCCTCGGCATCTTCGCCACCATGCTCACCCGCGAATTTTCTGAACTGGCGGACCGCTTTTTGCAACTCTTCAGTTTGCTGTGAAAATTCTAACCTGAAGCTGCCGGGTTTTTGGCAGTTTCGGCAATCGCTAACCATTTTGAGGCGGTTGAGAAATGATGAGATGAAAGCTTAGCGTAGCCCAGCAGATCATCGTTTATCGACGGCCGGAGCTGACCGATGGCTGAAGATTCCGATCAGGAAAGGACAGAAGACCCCACATCGAAGCGGCGACAGGACTTTCGCGAAAAAGGCCAGGTGGCACAGAGCAAGGAAGTGACCACCGCCGCGCTGATGACCCTGTCGCTGCTGCTCTGGGTGTTTTACGCCAACCGCTTCTGGTCTGAGCTGATGGATGTGCTCAAGGCCTTTCTGCGCAAGGTCGGGACCTTTGAGGCCACGCCACTGAGTGTTATGAACCTGCTGTTCGAAATTAGCGGCGTACTCGGCGGGCTGCTCTGGCCGATCTTTGTCGTCACCCTGATCGTCGGCTATTTCTCCTCCTACCTGCAGGTCGGACCGCTCTTCTCGACCAAGGTGTTCAAGCCGGAGCTGAGCAAGTTCAACCCGATCAAGGGGATGAAGAAGTTCATCTCCAAGCGCTCGGCGGTGGAGCTGCTCAAGTCGCTGGCCAAGGTCGCGCTGATCGGTTTCGTCGCCTACAAAACGGTCAGCGACGAGTTCGCCACGGCCTTGAGCCTGGTCGGACTCGATCTGGGACAGACCATGCTGTTCCTGGCCCAGACCGCGTTTCTGGTGCTGCTGAAAACCTGCGGCATCATGATCGTGCTGGCGATCATCGACTTCGCCTTCACCAAGTACGAGATGGAGCAGAAGATGAAGATGACCAAGCAGGAGGTCAAAGAGGAGAACAAGCAGTCGGAAGGGGACCCGAAGGTCAAAGGGCGGATCCGCTCGCTGCAGTTCCAGATGGCCCGTAAGCGGATGCTGGCCGAAGTGCCCCAGGCCGATGTGGTCATCACCAACCCGACCCACCTCTCGATCGCCATTACCTACGACCGGGACCGGATGGACGCCCCGCAGATCGTCGCCAAGGGGGCCGATCACCTCGCCTTCAGGATTCGCGAGATCGCCCGCAACCACGAGGTGCCGATCGTCGAAAACAAGCCGGTGGCACGGGCCTTGTACAAGCAAGAGGTCGGGGAGCAGATTCCCGAAGAGATGTTCAAGGCGGTGGCCGAGATTCTGGCCTATGTTTATGGCTTGAAAAGACCTTAAGTCACTGAAAATTATGATTACTGTCTGATTTTTGAATTCATCTTGCAACAGCCAAAAGCTTGACAGGCCCTGTCAGAATTCAGGCGTAAAGGAGATTCGATGACAACCCTGGATGCAATAATGCAGAGAGACTGGCGCGCGACCCTGCTGCGCAGCGACGTGCTGGTCGCGGTCGGCCTGGTCTCGATTCTGATGTTGATGATCCTGCCGGTTCCGCCGATGCTGCTCGATATTTTCCTTTCGCTCAACATCACCGTCGCCCTGCTGATCCTGATCATCTCCCTGTACACCAATAAGGCGCTTGATTTCGCCATCTTTCCGACCATCCTGCTGATCACCACCCTGTTCCGCCTGTCGCTCAACGTCGCTTCGACCCGTTTGATTCTGCTGCGCGGCGACGAGGGGCCGAGTGCGGCCGGGAGCGTGATCCAGTCGTTCGGCCAGTTCGTGGTCGGCGGCAATTACGTGGTCGGGATCGTTATCTTCGTCATCCTGGTCACCATCAACTTCATGGTCATCACCAAGGGTGCCGGCCGGGTCGCAGAGGTCGGCGCGCGCTTCACCCTTGACGCCATGCCGGGCAAGCAGATGGCGATCGACGCCGATTTGAACGCCGGCCTGATCGATGAGGACGAGGCCCGGACGCGGCGCGAAGAGATCGCCGGCGAGGCCGATTTTTACGGCGCAATGGATGGTGCCAGCAAGTTCGTCAAAGGCGATGCCATCGCCGGGATCATCATCACCCTGATCAACATCGGCGCCGGCTTTATTATCGGCGTCATGCAAAAAGGCATGTCGGTCACCGATGCGGCGTCGAACTACACCATCCTGACCGTCGGTGACGGCCTGGTCGGCCAGATCCCGGCGCTGATCATCTCCACCGGGGCCGGTGTCCTGGTCACCCGAACCGCCGGAGATGAGGACTTCGGTGCGCAGATGAAGCGGCAGTTCACCATCAAGCCGCGGGCGATCTGGGTGGTGGCGGGGATCCTGTTCGGTTTCGCGCTGATCCCCGGCCTGCCGCACCTGCCCTTCTTTATCCTCTCCCTGCTGATGGGCACGATCGCCTACCGGGTGCAGAAGGCGGAAGAGTTGGAAATACAGCGCGAGGAGCTGAGTGCAGAGGCCCCGGAAACCCCGCTGCTGACCGACGAGAACTACGAAAGCATGTTGTCGGTCGACCTGCTCGAGATGGAGGTCGGCTACGGCCTGATCCCGCTGGTCGACGCCAGCCAGAACGGCGAGCTGCTGCCGCGCATCAAGTCGATCCGCCGTCAGTTTGCCCTCGACATGGGTTTCATTGTCCCGCCGGTGCATATCAAGGACAACCTGCAGCTCAAACCGAACGAATACGCCATCATCCTCAAAGGGGTCAAGATCGGCGGCGGCGAACTGCTCCCCGGCCACTTCCTGGCCATGAACCCCGGCACCGCCACCGAAACCATCAAGGGGATCGCCACCACCGAGCCGGCCTTCAACCTGCCGGCGACCTGGATCTCCGAGGACAAGAAGGAGCGGGCGCAGATCTCCGGCTACACCGTGGTCGACAACACCACCGTAGTCGCCACCCACCTCAGCGAGCTGATCAAGCGCCACGGCCACGAGCTGCTCGGCCGCCAGGAGACCCAGAACCTGCTCGACAACCTGGCCAAGGACTATCCGAAGCTGGTCGAGGAACTGGTGCCGAACCTGCTGAGCCTCGGCGTGGTGATGCGCGTGCTGCAGAACCTGCTGCGCGAAGGGGTCTCGGTGCGCGACCTTAGAACAATTTTAGAAACTCTCGCTGATTGGGCACCGGTTGTGCAAGATCCAGATCAACTGACGGAACATGTCCGGGCGGTGCTGGCCCGGTCGATCAGCAACAGCTACAGCGAAGATGGACAGGTGCTGGATGTGATGACCTTTGATCGCGACGTCGAAACCCAACTGCAGGAAGCGCTGCACAGCTCGGAGCAGGGGGCCTACCTGGCTCTCGAGCCCGGCTTTGCCCAGGCGCTGATCAACAGCCTGAACGAGGCGATGCAGAGTTTCGCCGGGGCGACGGCGGTGCTGCTGTGCACGCCAACAATCCGACTGCATGTCAAAAGGTTGACCGAACGCTACCTGCCCGGTCTGGCTATCATCTCCCACAACGAGATCGCTCCCCACCTCAAGGTGCGGTCGGTCGGAACGGTGAATGTCAATGTTGGTTAGAAAATTCGAAGCAGAGGATATGGCCACCGCCCTCAAGCAGGTCAAGGAGACCCTGGGCGCCGATGCGTTGATTCTTTCCACCCGCACCCTGCGCAAGAAGGGGCTGGGCGTGCTCGGCAAGCAGACCATCGAAGTGACCGCCGCCATCGAATCACCGGCGATGAAGGCGTCTTCTGTCAGCGCTGCGCGGACCCCGACCCCGGGCGCCAAGCCGCTCGGCAAGGTCGCCGTGACCAAACAGATTCCGCAGGCCTACCGTGGCCCGCTGGAGGTGCTCGAGGACGAACCGCTGACGGTCCCGCCGCCGGTGACAGAGCCGCGCACCAGCGAGGTGCCGAGCAACCCCCTTGAAGAAGAGGTTCAGCGGCTGCGGGCGCAACTCGAGGCGCAGGACGTCGACCAGCTCAAGGCCGAACTCGATCAGCTCAAAGGTCTGATTCAGCAGTTGAACAGCGCGCCCACGCCGGCATCACCTGAGCAGGCGCCGGTCAACCCGGCCCCGCAGGTTTTCGAGACCCCCGCAGAGGTCGCGCCGCGCCGGCAGGCCGCGGTCTCGACTCTGAAAACACAGGTTCCCCGTCA
>CALZHR010000130.1 GCA_945787335.1 uncultured Desulfuromonadales bacterium
AATAGACCAGCAGATCCTGCAGCGCCGCCACATCCGGCTGCTTGCCGCAGACGCCGACCACCGAGCAGCCGCCGTTGGCGGCTTGTTCACACTGGTAACAGAACATTGACATGGTGTTTTCTCCTTGGTTTGAGAGGGGTTAACAGCGAATTGTTGCTCGAACCGAACATTAAGAACCATGACTTCACGCCTTTCCAAATCCTCCTGGGGAGGCTCAATTTTTATCACTGGCCAGACTATAGGCGATCCGATAAACAGAAAACATGACCCAGGTCAAAAGCTGAAGAGTTTAGTCGTTTATCGGTTCAAGCCGGTTCTTTTTCTGAAAGAATTTTCCTGTTGCGCGAGAAGATTCCCACCCGGCAGGGGGAGATCTGATCACGAGATACGCTTAGGTTGTTGAAATCAGGGAGATTTCATTGCAGCAAAGGTTGGCATGGCAGCTGCTCTTATTGACAGGGGAACCTCAGCCAGAGAAAGTTTGCTCCATGGGAACTGTGACAGATCAGCCACCGTATGGGCAGATTGTGGCCTGCAGTCCGCATGTCAATGCCTGCCTGCAGCAACTGATAAAAGCTGCCAGCGACGACCAGGGTGTCCTGATCAGCGGGGAGACCGGGACCGGCAAGGAGCTTTTTGCCCGCACCCTGCATCAGCTGAGACGTCGCAGCAGCGGGGACTTTGTCACGCTCGACTGCTGCGCCTTGAACGACCGACAGCTTGAACAGGAGCTGTCGGGCTGGCACAGGCGGCGAGGCGGCAACCATGATTCGTTGCCACCCGGCCTGCCGGCTCAGGCGAAACTGGACACCCTGTTTCTGGATGAGGTCGCTGAGCTGTCTGTTTCGGGGCAGATGTTGATCCATCGTTTCCTGCAGACTCAGGGGCACCAGCCGGGCCCCGGCAGGGAGAAGCAGGGCCAAAGCTTTCGTCTGGTGGCTGCCACGTCCAAGGATCTGGACAATCTGGCCCGGATGGGGCTGTTTCGCGTCGACCTGCTCAGCTACCTGCAGCAAACCCACCTTTGTTTGCCGGCGCTGCGAGACTGCCGGGAAAACATCGAACCGCTGAGTCGGGTGTTTGTTGAGCGCTGCTGTGAGCATTACCGCCTACCGTCAACAGAGCTGACCGCGGACTGTCTGCAGATACTGAATACCTATCTCTGGCCCGGCAATGTCCGCGAGCTGGCCAATGTGATCGATCAGGCACTGTTGGCGGCGCGCTATGAACAACGCCTTTACGCCAGGCACCTGCCCCGCCATGTGCGGGTTCAGGTCGCCAGGCAGGCTGTTTCAGGCACCGCCAGCGGCTCCGACTCTGTATCCGACAGCTCCTCATCCGCAGAGCGGGATTATTTACGCCAGTTGATGGCCCGCTGTGGCAATAACCTCACCGAAGCCTGTCTGGTTACCGGCACGACCCCTTCGCGCCTTTACGCCCTGCTGAAAAAACATCGCTTCTCCTTCCACGCAGAATTCACCCGATAATCCCCGCGGTCTTCCTGCCGGGCAGGAATCTTCCTGCCCGGCAGGAGAAATTCTTCTTCGCTGAGAAGGCGCAGGCGCCGCTGGACCCGCCTGGTCTGTTTTCTAAAGTAATGAAAAGATTGGGAAATGCATGAAAAGTAAAAAAATATTCTGCTTGGTATGCAGGTTGCTCTAGTTGAATGTGCAGCACGCAACTTAATGAGCTGATAAAGGGGGCGTCATGAACGGACGGAAGATTTTGATCGCAGACAAGGACCCGGCCGCACGACAGGAGCTAGCAGATTTTTTTCGCGGCTCGAACTATCAGATTGAGACCACCGGCTCGGCGGCTTATGTCCTGAGCAGAATCCTGCAGAAGCAGAATCCGATTGTCCTGCTCGGCAGCACCTTTGACGAAACCATCAGCACCGCCGAACTGATTGCTCTGCTGAAGCGTTCCAACCAGCAGCTGCGGATCATTCTGGTGAGTGACGCCAACAGCCCTGAAGCCTTACGCAAGGTCAGAGAGGAGGGGATTTTCTATCACGCGCTAAGACCGGTCGACCAACAAGACAGCGAAGAGCTGCGCTCGGCGGTTGACTCTGCCTTCAATGGATTGAACGACGCCGGCCCGGCATTTACTTAGTCCGATACGATCAACAACCCAGTAAAAAAAGGAGCGGAAAGATGAAAACGAATCTCAGCAGAATCATTATGGCAGCAGCGCTGATCAGCGCTGCGACCCCGGCGCTGGCGGCAACCGGGGTCCGCGAAGACACCAGCAACTATCTGGCCTGGGGGTTTCTGGCGATCTGTGGGTTGATTGTTCTGTTCCAGATCGTCCCGGTGATTTCATTGGCAGTGAAGGTGTTCAAAGGCCTAAACGGCACAAAAGATGCGGAAATGGAAGTGGCACCGAGCAAATACCGCTGAACCTGACCGGGAACTCTCCATCAAAGTGAGGTGAAGATGAAACGAACACTCCTGAAAAGCGCTCTTTTCGCGCTCTATGTCGCGACGCTGCTGGCGGCACGGACCAACGCCGATCTGTTTGGCCCCTTCGGCGCCTCCCTGGTGATGATCGTCCTCGGCTACTGCGGGATCATCGTTATTGCGCACCTAGTCGCAGCGGTTGTCAGCCTGTGCAACTGGCTGACCCTGGTGATCGGTCGCGAACCTCAGCCGGACACCTATAACGCTGTCGTTGAGCTGGACGTCGAAACCGAAGCGATCTGACCCTAAAAGCCAAAGGATAATGACCATGACCAGAAAACTTACGAAAAAATACCTCTGGCTGCCGCTCTTACTGTGCCTGAGCTTCCCGCTCGGTGTCCTGGCGATGGAGAATGAAGATTGCCTGGGCTGTCACAACGACCGCGACAGCGTGGGAGAGGAACTGTTTATCGACGCACAGATCTTCGACCACACGGTGCACGCCGCTCTCGGCTGCGTCGCCTGTCACGAATCGGTGACCGAAGAGCATCCGGATGACGGGCTGAGCCCGAGCAAGGCGGTCTGTCTCGATTGCCACAGCGAGGTCAACGACGAATACGCCGGCAGCGTGCATGCCGAAAATGCCAGCTGCGGCGACTGCCACAATCCTCACCAGGTGCGTGGGCTGGCCGACGTCTCCGGCCACGACCTGAATCAGCAGTGTGCCGCCTGTCACGACGGCGCCGAAATGGTTCAGCAGCATGCGGTCTGGCTGACCCAGGCCGACCTGCACCTCGCCATGCTGCCCTGCATCTCCTGTCATACCGCGTCGGAGGAGAACCAGATCGTTCTCTATATCATCCAGAAAGAGAGCGACGCGGTGTTCGGTGATTTCGTCCTCTCCGAACACGCCGACCTGCAACAGCTGGCGGGCGAGAAGGCTCCGCAGCGGCTGATCGATCTGAATGGCGACAGCTTCATCTCACTGACCGAGCTGCGCACCTTCCACCGCAAACCGGCCAACCAGAACCTGCGCCTGCAGGCCACTCTGATGCCGAAAGAGGTCACCCACCGGGTCGACATCCGCGACAATCGTTACGACTGCAGCTTCTGCCATGCCGCAGGGCCGGAGTCGATGCAGACCAGCGTTCTCGCCCTGCCGACCGCCGCTGGCAGTTATCAGCGCTTCGAGGTTGAGCGCGGCGCGGTACTCGATGCCCTCTACGGCACACCCGACTTCTACATGATGGGCACCACCCGCAGCGCCTCGCTGAATATCCTCGGGCTGCTGATCATCATCGGCGGCACGCTCATGCCGCTCGGGCATGGCGCCCTGCGCTTTCTGACCCGTAAAAACCGCTCCCAGAAAGGGGAATAAGCTCATGGCCGACAAGAAACAGATCTATCTGCAACCGAAACCGGTGCGCATCTGGCACTGGCTCAACGCCCTGGGTATCGTCACTCTCTGCGTCAGCGGCGCACAGATCCGCTTTCCGGAATATATCAGCCTGCTCGGCGATTACCGGGCAGTGATCAAGTTGCACAACACCGCCGGCTTCGTAGTGGCGATCTCCTTCTCGATCTGGTTCTTTTACTACACCCTGGTTGCCCGCAACATGGGCAAGATCTATCTGCCGAGCCGCGACGATCTGGAGAACGGCCTGCTGCGCCAGGCGAAGTTCTATTTTCTGACCTATTTCCTCGGTTGGGACAACCCGCACCACCCGACCCCGGAGGACAAGTTCAACCCCCTGCAGAAATCGGCCTACCTGGCGATCATGTTCGTCCTGGTGCCCCTGGTCAGCCTGACCGGGATCCTGCTGACCAACGTCGCGCCGCTGCGCAGCCTGATCGTGATGATCGGCGGGCTGAAGATCCTGGTCGGCCTGCACTTCCTGCTCGCCTGCTCGCTCTGCGCCTTCCTCTTCACCCATGTCTACCTGGCCACCCTGGGGAGCAGCCCGCTGGCCCACTTCAAGCCGATGTGGACCGGCTGGGAGGAGGTCGAAGAGCACGACGAGGCGGCGGCCAGCCATTAATCCGAGCAGTCCCCTTTGAGCCTTGCTGCGAACCGACGGAGGAGCAGATGAACGGACCGAGCAGATTCCAGACTGAACTCAACGAAGCGATCACCGAGAATCGCGCGCGCCGCAGATTCGAGACGGGTCAGACCGACCGGCTGCTCCTCCAGGCTCGGCAGAATCTCTGGGAGCTGCTGCTGTTCCTGCTGTTCAGCATGGCCGCACTGGCCTGGCAACAGACCAACCTGCATCAGCAATTTTCCGAAGAGTTCCGCCAGCTGCTCGGCATGCCGTTGCCGGCGACGCTGCTGAGTCTCGCCCTGGGGGTCTACCTGTTTACCGCGGTGATTCAGGTCCTGGTGCGCCAGAGCCACGACACCAGCCTGGCGATGCGCAGCTTCCATCTGGTCTTCCGCAGCGTTTTTTACCTTTTCTACAGCTTCAGCGGGGTGCTGGCAGAGCACTTTGCCTTTGTCTTCGCCAGCGGGCTGGCACTCTATGGTCTGGAGCAGGCGAGTCTGTGGCTGAGGCTCAGCCGGCCGGCGGAAGACCAGCCGGAGCTGGTACGCGAACCCTGATTTCTACCACTAGACAAGTGATAAGAAAGCCCGACCTCTCTCAGGAATGGTCGGGCTTTTCTGTCAGGGGTTGGTCAGCTGTGGCGCGATCGCCTGCAAGGAAAGGTCGAGGTCGGAAAGTTTATGCGCTTCGAGGGTCATGGTCGGCTTACAGGCAGAGGTTTTCAGCCAGCTGAACAGCGATGAGAAGCAGACATCACCCTGGCCGATCGGCAGGTGTTCATCCTGCGCGCCGTGGTTATCGTGCAGATGCAGATGGCGCAGGTAAGGAGCCATCATATTCAGCCAGTCATTGAGCCGGCCGCTGTGGAACATGTTCCAGTGACCGATATCGAAGCAATGGCCGAAGGTTTCGGAGGCAATGCCCTGCAGCAGCTCAAACAGGGGCTCCGGGTTGGTTTCAAAGATATTTTCCATGCAGAGACAGGTGTCGAGCTCCTGCGCCTGGTGGACGTACTCGGGCCAGAACTGCAGACTGTTCTCCAGCCATGCCGCGGTCTCTTTGGGGCGGCTGCCATAGACCAGGCCGGGATGAAAAATGATCCGCCTGGCGCCGAGCGCCTCGGCCAGTTGCAGCGACTGACGGCAGATCTGCGCGCTCCGTTTTTGCACCCGGGATTTGCCGCTGCCCGGTTCGAAGCCATTGAACGGGGCATGCAGGCAGGTGGCGAGACCCTGGTCGGCGAGCTGGGCCGCAAATTCGCGCATCTGCCCGAGGTCGAGCTTGGCGATGCTGATCTCCTGGCAGGCGATCTCCGGCTGCAGTTTGCGGTTGAGCAAAAAATTCAGTCGCGCGCCGAACAGCTGCGCCGGAATATGGACGAAGAGGCGCTGATGCATGGTTATCCGCCGGAGGCGACGGCTTCAAGGTTGGTTATCGAGGGGGATTCGCCGAGGGTGATGAGGATGTCGCCCGGTTCGATCTCGATGGTCGGCGCCGGGTTGAAGATCATCTCTTGCTGTTTTTTCATGCCGACGATGATCAGGCCGAAATCCCTGCGGATTCCGGAATTGATCAGGTTTTTCCCGACCAGAGACGAGCTGGGGGCAACGCGGATTTCTTCCAGTTGCAGTTCAAGGTTTTCGGTGCCGGTGGCGATGTCGATAAAATCGACCACCGAGGGGCGCAGGATTGCCTGGGCCATGCGCGATGCGCCGATGCTGTAGGGGGAGACGACCTTGTTGGCGCCGGCGCGCATCAGTTTCAGGTCGGCGCCGTCCTCGCTGGCGCGGGCCATGATGAACAGGCCGGGGTTGATGCCACGGGCGGTCAGAGTGATAAACACGTTGGCGGAATCGGAAGTCACCACGGTGATCAGCCCCTTGGCCTGGCGGATTCCGGCCAGCTCGAGAACCTCGTCGCTGGTCGCGTCCCCCTCGACAAACAGATAGCCTTCCGTTTCGATCTTATTGCAGCGCTCGCCGCTCAGTTCGACAATGACAAAGGGCAGCGGCTTGGAGGCGAACTCCCGCGCGATCATCCGGCCGATCCGACCGTAGCCGCAGATGATGTAATGGTCCTGCAGGCGACTGAGCTGTTTCTGCAATTTCTTCCTCCCCAACAGGCCGAGCAGTTGTCCTTCCACCATAAACTGAATCATCGAACCGATGGTATAGGCAATCGTGCCGGCGCCGAAGATGATCAGCAGGATGGTAAACATCTTCCCCTGATCGGTTAGATCGTAGACTTCGCGGTAGCCGACCGTCGCCAGGGTGATGATGGTCATGTACAGCGACTCGAAGGGCGACCAGCCTTCGATCAGCACATAACCGCTGGTGCCGCCGCCGATCAGCACGACCAGGGTGAGCAACGCGAACAAAAGCTTGCGGAATGGATTCATGGGTCCCCTTCAATAAAGCAGACATGATAGCCACGCCAGAAAAAAAACACAAGAAATCGAACAGCTTGAAATGATTGGCCTGCCGCTGAAGAAAAGGATTGACATGCTCTGTATACTGTATACAATTTACAAAAATGTACACCGGGAGATCCAGCCTTGAAGAGTAAACCGATTGAACGACACCAGACGCTTCGAGAGAAGATTCTCGAAACCATCCGTGAAGCGATTCTCAAGGGCACCCTCAAACCAGGCGAGAAGGTGGCCGAGCCGGAACTTGCCGAACGCTTCGGCATCAGCCGCACGCCGATCCGCGAGGCGTTCCGCCAGCTTGAATCGGAGGGCTATCTGACCGTTATCCCGCGCAAGGGAGCGGTGGTTGCCGCCCTCTCCGAGCAGGATGTCCAGGAGTTCTACGCCATCAAAAGTACTCTGGAGGGCTATGCCGCCGAACTGGCAGCGTCGCGCCTGAGCGAAAAAGAGCTGGAAAAGCTCGAGACGATCAACGAGCGGCTCAAGCAGCTGGCCGAAGAGGGGGACGTGAAGGCCTTTTTCCGGGTGCACAACGAGTTCCACGACCTGTTCGTCAAAGCCGCCGGCAACAGCAAGCTTCACGAGCTGATCCAGCACTTGGGGATGAAGTTCAACCGGCTGCGGATGGCGTCGCTGTCGGTCGAAGGGCGGATGGGGATCTCCGTCGCTGAGCACGAGCGGCTGATCGAAGCGTTCCGCAACCAGGATGGCGCCCGGGCGGAGAGTCTGGTCAAAAAGACGGCAGAAATCGGCGGCAAGGTGCTGCTGGAAAGCCTCACCCAGGCGGAAGGTGGCAACGGCAAAGAGTCGATTCTACAGACACGCGTGGATGTCTGACGCGCGATAACGTTGAAAATAAAAGTCGACAGTTTGGCCTTGTAAATATACTGAGCGCCCAGCAGAAACTCTGCTGGGCGCTCAGCCGTTATGGCTGTAGATAGCTGCGGATGCCGGCGGCCAGCTCGGTCAGCTCCAGGCCGAAGGTGATGCGCCAGGGCTCCGGGTCGCAGACGTTCCCTTCGAGCAGCATCTGCAGCTGGTCGCTGGTCATCGGAAACTGCGGGATCGACTGCATGACCGCCACCACCGGCTTCATCAGGAACAGCGGGTGGTGCAGTTTGCAGACCCTGTCTTTGCCAAGGGCCTGACCGATCAGGTCGAGGATTTCATCGTAGCTGTAGGCCGCGGGGCCGCCGCAGTGGTAGATCTGACCGACACTCTCCGGAGTCTCCAGCGCCTTGACAAACCCGGCAGCGACATCGGCCACCGCAACCGGCTGCATGCGGTACTGGCCGTCCCCCATCACCGGCACCAGCGGCAGCCGGCGGACCAGCTGGGCGAGCATGTTGATGAACTGATCCTGCGGGCCGAAGATCAGCGAGGGGCGGAAAATGGTGCAGTCGAGGCCGCTTTGCCGCACCGCCTCTTCGGCGGCCCACTTGGTTTTATGGTAGTCGGTGACCGCATCGGGTCGCGTCCCGTTGGCGCTCATGTGCAGAAACCGCTGAACGCCCTGCTCGGTTGCGGCGCGAAGCATGTTTTGGGCCGAAGCGGTGTGCAACCGCTCAAAGGTAATCTGTTTCGCTGGAAACTCGCGGATAATTCCGACCAGGTGGATCACCGCCCCGCAGCCGTCCAGCGCACCCTGCAGGCTTTCCGGCTTGGTGGTGTCGCCGACCACCGTTTCGATGCCGCTGGTATCTTGGAGCGACCCTGCCGAGCGGACCAGCGCCCGCACCTGGTGTCCGGACGCGAGTAATTGTCGCGTAACTTCTCGGCCAACGAAACCCGTACCACCTGTCAAAAAAACTTTCATCTCTTCAGCTCCTTAAATAAAACACGTGCGCTTCTATGCTTTACTGCACATCCTATCGAATCATTGCCGATCTGCAAGTGGTTGATTTTCGTGTATACGGCACAAAATACCATTCATTGTATTGTGTATACACTATGTGGTTGAAAACCCTTGACTTTCCGATTTTCTCTGGTCCATAACACTGTTAGTTAAACGCGAAGAACTCCCGTGAGGGGAGTGCTTTATACATCAGTAACCTGCCGTTGAATAATCAGTTTTAATGTCAGAACAGTGGATGAGTCGAAAGGAGAAGAGAGTCATGCATGATCCTGAGCGCAGTCTGCAGGAAGGGTCGGTCTCAGAGGAGATCCTTCAGAAATGGGAAGCCCGGGGCGTCAGCCGGCGGGATTTTCTGAAATTCTGTTCGGTGATGACCGCCAGCCTGGCCCTGCCGGCCAGCTTCATGGGGCAGATCGCCGAAGCGATTGAGGCGGACAACCGGCCGCCGGTGATCTGGATGGAGTTCCAGGGCTGCACCGGCGATTCCGAGGCCTTCCTGCGCGCCAACCAGCCGACCGCCGCAGAGTTGATCCTCGATTACCTGTCGGTCGATTACCATGAAACCATCATGGCCGCGGCCGGCCACCAGGCCGAAGCAGCCAAGCACAAGACGGTCGAAGAGTACAAGGGCAAGTATATCGCCATTGTCGAAGGTTCCATCCCGATGGGCGCTGGCGGCGCTTACTGTACCATCGCCGGCGATTCGGCGCTGAACATCGCCCGTAAGGTTTGCGGCAACGCCGCGGCGACCATCGCGGTCGGTTCCTGCTCCTCCTACGGCGGCATTCCGGCTGCAGCCCCCAATCCGACCGGCGCGGTGTCGGTCTCCGAAGCGGTTCCCGGCGCCACGGTCATCAACCTGCCCGGCTGTCCGCTCAATGCGGAAAACCTGACCGCCGCGATCGTCCATTTCCTGACCTTCAAAAAGCTGCCGGCCACCGATCAGTTCGGGCGGCCCAAGTTCGCCTACGGCAAGCGGATTCACGATAACTGCGAGCGGCGCGGGCACTTCGACGCCGGCCAGTACGCCGAAGGCTTCGGCGACGCCGGTCATCGGCAGGGCTGGTGCTTGTACAAGCTCGGCTGCAAAGGGCCGGAAACCTTCCATAACTGCCCGACGGTCCGCTACAACGAGGGGACCAGTTGGCCGATCCAGGCCGGTCACGGCTGTATCGGCTGCAGTGAGCCACAATTCTGGGATACCATGACTCCTTTCTATCGGCGTCTGCCGCAGGTGCCCGGCTTCGGTATCGAAGCCACGGCAGACAAGCTTGGCCTCGGCCTGGCCGCGGCCACGGCGGTGGCGTTCGGTGCCCACGGGGTGGCGAGCGCGCTGCGCAAAGGGGATGAAACCGATACCAAGGTCAAGAAGGAGGACTAACCGATGGCCAAGAAGATAGCAGTCGATCCGATTACCCGCATCGAGGGGCACCTGCGGATTGAAGCGCAGATCGAGGGGGGCAAGATTGTCGATGCCTGGAGCTCCTCGACCGCCTTTCGCGGGATTGAAACCATTCTCAAAGGGCGCGACCCGCGCGATGCGCACCATTTCGTGCAGCGCTTCTGCGGGGTCTGCACCACCGTCCACTCGATGGCCAGCATCCGCGCCGTCGAAGACGCGCTGAAGATCCAGATCCCCGATAACGCCCGGCTGATCCGCAACATCATCATGGGCATCCAGAACGTGCAGGATCACGTGATCCATTTCTACCACCTGCACGCCCTCGACTGGGTCGATATCGTCAGCGCCCTGTCGGCTGACCCGAAAAAGACCGCCCAGATCGCGCAGTCGATCTCCGACTACCCGAAGTCGAGTGCCACTTACTTCAAGGGGATTCAGGACCGGGTCAAGGCCTTTGTCGGCACCGGCCGCCTCGGACCCTTCGCCAACGCCTACTGGGGGCACAAAGCCTACAAGCTGCCGCCGGAAGCCAACCTGATGGCGGTCGCCCACTACCTGGAAGCCCTCGAGTGGCAGAAGGATGTCATCAAGATTCACGCCATCCTCGGCTCGAAGAACCCGCACCCGCAGACCTTCCTGGTCGGCGGCATGTCGATGCCGGTCGATCCGGACAGCCAGAACGCCATCAACGCCGATAAGCTGGCCTTGATCACCAAGCTGTTGAAAAAAGCGCGCGCCTTTGTCGAGCAGGTTTATATTCCCGACCTGCTGGCAGTCGCTCCGGCTTACCTCGACTGGGCCGGCATCGGCGGCGGCGTCGGTAACTATCTCTGCTATGGTGATTTCCCCATGGACAACAGCCCCGGGACCGGCAGCCTGTATTTTCCACGCGGCGTCATCATGGGCAAGGATCTCGCCAACGTCATGGAAATGGACGAGACCAAGATCACCGAGGATGTCACCCGCTCCTGGTATCAGTACAATGACGGGGCCGCCGACAAACATCCCTACGACGGCGAAACCAACCCGAACTATACCGGACCGCAGCCGCCGTACGATTTCCTCGATACCGACGGCAAGTACTCCTGGGTCAAGTCGCCGCGCTACATGGGCGAGCCGATGGAGGTCGGCCCGCTGGCGCGGGTGCTGGTCGCTTACGCCAGTGGCAACGCCGATGCCAAGGCGACCGTCGATTTCGTCCTCGGCAAGCTCGGCGCGCCGGCCAGCGCGCTCTTTTCGACCCTGGGGCGGACCGCCGCCCGCGGCGTCGATTGTCTGATGCTGGCGCAGAAGTGTGAGCTCTGGGTGCAGCAGCTGGCCGACAACATGGGCCGCGGCATTCTCGAGGTGCATAACGGCGAGAAGTGGGATCCGTCGACCTGGCCGAAAGAAGCGCAGGGCTTCGGTTACCACGAAGCGCCGCGCGGCGCTCTGGGGCACTGGATCCGCATCGAAGACGGCGCGATCAAGAACTACCAGGCGGTGGTTCCCTCGACCTGGAACGCCGGGCCGCGCGACGCCGCGGGCAAGATGGGCCCCTACGAGTCGGCCTTGATCGGCACCCCGGTGGCGGACGAAACCCAACCGCTGGAGATTCTGCGCACCATCCACTCCTTCGACCCCTGCCTGGCCTGCGCCGTGCACGTGCTCGACGGGCGTGGCAACGAAATCATCAAGGTCAGGGCGCTCTAAACCTAAAGGAGGTCGTACCGTGAAAGCGTTAGAATTACGCTACGTGTGGGAATGGCCGGTGCGCCTGACCCACTGGTTCAACGTCATCGCCATCATCGTGCTGTCGGTGACCGGTTACTATATCGGTGATCCCTTCGTCAGCGTGCCGAGCACCAACTCCTACGTGATGGGCTGGATGCGTTTTCTGCATTTTGTCTTTGCCTATGTCTTCGCCATTTCCTGGGTGGTGCGGATTGTCTGGATGTTCTTTGGCAACCAGTATGCGCGGTTCCCCGCCTTTGCCCCCTGGGCGACCAGGGAAGGGTGGAAGCATATTGTCGGCACCTTCAATTACTACACCTTCCTGAAAAAAAAGGTGCCTTATGTGGTGGGGCATAATGCCTTGGCCGCGATGGCCTATTCGGGGGTCTTTGTGCTGTTTTTGATTCAGATCGTGTCCGGTTTTGCTCTCTATGGGCAATTTCAGCCAGGCAGTTTCTGGGACAGCGCCTTCGGCTGGCTGCTGCCGATGTTCGGTAATCAGGGCCTGAGATTGACTCATCACATCATCATGTGGTTGTTGATCGGCTTCGCCATCCACCATGTCTACAGTGGCTGGCTGATGGACACCAAGGAGAAGAACGGCGTCATGGGGTCGATCTTCGGCGGCTACAAGTTCATCGATCCGGACGAGGAATAAGCATGTCGATTCTGATTCTCGGCCTCGGCAACCTGGTGATGACCGACGACGCCCTCGGCAGTCGCACGATCGTCGAGCTGGAAAAGCGCTACCGGTTTCCTGCCTCGGTCGCGCTGCTCGACGGCGGCACCCTGGGGCTCGACCTGCTGCCGCGGCTGGAAGGGATCGACAAGCTGCTGGTGATTGACGCCCTGCAGATGGGGGCGGCAGCCGGCAGCGTCTTCCGCCTCGCAGGTGAAGAGGTGCCGCGCGCCTTTGCCAACAAGCTCTCGGTGCACCAGATGGGCCTGCAGGACCTGCTGGCGGTGGCCGAGCTGCAGGGGCACCTGCCGCCGCAGCTGGTGGTCTGGGGGGCGCAGTCGGCATCAATTGAGATGGGGATGGAGATGACGCCGAAGGTCGCTGCGGCGATGGAAGAGGTCATCGCCGGCGTGGTGCGGGAACTGACCGATTGGGGTGCTGCGCCGCGACAGGCCGCTTGATTTTTTGCTTTCGTATTGCTTCAATCCAAGGGCTACCTGTTGTCGGTAGCCCTTCTTTTATTCAGGAACCCAATAGATGCCGCGAACAATCTTTGTCGTGTTGATCTGCTTGCTGTGTGCCTTTCTTTTCAGTTGTCAGGAGCCCGGAGAGCAGGCACCCGAAATGAGTGTCCCGCAGCTGTTGCTCGGCCAGCCGGAGCAGCAAAAGGCGGGCCGGAAGCTGTTTTTCAAACATTGCCGCGAATGTCACGGGACCACCGCTGAAGGGCGCAACCCCCGCGCTGTACGGTTCGAGCCGCCGGCCCCCGATTTCCTCAGTCATGACTATCTGCAGGTCGCGCCCGGCTATCTCTACTGGCGAATCGCCAAAGGCAAGCAGGTCGAACCCTTCCGCAGCCGCGGGTCGGTCATGCCGGCCTGGGAGCCGCATTTCACCCAACAGCAGATCTGGCAGTTGGTTGCTTACCTGCGGCAAAGGGCAGGAAGCTAACCAGGCCGATCGGGTTGTGACTTGCTGGCAGCTCCTGAGGCTTGCCGCTGAAGGGCTTTTCTGGCTCAAACAAACAGGTTTTTCTGAGCAGTAAAAAAGCACCGCAAATCTCTTATTAATACTTTATAAGGCTTGCCTGGTGAAGACTTTTGAGCTATAGTCCGGCCGTTCACGGCGGCCGTGCAGGCTGAATAATGTGAGATTTTTACGAGCCATAGGCTAATAATCCATAAAACCCGAGATCGAAGTGGATCACCAGGGAGGCGCAGATGAGCGAATTGACGGCAGACGTACTGGGACTCAAAAGTGTGGGCAAGGTGTACCGTAACCTCAGCTATGAAGAGCTGTTTGCCCATGAGACCGACCGGGCCGAGGGGAAAGTTTCTGCCAACGGGACGATGATGGTCGATACCGGTAAATTCACCGGCCGTTCGCCGAAGGACAAGTACTTTGTCAAGCAGGCTCCCTCGCAGGACAACATCGCCTGGGGGAACATCAACAAGCCGGTTTCTCCAGAGATTTTTGAAGAGCTCTATGCCGAGGTGATCGACTACCTCTCCGGCAAGGATGTCTACGTCCTCGACGGCTACTGCGGCGCCAATCAGAACACCCGCAAGAACGTTCGCTTCGTCACCGAGATCGCCTGGCAGTCCCACTTTGTCAAGAACATGTTCATCCGCCCTGACGAGGCCGATCTGCCCGGCTTCGCTGCCGACTTCCGCGTCTACAACGCGGCCGGCCTGACCAACAAGAACTGGGAAAAACACGGCCTGAATTCCGACGTCTTCGTCATCTTCAACATCGAAAAACGCATCGCCATCATCGGCGGAACCTGGTACGGCGGCGAGATGAAGAAGGGGATCTTCACCATGATGAACTACTGGCTGCCGCTGGAGAACATTCTCTCCATGCACTGTTCAGCCAATGTCGGCCCCAATAAGGATGTCGCCCTGTTCTTCGGCCTCTCCGGGACCGGTAAGACCACCCTGTCGACCGATCCGCGCCGCAAGCTGATCGGTGACGACGAGCACGGCTGGGACAACGAGGGGATCTTCAACTTCGAGGTGGGCTGCTACGCAAAGTGCATCGACCTCTCCGAAGAGAGCGAGCCGGAAATTTACCGCGCCATCAAGCGCGACGCGCTACTGGAGAATGTGGTCGCCGATGACGCCGGCAACATCGACTTCAGCGACGGCTCGAAAACTGAAAACACCCGGGTTTCCTACCCGATCTTCCATATCGACAACCACGACCCGAGCCTCAAGGGTGGCCATCCGAAGAACATCATCTTCCTCACCTGCGATGCGTTCGGCGTGTTGCCGCCGGTCTCCAAGCTGAGCAAGGAGCAGGCGATGTACTACTTCCTCTCCGGCTACACCGCCAAAGTCGCCGGCACCGAGCGCGGCGTCACCGAGCCGCAGGCGACCTTCTCGGCCTGCTTCGGCGAGGCCTTCCTGCCGCTGCACCCGACCGCTTACGGCAAGCTGCTCGGCGAGAAGATGGAGCAGCAAAACGTCAACGCCTACCTGGTCAACACCGGCTGGGTCGGCGGCGGTTACGGGGTCGGCAAGCGGATGAGCATCAAGGCGACCCGCGCCTGCATCAACGCCATTCTCGACGGCAGCATCAACACTGTTGAGTTCGAGCAGACCCAGTTCTTCAAGCTGAACATCCCGAAAGAACTGCCCGGGGTCGACAGCACCCTGCTCAACCCGCGCAATGCCTGGGAAGATACCGCCGCGTTCGATGCCACCGCCCAGAAACTGGCCGGGATGTTCATCGAGAACTTCAAGAAGTACATCACCGACAGCGATGATTTCGACTTCACCCAGGCCGGTCCGCGACTCTAGGATCGATCCAAAGTCAAACATTCAGGCGGCCAGCATCAGCTGGTCGCCTTTTTTTATGGCTTTACTTGACAGATCGTGAAAGAAAAATAATAATTAAGGTCTAAAAATTAATGGGACGAGTATAATCTGATGACAGAGAAACCCCGGGGCTCGTTGAGCGAGTTCGGCTTGATCAGACAGATTCAACAGCAGGCAGGCGGTGCTGACCACCTGCTGAAAGGGATCGGTGACGATTGTGCAATCCAGCGGCAGGACGGCAGCAAAGAGCTGCTGGTCAGCACTGATCTGCTGATCGAAGGGGTCCATTTCACCCGTTCCTGGACCAGTATGGAGCAACTCGGGCGCAAGGCGGTCGCGGTCAATGTCAGCGACATCGCGGCCATGGGCGGGACACCGAAAAGTCTGTTTCTCGGGCTGGCCTGCAGCAAAGCGGTCAGTGACCAGGAGCTGCAGGAGTTCACCGCCGGTTTTCTGGCCGAGGCGCAGCGTTATCAGGCGGTGCTGGCCGGTGGCGACACCTGTCGGTCACCCGGTCCGCTGATGCTTTCCGTCACCGTGTTGGGCGAGGTGGAAAAAGGGCGGGCGATCTGTCGAAGAGGGGCCGCCCCGGGCGAGGCGATCTACGTCTCCGGCACCCTGGGTGGCAGTGCCCTGGCTCTGCAGTTGCTGCAACAGGGAAAGCGGCCGCCCGCCGAACTGGAACGCCAGCATCACACCCCGACCGCTCAGGTTGAGCTCGGACAAAAGCTCGCCGAGGCTTGCCTGGCGACGGCGATGCTCGATATCTCCGATGGCCTGCTTGCCGATCTGGGGCACATCATCGCAGCGTCGGGGGTCGGCGCCGAACTGCAGCTTTCAGCGCTGCCGCTCAGCAGTGAATTCCGCCTCGCTGTCGAACAGAATCCGCAGCTGATCGATCTGGCCCTGAGCGGCGGTGAAGATTATCAGTTGCTGTTTACCTCCCAGGAACAGCAGCTCGACCAGCTGCCCGAGTTTGCCGGCTTGATCAGTCGCATCGGAACGGTGAGCGAAGGCACGGAGATGATCGTCTGGGGTCCGGATCGAAAACCTTATGAATGCTCACGGAGCGGTTTTGACCACTTCGCCTGAAAATTCTCCGGTGATCCCCTTTGTGGGGGGTGATTTCCTCGATGCCGATTATCAGCAGATCTGCCAGCTGCTTAAGGAACAGCAGGGGGTTGATCTGACCGGCTACAAGGATCTGTGCATCAAGCGGCGCATCGCGTCGCGAATCCGCGCCGCAGGCCTGCCGGGGCCGCAGCCCTATTACGCATTACTGCTTGATGACCCGCAGGAACAGCAGCAGCTGCTGGAGGCGCTGACAGTTCATGTCTCGCAGTTCTTCCGCAATCCGACGACCTACGATCTGTTGGAAAGACAGGTTCTGCCCGAGCTGCTGGAGCGGGCTCGCGCCGGCAAGGCGAAGTTGCGGATCTGGAGTGTCGGCTGCGCGACCGGCGAAGAACCCTATTCGCTGGCGATGCTCTGCCGGAAATTGCTCAAGGCGGGCGATCTGTTCTCGATAATCGCCACCGATCTCAGTGCCGAGGTGCTGCAACGGGCCAAGCGGGGGCTGTTTGCGCCGAGTCGCCTGGCGGAGGTTTCGGAAACCGCGCTGACGAATTACTTCACTGCAGAGGGAAAAGATTACCGCCTGGCCGACGAGATCCGCAACCAGGTACGCTTCTTCCAGCACGATATTCTCAGCGATCAACCATTTTATCGCGCCGACCTGATCCTTTGCCGCAACGTGCTGATCTATTTTTCCCGCCTGCAGCAGCAGCGCGTGTTGCGAACTCTTGCCGCGGCGCTTCCGGTAGGAGGATATCTGGTGCTGGGCCGCGCGGAAACCTTGGTGCCGGCTTGCCGCGACCTGTTCCGCTGCATCGATTCAGCCGAGCGGGTTTACCAGCGTCTGGAGACGAATGGCGACCCACTGCCGGTCAGGGGTGCGGCCGCAGAGCAATAGAAACTCAGCGCTATAACAGGCGCTGCTGAGAAATAGCAACGACAGGTTTTCGACCTGAAGGAGTCCGCAGATGCGTGTTGAAATCAGTTACAAGTTTGTTGTCGGGTTTATCGTCGTGGTGGCTTCGGTGGTGCTGCTCAACCTGCTGGTGCCGCAGTTGCAGATCCCAGCCGGATTGCACCAGCTGGTGACCATCGGTGGTGCTCTGCTGGTCGGTCTGATTTTCGGCTGGATTTTTTCCAAGGCGTTTACCGCCAACTTCGGCATCCTCAACGAAGGCGCCGAGCGACTCAGTGATGGCGACTTGAGCCGCAAGGTGCGTCTGCGCAAAGGGGTGTTTTCCGACGAAACCGAGGATCTGGCCAACTCGTTGAACCTGGTGGTTGACAGCCTGCGCAACCTGGTCGGGCAGATCCGCGGCAGCTCGGTGAATGTCAACGAATCCTCTCTGGCCCTGGCGGCGACGGCGGAAGAGATGACCGCGACATCGCACGAGGTGGCCGGCTCCATCGAACAGATCAGCCGCGGGGCGGAAACCCAGGCGGAGATGGTCGAGCGGGCCTCCAGGGTGATCAAGGAGATGGCGGTCGAGATCGAGCTGATCGCGACCGCGGCCAACAAGCTGGCTGCTTCCGCCGAAGAGACCACCAGCACCGCGCGTCAGGGGGAGCAGATGTCGGGGACCGCGCTGGAGAAAATGAAGCAGGTGCTCTCACGGGTCGAGGAAAACGGCGCGCAGATCGTCGCTTTCAGCGATCAGGTGCAGAAGATCGGGACGATCATCGACGTGATTACCGGCATCGCCCAGAAGACCAACCTGCTGGCGTTGAACGCGACCATTGAGGCGGCCCGCGCTGGCGAATATGGCCACGGTTTCGCCGTGGTCGCCGAAGAGGTCAGCAAGCTGGCCGACAGCACCAGCGAGTCGGCCGGTGAAATCACCCGGTTGATCGAAACGACGCGCGAGCAGAGCCAGAGGGTGCAACAGTCGATGGCGGAGAGTATCCGGGCGATCGACGCTGGACGCGAGGCGATCGATATTACCGGCAGTTCCTTCAACGCGATAGTTGATAAGGCGGAAACCGCCCAGCGCAAAGCGGTGAGTATCTCCGAGCTGGCCGGCAAACAGAGCCACGGCACCCAGTCAATCGTCGCGGCCATCGAAGAGATCGCCCGCGTGGCTGAAGACAACGCCGCCTCGACCGAAGAGGTATCGGCGGCGACTGAAGAGCAGTCGGCCTCGATGGAGGAGATGACCTTCGCCTCGCAGCGGCTCTCCAAGCTGGCGGACGAGCTGTTGACTTCGGTCAGCCGCTTTAAGCTCGGCGTCAGCGGTGAAACCGGGCCGGCATGACCCAGCTGCTTCCGTTCAAGCTGGGTGAAGAAATTTATGCCCTCGACGTCACCGATGTTCAAGAGGTGGTCGAGGGCCCGATGATCTATCCATTGCCCGGGGCCGCTGCGCAAATTCGCGGTGCGATCGGGTTCCACGGGCGGATTCTGCCGGTGGTCGACCTGCCGCTGTTGCTCGGCTTTGCCGGCGGGCAGCGCGCGGAACGTTTGCTGGTGCTGATTGAAGCCCATGGACCGATGGTCCTGGCGGTCGATCAGTTGCAGCCGATTATCGCCGTCGATCTGGTGCAGTGCACCCTGATCCAAAGCAGCTCCGAGGAGGATTGTATCCGTGGAGTGCTGAACTGGCGAGAGACAATGATCAGCCTGCTCAATCTGGAGCAGCTGCAACACAGGGTCGCGGATCTGTGTTCCCGAAGCGGAGGCTAAGGTGTCCAAGCGTGTATTGATAGTTGATGATGCCCTGTTCATGCGGAGTTTGCTGCGTGATATTTTTGAAACCGCCGGCTGGGAGGTGGTCGCCGAGGCGGAAAACGGGCTCCAGGCGATCGAAGCTTACAACAGCCATCAGCCGGATCTGGTGACCATGGATATCGTTATGCCGGAGATGGGGGGGATCGACGCCTTGAAAAAGATCGTTGCCAGTCACCCGCAGGCCAAAGTGGTGATGTGCAGCGCTTTGGGGCAGGAGAGCATGGTGATGGAGGCGATCAGGGCCGGGGCCTGTGATTTTATCGTCAAGCCCTTTCGTGACCAGCAGGTGCTCGACATTGTTGAGCGGACCTTCAGCTGAGCGCGGCTTGCAACCAGCCAGGCGGATGACAGTCGATGGATATTGAAAAATATCGCACGATGTACCTGCACGAGGCCGCCGAGCATCTGCAGAAGATGACGGAGCTGCTGGTCGCCGTCGAGGCAGACCCCGAAGAATCCGCAGGGCTCGCCGCACTGTTTCGCGAAGCGCACTCGATCAAGGGGATGGCGGCGACCATGGGCTATGAGGCGACCGCGCGGCTGGCCCATCATCTTGAGGATGGACTGGCCCTGTGCCGCGACCGGGGATGCATCGACAGTGAGATGATCGATCATCTGCTGGCCGGCGTCGATCTGCTCGAAGGGTTGCTGGAGGATATCCGCGCGCAGCGCCCAGAGCGTGAGGTCGAAAGCTTTGTCGCGCATGGTGCTGCGCCGGCGCCGCCAGTTGAAGTCAGTTCGGACGAGCTGGAACTGGTTGCCGCGGAAGCGGCCGAAGGAAATCCGGCGTCAGGGCTGCAGCTGAGGTTGCGGCTGGCTGAAACCGTGGCCGCACCGGGACCGCGCTGGCTGGTGCTGTTGCAGCGGATCGGCCTGCTCGGCGAGATATTGCAGCTCCAGCCAAGCGAGGAGGAGATTCTGCAGGGAAGCTCCAGCCGTCAGCTTTTGGTGCGGTTGCAGACGGCCCTGAGTCAGGACGAGATCCGTGAACAGCTGAAAAGCTACCGCGAGCTGGTGGCGATCGATTTTCCCATCGAGCTGCCGGCCAAGGGCAATAAAAAGGTTGTGCCGCGTAACACCGTGCGGGTCAGTACCGACCTGCTCGATCATTTCATTAATCTGACCGGTGAGCTGATTACGAATCGCTATCAACTGCAGAGCGCCGCCGCGGAAAAAAATTGGGGCGATCTTGACGAGGGGCTGGGGCAGCTGGCCCGACTGGTCAAGAACCTGCATCACCAGGTGCTGCAGGTCCGGATGATGCCGCTCGAAAGTGTCACCAACCGGCTGCCGCGGGCCGTGCGCGACCTCTGTCGCAGTAGCGGCAAGCAGGTCAGCTTCGAGGTCGAGGGAGGCGCGATCGAGCTGGACCGGGCGATTCTCGAAGAGCTCGCCGATCCGCTCACTCACATGATCCGCAATGCCATCGATCACGGCATCGAGAGCTGCGGAAAGGTTCAGGTCAAGGCTTGGCGGGAACAGGATCAGGTGTTGATTCAGGTGACCGATAACGGCCGTGGTATCGATCCCGACATGGTCCGGCAACGTGCCCTGCAGCGCAACCTGATCAGCCCGGCGCAGGCCGAAACGATCCGCGAATATGACCTGCTGCAGTTGATCTGCCAGCCGGGCTTTTCCACCGCTCAGCAGGTCACCACGACCTCCGGCCGGGGGGTCGGGATGGATGTCGTGAAGACCGCGGTAGAGCGGCTCGGCGGGGTGCTGCTGATCGATTCTGCGGCCGGTGAAGGAACGCGCATCACCATGAAGTTGCCGCTGTCGATGGCGATTATCCGGGTGCTGTTGATCGACTGCGATCAGATCCTGATGGCCCTGCCGATTACCCGGGTGCTGCAGACCCTGGAAATTACGCAGGAAGAAATTCAGACCAGCGGTAAGCAGCTGGTGATTTCTCATCAGGGCGAGTTGTTGCCACTGCTCTCCCTGCGGCGGATTCTCAAGCGCACCAAGGGGCCGGCGCGCAACCCCCTGCCGCTGGTGATCACCGAACTGCTCGGGAGGCGGGTCGGTTTGGTGGTCGATCGCCTGGTCGGACAGCGCGAGGTGTTCGTGCAGACTCTGCCGGCCCCCTTCGATCGCCTGCGCGGTAATAGCGGCGGCACCATTCTTGGGGATGGACAGATCGTTTTCGTGCTTGACCTGCAAAGTCTGCTGGAAAAGCGGAGAGGATAAGTCAATGCATCCAGACCAGCTCAATCAGCAGCAGCGCGATGCACTCTTCTGCATCTGTCAACAGGGGCTGGAGGAGGCCGCTGAGATGCTCTCCAAGCTGCTGCGGCAACCGCTCGGTATTGACGCGGAGGCTGGTCGGGCACTTGATGAAGATCCGTTTAAAGCACCCGGAATCTGTGTTTATGTGGCGATCAGCGGGCAGCTCAATGGCGGTCTGCTGCTGTTTTTCCCCGAGGACAGCGCGAACCGGATCAGTTGCCAGTTGCTGGGCAAAGACGTTGTCGACGACCTGTTGCGCGAGCCGGCCTGTTCCACCCTCAAAGAGGTCGGGAACATCCTCGCTTCGGCCTTTCTCGCCAGTCTCGAATCCCAGCTCGGCCTGCGTTCGCTGCCGGCTCCGCCGGAGATCGCCCGAGCAAGCACCAACCAACTGCTGGGTGAGAAGCAACTCGGGGGGGCCGGGTCCCGCATGATGCTCCGCACCCGCCTGTACAGCACCGCTGCCGCAGGCAAGCCCCTGCAGGGAGCGATCTACCTGGTCCCGCAAGTCGAATCGCTGCAATTGCTGACCGACCGGCTCAACGGCAACTGAGCTGCTATCTCTCAGCGCGAAATCCTGCTAAAATCTCAGGCATATTCAGATTCCGTCAATCAGGAGTGGAGTTATGTGGAAAAAAGCCTTAGTGCTGTTGTTATTGTTCGGCTGGTGGGCTGCTGCTGCGCTGGCAGCGTCGGTCGGGCTGGGGGATGTCATCCGGACCCTGGAAACGCCCTTTAAAGGTGACGCCCAGGTCCAGCGGGGGACGGCCAAGTCGGGAATTTACGATTTTCAGGCCGATTTTTTCCAGGAATCGCACATCGCATCGATCGACCGGGTGCAGCGCGGGCGGGGTGAGGTGAGCTTCAAGTTTCTGCGTCGCACCACCGGCGAGGTGCCGCTGGCGATGTTCCGCTGGGAATATCGCGATCCCAGCCCGCAGGAGATCGTTTCCGACGGTGAAACCATGTGGGTCTACCTGCCGGAGAATCGACAGGTGATCCAGAGCGATCTCAGGGAGGTCAATCAGCAGCAGGGTGACAACCCGGTGACCTTTCTGACCGGACTGGGGAACCTCTCGCGCGACTTTCAGATCCGCTGGGCGTCTCCAAACCGTGATCGGGAGGGGAACTATCTCCTCGAGCTGCAGCCGCGCGGCGTGTCGCAGCTGATCCACCGCCTGCAGATCGTCGTCGACCGCGACGCGGTGCGGGAATATGTCGAAAATAACACCACCGGCGACCTGTTTCCGATTCTGGCCACCACCGTGGAGGACCCGAACGGCAACCGCACGACCATCGAGTTCCACGATCTGCGCGTCAACCGGAATATTTCCGATCGCTTTTTCAATTTTATCCGCCCGGCCGGGGTGGAAGTGGTCCGGCCGAGCGATCTGCAGATGGGGTATTGACTCTCACCCTCAGCTGCTTTTGAAACCGGATTTACCATACAAACCGCCCTAGTGCTTTTCCGCCGGGGCGGTTTTGTGTTATAAGTTCCTGCTTTACAGGAGTTCCTCGCAACAAATCCAAACCGAAGGAGAAAAATAGATGCCCAGTTTCGATATCGTCTCCAAGGTCGACCTGCAGGAGGTGGACAACGCCGTCAATCAGGCGATCAAAGAGATCTCGACCCGCTATGATTTCAAAGGCACCACCAATGAACTGACCCTGGAAAAAGAGAGCCTGTCGATCCTGGCCGCCGATGATTACAAGCTGCAGGCGATCAAGGATATTCTGATCGCGAAACTGGTGCGCCGCAACGTCTCGCCCAAGTGTTTCGACTACGGCAAGGAAGAGCCGGCAGCCGGCGGTGCCGTGCGGGTGCGGGCCGGCATCGTCCAGGGGATCAGCAAGGAGAAGGGCAAAGAGCTCGTCAAGCTGATCAAGGAGACCAAGCTCAAGGTGCAGGCGCAGATCATGGAGGAGCAGGTGCGGGTGACCGGCAAGAAGATCGATGATCTGCAGGAGGTGATGCAAATGCTCAAAAACAAGGATGTGGGGATTGAGTTGCAGTTTGAGAATATGCGTTCCTGAAGCGGCCCTTTTCTCCACTCTCTGCGTCAAGCTGCGAATCGGCATTGTGCGGCGTACGGTGTACGCCTCCGCTGCCGATTCTTGCTTTCCTTGACCTTGGAGACAATTGCTCGCTTCTCGTACCTTCGCGTGTAAACCGAAAACTTAAAAGACAGGAAATCAACGTACGTGGATAAATTCAAAGTCAGTCTGGTCAGCCTCGGCTGTCCGAAGAACCTGGTCGATGCCGAGGTGATGCTCGGCCATCTGCCGCTCGATCGCTATGAAATCGTCACCGACGAAGCGCAGGCCGATATCATCGTCGTCAACACCTGCTCGTTTATCAACGACGCCAAGGAGGAGTCGATCGACACGATCCTCGAGGTGGCTGATTACAAGCAGACCGGCAGCTGCCAGCTGCTGGTGGTGACCGGCTGCCTGCCGCAGCGCTACAAGGAAAAGCTGGCCAAACAGCTGCCCGAGGTCGATCTGTTCATGGGCACCGCCGAAGCGCCGCGCATCGTCGAGCTGATCGAGCGTCAGCTGCAGCTGGAGGAGCAGAGCAGCGTGATCGGCATGCCCGACTACCTCTACGATCATGAGACCCCGCGGGTCAATTCCTCCCCCTTTTATACCAGCTACATCAAGATCGCCGACGGCTGCGCCAATCACTGCTCCTACTGCGTCATCCCGCAGCTGCGCGGCACCCTGCGCTCGCGCAGTATCGCCTCGGTGGTTGAGGAGGCGAAGACCCTGGCCGGCAAGGGGGTCAAGGAGATCAACCTGATCGCCCAGGATATCACCGCCTACGGTGCTGATCGCAGCGACGGGACGACCATCGAAAAATTGCTGAAAGAGCTGGTCAAACTCGCCGAGCTTGACTGGATCCGCTTGCTTTATGCCTATCCGGACGGTGTTTCGGATGAATTGATCGAGCTGATTGCCACTGAGCCGAAAATCTGCAACTACCTGGATATCCCGCTGCAGCACATCGACGACAGAATCCTTGTCCAGATGAACCGCCGGGTGAGCGAAGCCCAGGTGCGGGGGCTTCTCGGCAGGCTGCGGGAGAAAATTCCGGATCTGACTCTGCGGACCTCGTTTATCGTCGGCTTTCCCGGCGAAACCCGCGAGCAGTTCGACAAGCTGCTGAAGTTTGTCGAAGAGGGGCACTTCGAGCGGGTCGGGGTGTTCCGCTATTCCCGCGAAGAGGGGACCGCCGCCGCCACGCTGCCGGAGCAGGTGCCGGCTCAGACCAAGAAGAGCCGCCTGAACCGGCTGATGAAGGTCCAGGCGCGGGTTTCCTTCGCCAAGAACCGGGCGCTGGTCGGGCGCACCGAAACCGTGCTGGTCGAGGGTTTCAGCGAGGAGACCGAGCTGCTGCTCAAAGGGCGCAGCGTGCGTCAGGCGCCGGATGTCGATGGGCAGTACCTGATCACCGCCGGTCAGGCCGATGTCGGCGAGCTGGTGCAGCTGAAGATCACCGACTCTTCCGAGTACGACCTGATCGGCGAGATCGTCGGGGCCTGACGCATGTTCGCTCGCCCTCAGTGGGTCATCCTGCTGCTGCTGGTGGTTGCCGGACTGGTCTGGTGGCGGGCTCCAGGCGGCGAGCGGCAGCTGGTGCGCACCGCCCTGATCATGGGCACCCTGGTCGAGCTCAAGGTCTTCGGCACGAATGAGGATGAGCTTGAGCGGGCGACGGCGGCGGCCTTTGCGGAAATGCGCCGGGTGGAAGCCCTGCTCACCAGCTATCGCCCCGAGTCTGAGATCTCACGGCTCTCGCGTGCTGCCGGGCCCTTTATCGTCAGTGAGGAAACCGCCGCGCTGCTGCAGCGTGGCCAGCTGCTGGCACGGCAGACCGGCGGCGCCTTCGACCTGACCCTCGGCCAGTTGAAGCAGGTCTGGGGGATCGAGAGCGATCGTCCGCTCGTGCCGAGCCAGGCCGAGCTGCAGGCGGCGCTGACCGCCATCGGCCCGGAGGCGTTGCAAATCGAGGGGCGCAGCGTCAGCAAACGAAGCGCCGAGCTGCAGGTGGAGCTGGGGGGCATCGCCAAGGGCTACGCGGTCGATCGGGTGCTGGAGATGCTGCGTCAGGCGGGGGTCACTTCAGCGGCGGTCAACGCCGGCGGCGACATCGGCCTGCTTGGAGCTAAGCAGGGGCAGCCCTGGCGGATCGCCATTCAGCACCCGCGCAAAACCGGCGAGCTGCTGACGGTGCTGCCGCTGGTCAATCGGGCGGTCGTGACCTCCGGAGACTACGAACGTTATTTTGAACGCAACGGCATCCGCTATCATCACATTTTCGACCCGCGCACCGGTTCTCCGGCCCGCGGCTGTCAGAGCGTGACCGTCGTGGCCGCCGATGCCGCGACGGCCGATGCGCTGGCGACGGCCGCCTTTGTCCTTGGTCCGCAGCAGGGGTTGCGGCTGCTGGAACGCCTGCCGGAGGTCGAGGGGTTGCTGGTCGGGCGGGATGGCGGCATATTTCAGACCAGCGGCCTGCAGCGGGAGGAGCCGTGAAGCGGATCTGGCTGCAGCGGCTGACGGCCTTCGATCGCAAACTGGTGCTGCTGCTGAGCGCGCTGGTTTTTCTTTCTTTTCTCGTGCCGCTGCGCCAGGAGGCGGGTGCCCGGCTGCTGGTCGAATCGGGGGACAAGACCCTGTTTGTCGCCAGTCTCGATCAGCCGCAGCTGGTCGAACTGTCCGGCCCGCTCGGCCTGACCCGGTTTGAAATCAAAGATGGCGCGGTGCGGGTGCTCAGCTCTCCCTGCCCGAACAAGATCTGTATCGGCCTGGGGGCGGCCCGGCACAGCGGCGACCTGCTCGCCTGCGTGCCGAACCGGCTGGTCTTTCGTATCGCAGGAAAATCTGCCGAGGGGCAGGGGTATGACCTCCTCAGCCGCTGAGTACACCGAACTGGAACGGGTGCGGCGGCGGGTATTTCTGGCCCTGTTTATCGCTCTGGCGGTGGCGCTGCATACTTTTGAGGCGCTGCTGCCGAATCCGCTACCCTGGTTCCGGCTCGGCCTGGCCAACATCCTGGGGTTGACCGCGCTGTTTATTTATGGTGTTCGGGAGCTCTGGATCGTCAGCATCGCGCGGATTCTGGTCGGCAGTCTGATCCTCGGCAACCTGTTCTCCCCGGGGTTTCTGCTGTCGCTCTCGGGCGGGCTGCTGGCGACCTTGCTGATGGCCACCAGCTATCGCCTCTGGCAAGCGAAAATCGGGCCGGTGGGGGTCTCGGTGCTCGGCGCCCTGGGTCATGCCGGCGGCCAGCTGCTGATCGCCTGGCTGCTGATCATCCGCCATCCGTCGGTCTGGCTGATGCTCCCCTTTTTCCTGCTCTTTTCGCTGATCAGTGGTATTGTTAATGGGTTAGCCGCGGACCTGCTTCGTGAATCCCTGTTGAACCATCCGGCTTTCGCTCGCCTGCGCAAGCTGGCCGGCTAGGGAGAACTTCAGGAGGGTTGGATGAAATTTCTGTTGTCACTGCTGCTGCCATCATTGCTGCTGGCCGCCTGTGCGCCGGCCCCGTCCAGCCCACCGCAAGCGGCGCCTCAACAGGTCGATCTCGCCGGCGTTCGCCAGCAGCTCGCGCGGCTGCCCGGTGCCGAGGTGCAGGAGCAGCCGCTGGCCTTCAGCTACCCGGGGCAGGTCTTGTTCGGTGACGGAGCGGTGCTGCCGATGCCGGGGGGGCCGAAGCTGCTCGACCCACTGGCGGCGTTTCTCAAGCAGAATAGGCAATTGGTCTGGCAGGTCGAAGTCCGGGCCGAGACCGAACAGGGACCGGCCTACGATCAAACGCTGGCGGAGAAACGCAGCGAACTGCTCGCCAGCTACCTGCTCAGCAAAGGGGCTGAGCTGAAGAATCTGCATTTTCAGCCGGAGGCCGGCGCCGGCGCGCCGCTGAGTTTGCTCCTTGTTACCGAACAATAGTTCTTTCAATAACCATTCATCACGGAGGGTCTGATGAAAGTCGTACTGCCCGTCGCAGGCAAGGGGACCCGCCTGCGCCCCCACACCCACACCAAAGCCAAATCGCTGGTCAATGTCGCCGGGAAAACCGTCCTCGAGCATATCATCGAACGGCTGCTGGCGATCAATGCCGAAGAGTTCATCTTTATCACCGATGAAAACGGCCAGCAGGTCAGTAACTTCATGCAAAACAAGTTTCCCGAGCTGACGTGTCATTACCTGATCCAGCAGGAGCGGCTCGGTCCGGCCCATGCGGTGGCTCTGGCGGCGCCGGTGGTCAACGACGGCGACGATCTGCTGGTGGTCTTCAACGACACCATCTTCGTCACCGACCTGGCCCGGATTCCGCAGCTCTGCGCCGACGCAGACGGCCTGATCTACTCAAAAGAGGTCGAGGACTACCAGCGCTTCGGGGTCAACGTGGTCAAAAACGGCTACATCGTCGACATGGTCGAAAAACCGGACCAGCCGATCTCCAGGCTCGCCCAGGTCGGGCTTTACTACCTGAAGGACGGCGCCGGGTTCATCCGCGCCATCGAACAGACCATCGCCGCGGGGGAGACGGTCAAGGGGGAATACTACCTGCCTTCGGTGTTCATGCGCATGATCGGCGCCGGCAGCAAGTTCAAAGCCCCGGAGATCGACGCCTGGCTCGACTGCGGCAAGCCGGAAACCCTGCTCGAAACCAACCGCTTTCTGCTCAACGGCCGTCATCACATCCACGGCGAGTCGCACAACACCGTGTTCATCGAGCCGGTGCACGTCGAACGGGGGGCGCTGGTGAAGAATTCGATCATCGGGCCGCATGTCTCCATCGCCGCCGGCAGCGTGATCGAGAATTCGGTGATCCGCGATTCGATCATCAACAGCGAAAACAAGGTCAGCAACCTGATCCTGGATCACTCGCTGCTGGGCGACTCGGTGACCCTGATCGGTTCGCCGCGGCGGATGAATATCGGCGATCACTCCCTGATCGAAATGGATCAATAAGTGGGAGGGGCGGTGAAAAAAACACCATCTGCTTCGTTCCCCTTGAGCGCAGTCGTTGCGACGTAGCCTCCGGCTACGACTCACTCCCGCGCTCGGCGGGCGGCTCGCAGCTGGAGCTTTTTACACCGCCCTGAAACCAGACAGCAAGATCGAAAAACGGGACTCTGTAGAGTAGGGGCGCCCCGCTGGGGCGCCCGCATTGGTTAATAGAAAAGTGAAAAGTTTGATTATCGAATATCAGCAGTATCTGCCCTGGCTGATCCCGCCCCTGCTCGGGGCGCTGATCGGCTATGTGACCAACTACATCGCCATCCGCATGCTGTTCCGGCCGCTGAAGGCCTGGCGGCTGCTCGGCCTGCGGGTGCCGCTGACGCCGGGGATCATCCCGGCCAAGCGGGGGGAACTGGCGGCGAAGATGGGCGAGATGGTCGGTGATCATCTGCTCACCGCCGACGACGTCGGCCGCGCTTTCGCCAAGGATTCGGTGCAGCGTGAACTGCGCCTGGCGGTGACCGACAAGCTCGGCACCTTTCTCGACCGCGAGCTGGGTCCGCTGGAGACCCTGGTGCCGGACCGCTTCCGCAAGCGGTTTCGCGAACTGGTCGAGTTGCTGCGTGGCAAGCTGACCAAACTGGTTTTCGAGTACCTGCAGAGCGAGGCATTTGAAGAGAAGCTGCGCGATTATCTGCAGCGTCAGGGCGACCAGCTGTTGGCCCGCGATCTGTCGAGTTTCCTCAACCCGCAGCGCTACCGCGATCTGCAGCACCATCTTGACGGCAAGCTGAGCGGTTTCTTCCAGTCGCCGAAGATGGCTGAGATGGTCGGCAACTATGTCGACCGCAAGACCGAAAAGCTGCTCTCCAGCGAGCGCTCTTTGCGCGAGCTGCTGCCGGCCGACCTGGTCGCGTTGATCCTCGATCAGCTGGAAAAGGAGCTGCCGCCGCTGCTCGAAAAGTTCGGCGGCATGCTTTACGATCCGCAGTTCCGCGAGCGACTGGTGAAAAAGGGGAAGGCGGCGGTCGACGGCTTTCTCGATTCCCTTGGTGGCCTGGCCGGTTTGCTGAGCGGCTTTCTCGACCTGAACAAGATCTACGACAAGATCCCCGGATTTCTCGACAAGGCTGGCGACGAGATCGCCGCCTGGCTGAAGGAGGCGCAGACCCAGCAGCAGCTGGCCAAACTGCTGCGCGAGCGGATCGATGGCCTGCTCGACCGCTCTCTGGCCAGCTACCTGGAGAAGCTCCCCTACGAGAAAGTCAGCGGGGTGCGCCAGTTTGTCCGCGGCCGCGTGGTCGCCGCGGTGCAGTCGCGCAAGACCATCGATACTGCGCTGATCCTCACCGACGGGGCGATCGACCGGCTCAAGGACCGCTCCTTCGACAGCCTGTTTCAGGCTGTGCTGCCGGACGGCGGTCTGGAGCGCAGTCGTGACCGGCTGGCCGATAAACTGCTCGAGGTGCTCCGCTCGCCGCAGGCCAGGGCGGCACTGGAGGCGATCCTGCAGGAGCAGAGCGAGGAATGGATCTACCGCAAGCCGCTCGGGCTGCTCTCCGCACGGCTGCCGAACGATCTGCGCCAGGAGCTTGAGAGCGGCATCTGCCAGCTGGTCGAGGAACTGCTGAAAAAGGAAGCGCCGCGCCTGGTGGAAACCCTCAACGTGCGGCGGATGGTCGAGGAGAAGGTTAACAGCCTCGACCTGCTGCAGGTCGAAGGGCTGCTGATGGGGATCATGAAGGAACAGTTCAAGTACATCAACCTGTTCGGCGCCCTGCTCGGCTTTCTCATCGGGATGATGAACCTGCTGGCGCTGCAGGCGCTATAATTCAACGAGAGGGTACTGCAAACCAAAGGAGAGCAACGATGGAACGGGCAACCTTTGCCGCCGGCTGTTTCTGGGGAGTGGAAGAGGCGTTCCGCACGCTGGATGGCGTGCTCGAGACGGCGGTCGGCTATATGGGGGGGAACACCGAAAATCCAACCTACCAGCAGGTCTGCACCGGGGAGACCGGGCACGCCGAGGTCGTTGACCTGCGCTTCGACCCGGAACGGATCAGCTACGCGCAGCTGCTCGAGGTTTTCTGGGCCAAACATAATCCGACCAGCCTGAACTTTCAGGGTTGGGATGTCGGCACCCAGTACCGCAGCGCGATCTTCTGTCACACGGAAGAACAGCGGCAGATCGCCGCAGATTCAAAAGCTGCACTTGAGAAGAGCGGCAAGTACCAGGGCCCGGTTGTGACCGAAATCACCCCCGCCGGGCCATTCTGGCGCGCCGAAGAGTACCACCAGCAGTATGTCTTGAAGAACCGGCCCGGTTGCCGCGGCGGCTGAAGGAGCAGAACGATTTTCCGCATCAAGCCGATTGCACGCCCTGCTGGAAATGATCTGCTGCAACTGACGGCTTTTCTGCTGGTTGTTGCCGGCTGCTGCTGGGGGTTGCTGTCGGGCGCGGAAAACCTCGGCTACAACTGGCAGTGGTCGCGGGTGCCCCGCTATCTGCTCAGCCGCGGCGCTGAGGGCTGGCAGGCCGGGCCGTTACTGCAGGGGGTGGGGTTGACGCTGCAGATTTCCCTGGTCAGCCTGCTGCTCTCCTTCATCATCGGCCTGCTCACCGCCCTGTTGCGCCTCTCACAAAGCCCTCTCGGGCGCTGGGTCGCCTGGGTTTACCTGGAACTGATCCGCAATACACCGCTGCTGATCCAGATCTTTATCATTTATTTTGTCTTTGCTCCGGTTCTCGATATCGGCCGGTTCACCTCTGCGATTCTGGCGCTCAGCCTGTTTGAGGGGGCTTACGCCTCGGAAATCATCCGGGCCGGAATTCTTGCCATCCCGGCCGGTCAGTGGGAGGCGGGTGCGACCCTCGGCCTGACCAGGGCGCAGAGCTACCGGCTGATCATCCTGCCGCAGGCGCTGCGCAAGATGCTCCCGCCGCTGACCAGCCAGGGGATCTCGCTGATCAAGGATTCGGCCCTGGTCTCGACCATCGCCATCTACGATCTGACCATGCAAGGGCAGCAGATCGTCGCCGAAACCTTTCTGACCTTTGAAATCTGGTTCAGCGTGGCGGCGCTCTACCTGCTGCTGACCCTATCCCTCTCTGTCCTGGTAAGCTTTCTGGAGCAGAGGTTACAGCTGAGAGTTAATTGATTTTTTCACTGAACAAAGGAGGTTACGATGAAGCGCACGTTGGTTTTCTGCCTGTTGCTGCTGGCACTGACCACCCCGCTGCTGGCGGCCGAAGTCAGACAGGAACTGGTCCGGCAAAGCACTCTGGAGCAGGTGATCGAAAAAAACCGGCTCAAGGTCGGCTTTTCCACCTTCGTGCCCTGGGCGATGAAGGACAAGCAGGGCGGCTACACCGGCTTTGAGATCGAGGTGGCGAAAAAGCTCGCCGAGGATATGGGCGTCGAGGTGCAGTTCGTGCCGACCAAGTGGTCGGGGATCATCCCGGCGCTGTTGACCGGCAAGTTCGATGTCATCATCGGCGGCATGGGGATCACCCCGCAGCGCAACCTCAAGGTCAATTTCAGCGATCCTTACGAGTTCAGCGGCATGTCGCTCGTCGCCAGCAGCAAGCTGGCTTCCGGCCGCAGCGGCCTGGAGGCGTTCAACGATCCGCAGCTGACCATCGTCGCGCGGATCGGGACCACGGCCGCCGCAGCAGCTAAGAAACACCTGCCGAAGGCTCAGCTGCGACTGTTCGATGATGAAGGGCAGGCGCTCCAGGAGGTGCTCAACAACCGCGCTGCGGCGATGGTCTCATCACAGCCCTTTCCCGAGTTTCAGACCCTGAAATATGCCGATAAGCTGTTTCTGCCACTCGCCGGAGAAACCTTCACCAAGGAGCCGATCGGGTTTGCCATCCGCAAGGGGGATGGCGATTTTCTCAACTTCCTGAACAACTGGATCCGGGTGCGCAATGCTGACGGCTGGCTGCAGGAGCGCTACAACTACTGGTTCACCACCCAGAACTGGAAGGATCAGGTCGAATAGGGGAACTCCGCATGCTGCCTGGACACCGTACCCGCTGGGGGCGGCTCGATAGCCTGCTGCTGATCCTGCTGGTCGCTGCAGCCTTCTATCTCGGCTACCGGATCGAGGCCGGGCTCGCGTACCAATGGAACTGGGCGGTCATTCCACAGTACCTGCTGCGGCATGACGCCGGCGCCGGCTGGGTGCCGAATCTGCTGCTGCAGGGACTCTTCACCACCATCCGGCTGAGTTTCTGGAGTTTGTTGCTGGCACTGCCGTTCGGCCTGCTCGCCGGCCTGCTGCGCACCAGCCTGCACCTGTTCAACCGGCTGCTGGGCGGCACCTACGTGGCTCTGCTGCGCAATTTGCCGCCGCTGGTGCTGATTCTGATCGGCTACTTCTTTGTCAGCGACCAGCTGCTGCCGCTGCTGCGGATTCCCGAGCGGCTCGCCGCACTGCCGGAACGCCTGCAGAACCTGAGCGCTCTGCTGCTGGCGCCGCCGGAGCAGCTGGAGGCGTTCTGCGCCGCGGTGGTCACGTTGGCGCTGCTCGAGGGCGCCTATATCGGCGAGATCGTCCGCGCCGGGATCAACGCCATCGAATCCGGCCAGTGGCAGGCGGCCCAGGCGCTTGGAATGCGCCGCTGGCAGCTGTTGCGGCACGTCATCCTGCCGCAGGCGTTCCAGAAAATGCTTCCGCCGTTGACCGGACAGGCGATCTCGACCATCAAGGATTCGGCGATCGTCTCGGTGATCTCGATCCAGGAGCTGACCTTTCAGGGCATGGAGCTGATGGCCGCCACCTACCTGACCTTCGAGGTCTGGATCAGCATCACCCTGCTGTACTTTCTGCTCACCTACAGCTGCTCCTGGCTGGCGCGAAAGCTCG
>CALZHR010000131.1 GCA_945787335.1 uncultured Desulfuromonadales bacterium
CCTGCTGCCGCAAGCCACCCGTCAGCAGGTCCTGAGCAAGGCGCGCGCCCGCCGGGACCAGTTGCAGCGACAGTGGCCGGAACTTGCACAGCCCTATATCCTCAACCGGCTGCCGCACGACGACTGGGAGCAGATGCCGGAAGACGACCCCACACCCTGCCCGCTGCTGGGAGAAGACGGAGGTTGCCTGGTTTACCGCCACCGGCCGCTGCTCTGCCGCCTGCACGGCCTGCCGAACATCGACCTGTCCGGCGAGGTGTTTATGGCCGACTACTGCAGCCTTAATTTCCCCGGTCTCGACGCCACGCAGATCGAAAAGCTGCGCCACAGCTTTCACGCCACCTACCGCCGCGAGTTTGACCTGCTCGGCCAGTTTTCCGAACAGGTCCTGCCAGAAAGGGAGCTGGAGATCGACACCTTTATCCCCCTGGCCTTGCTGATCGATTTTTCCGCGCTGAAATAACCCTCTTGCCCGGCAGTCTCCCTGCCGGGCCGCTGCAACCTTCCACCTGAACAGTTTTTTACTCTATCTCCCCTTGACAGGCCTTAAACAACGTTTAAAGTGACGTTTAATGACTGCCATCAAACTGACCAACATGAAACCCCGGGAACGGCTGCTCGCAGTCGCCGAAGAGGCCTTTTTCACCGAAGGCTTCGATGCCGTCAGCGTCCGCTCTCTGACCGAGGCCGCCGGCGTCAACCTGGCACTGGTCAATTACCACTTCGGCGGCAAGCGCAACCTCTACCTCGAAGTGCTCAGGCGCAGGTTCAGCCGGGTTGCCGCAGCCAAGTGCGACAGCTTGCGCCAGACCCTGAACAAACAGACCCATCCCGACTTGCGCGACATTCTCGGCGCCTATATCCTGGTCCATCTTGGCGATGACGAGCAGGTCGCCGCCACGCAGAATTTTCTGCGCCTGGTCGCACGCCAGCTGGCGGAAGATAATGTCGCCATGGAACTGCTGCTGCGGGAACTGGTTCTGCCGATCCACCAGCTGCTGAAAGAGACCATTGCCGGAGTTCGCCCCGATATGAGCGCGGAAAAAATATCCCTTTGCATCAGCAGCGTGACCGGCCAGATTTTTCATTTCATCCGCTGCCCGGAGACCGCGCGGATCCTGGCCGGTCTGCCGGACGGGGCAAATCTGCGCGCATGCATCAGCGCGCACATTCTTGATTTTTCCCTCCACGGGATGCAACAGGAGGCACCATGCACCCACATACCCTGATCAAAACCGGCGCCCTGCTACTGGCGCTGCTGCTGCCCGCGCTGGCCCTGGCTGAAGAGGCGAAAAAGCCCGAGGGCCCGCCACCGATGCTGGTGGAAGTCGCTGAAATCGGCCAGGGCAAGGCGGAGCCGCAGGTTGAACTGGTCGGCAGCGTCCGCTATGCCCGGATCTCGCGGGTTGCCGCCGAGGTCTCCGGCATCGTAGAAAAGATTCATTTCAGCGACGGCGCCCGGGTCAAATCGGGCCAGCCGCTGGTGACCCTGCGCAGCGACCTGCTGCAGACCACCCTCGACGGCACCCGCGCCAGCCACGAACAGGTGCTGATTGAACTGGAACGGGCGCGCAAGGATCTGCAACGGATCAAGTCGCTGTTCGAAGAGAAGTCGGTCGCCGAAGC
>CALZHR010000132.1 GCA_945787335.1 uncultured Desulfuromonadales bacterium
CGCCAGTCCTGACGGGACAGCAGGGGAAACTCTCCCCAATTCCCCCCACACATTTGCATCAGCGACTGAACGAATTCCTGCCATTCGGCGCTCTGGTGTTTTTCGTCCAGCGTATCCGGTTCCGGCGTGGTCAACTCTGGCGCGCCAGAGGCCTCAGCCGACCCGACCCCGGCGTCCTCTTCGCCGAGCAGGGACTGCAGCCGGATCAGCTCCTGGCTCATGCCGGTCAACTTCTCCGTCAGGCAACGCAGTTCGGTCTGGACGCCCAGGACCTGTTGCTGCGTTTCGGCCGCCGCCTCCAGGACCGGCTGCCTGCCTTGCGGAGGACGCTGCACCTGGTTCACTGCCCCCCCGTCGGCTTCAAGAGCCTGCTCCCAGAAGCAGAAGCCCGCCCCGGCGCCGGTGCCGGCGAACGCCTTGGCCGTGGCAAACGACTCGGGATCAGCCTGATTGATGGCACAGTATTCCGCAAATCCGGCTGCGCGGTGCTCACGAACCAGAGCGATGAAGGCCGCCTGGGCATTCGTTTGGTCGGCAAAGACCCGTGGTTGGGCCGCCGTTCCGGAGACGATCATTTGAACGATATAGAGCACGTAAGCCCCCTCTTTTATGGATGATAACCAGTTGCCTGATCCCGAACCGATATCTTGGTTCAGGGCTTTCGCTGAATAATGATGCGGTATTCCGACTGCAGCGCGCAGCACAAACCTTCTGCGCCGCTGCCGAGCGAGCCCTGGCAGGCGAGCTTGCCCTGGGTCCGTTGCTCACCGCTGCGGATCAGCTCAGCGATAGACGGCGCATAGTCAAAGCCCCCAGCGACGCATTCATCCCGTGAGCAGTCAAGCCGTAAGGCCACGGTCGAATTCTCGGTAAAGATAATTTGCTGGTAGTTCGGTTCGGCCTCTGCGTCCGCCTCCTCGAAGGCGACAAACAGCGTGAGCCTTTCAATGTCGGGGTAAAGGTCGCAGAGTCTCAGGTGGCCGGTTTCGATTGAATTCATATGACCTTCTTTGGCAGATGGATTCGGCAGCGCGGGTTGTTGAGTGCCGGAGTCGGGTGAAGGCTAAGAATAGTGGCTGGGTGGGGGGATTGCAATGCGCAAAATGGCCTGAAGGGGCCTGACAGTCGCATCGAACACTTGCCGCAACTGTTGATATGGCTGTCCACCGCTCGCCCTTCTGAAAATGAAGAACGGTGAAATTTAACTGACTATTTTCCGAGGCATTCATTGCCTTACATCTTAGGCAAATATCTAACGGCATTAAAGACGTCGCAACTGAATTGATTGGGCCATAATGTCCAACAGGGTTCACCCGAGAACTTATGGTCAGCCAACCTTGAGGATCAGCAGCGGCCCGTCCGGCACGATCGCCCAGCGGGCGTTCTGACCGAAGCGGTTCAGCAGTTCTTTGATCGCCTGGTTGATTCTAGCCACCGGGCGGAAGTGGAAGCGCTCCAGGGTGGCGGCGTCGATTCCGGTGGTGTGGACCCAGATCTCGTTCTTCAGCATCACCTGGTAGGTTTCCTGCGCGCACCACTGGTCGGGGATGAAGAACTCCTTTTTCATCAGCTTGTCGATGAACGCCTGCGGCGTGGTGGCGTGCTCGAAGACCTCGCGGTATTCCTCGCTGCCGAACCCTTCCAGGCATTCGGTGGCGATCAGGATCACCCCGCCTTTGCGGGTCGCCCCGGCGACGCCCGAGATCCCCTTGGCGGTCTGGTAGAGGTTGCAGTCGAGCGGCGCGCCGGCGTTGCTGGTGACGACGAAATCGAGCGGCTCATCCAGAGTCTTTACGCAGTGGCGGGAGAGGAACTCCACCCCGGCCAGGTGGGCTTCGACCGGGTGGCCGGAGAAGACCCCGGTCAGCTGCTTCGCCGTGTCGAGGGTCACGTTGACGATGAAATCGGCCCCGGCCTTGGCCATGATTTCCAACCCCGCTTCGTGGAAGGGGTTGCCGTCGAGCACCCCGTAACGGGTCTGCGGGTGGGCGACCATCTCCGGGCCGTGCATGAATTCCAGCGTCTTCACCGAGGAGATCCCCGGCAGGATCGATTTGCGCCCGCCGGAGAAGCCGGCCCACATGTGCGGCTCGATGAAGCCGGTGAGGATTTTCAGGTCGGCATGCAGATAATGTTTGTTGACCAGGGCCGGCACCCCGTCGCCGATCTGTCCGACCAGCTGCATATCATCCTGGTTTTTCGAGAAGTGGTTGATGATCCGGTAGCCGGCGGCGATCTGCTTGCCGACCAGCCGTTCCAGCTCCGCCCCCTCGTTGGGACGGTGGATGCCGGTGGCGATCAGGATGCTGATCTTTTCGCCGGGGATGCCCGCCGCCTCCAGCTGCTCGATGATCAGCGGCAGCAGCAGGGTGTTCGGCACCGGCCGGGTGATGTCGCTGATGACGATCACCGCGTCGGCCTTGCCCCGGGCCAGCTCTTTGAGCGGTGCGCTGGCAATCGGTTTGCGCAGCGACTGCCGGACGGCCTCCTCCGGCGCGGCTAATACCTCGGTCTCCTGCGGATAGAGGACACCGATAAAGTTCGGCGTTTCCGGCGCCTCGATCTGCAGGCCCGCTTCACCATACTTGAGTTCAATGCGCATCACAGCCTCCCTGTTTTAACCAGTATAGCGGAAATTTCCGCCAGATCCTGCGGATGCTGATTCCGCCCTGTCGGAGGATTAAATTTCTCCTCGCCGCAGCCTGCCCTGTGGTAAGAATAGCGGCGGAAACTTTTCTCTGGAAATCAGGAAGTCGATGCCTGAACTGATAGCCGATATTGCGGTCAATGCACCGCTCAAACAGCTGTTTTCCTACACCGTACCGGACGCGCTGGCCGGCTCGGCACGGGTTGGCATGCGGGTGCGAATTCCCTTCGGCCGGCGGACCACGGTCGGTTACCTGCTGGAGCTGCGGCAGGGCTCGGGCGAGGGGCTAAAATCGCTCAAGGAGCTGCTCGACGAGCAACCGCTTTTACCACCGGAGTTGCTCAAACTGCTGCGCTGGGCGGCCGATTACTACCTGCACCCGCTCGGGCAGGTGATCCGCAGCGCCCTGCCGGCCGGTCTCGGCGGCGACAAGTCGAGCCTTGCGGTGCTGCGCGAGCCGGTCTATCGCGCCAGCGACCTGACCGAACAGCCGCGCGGGGAGAAGCAGCGCCAGCTGCTCGAATTTATCCGCCAGCAGGGGGAGGTGAGCCTCAGCCAGCTGCGGGAGGGATTCCCGGCTCCCCATGCCGCGCTGAGCCGGCTGGTCGAACTCGGTTTTCTCCTCCAGTCCGAACAGGAGCGGCGGCGCGATCCGTTTTTGACCGAACCGCTTCCCGAAGACCAATCTCTGACCCTCAACCAGGAACAGGCGACGGCGCTTTCCGCTCTTTCCGCAGCGCTTGAGGCCGGCGGGTTTGCCCCGTTTCTGCTGCACGGCGTGACCGGCAGCGGCAAAACCGAGGTTTATCTGCGAACCGTCGCCGAGGCTTTGGAGCGCAACCGGCAAAGCCTGGTGCTGGTGCCGGAGATCGCTTTGACGCCGCAGCTGGTCGCCCGTTTTCGTGCCCGGTTTGAACAACAGGGGGTCGGGTTGGCGGTCTTGCACAGCGGCTTGTCCGATGGCGAGCGTTTCGATGCCTGGCGGGCGATCGTCCGCGACGAGGTGCAGATCGTCATCGGCGCCCGCTCGGCGATCTTCGCCCCGCTGCCACGGCTCGGGCTGATCATCGTCGACGAGGAGCATGAGGCCAGCTACAAGCAGGGGGAGGGGTTCCGCTACAACGCCCGCGACCTGGCGCTGGTGCGCGGCCAGCAGCAGAACTGCCCGGTGCTGCTCGGCAGCGCCACGCCGTCGTTCGCCAGCTACTACCGCAGCGAACAGGGCAGCCTGACCCGGCTGCAGCTGCAGGCCCGGAGCCACGCCGGTGAAATGCCGCAGGTCGAGCTGATCGACCTGACCGAACAGACTCCGGACGGGGCGCTGGCGAACCGGCTGATCGAAGCAGTGCAGCAGTGCCTGGAGCGCCGGGAGCAGGCGCTGCTGCTGCTCAACCGCCGCGGCTTCGCGCCGTTTCTGCTCTGCAGCGACTGCGGCACCAGCTTCCACTGCCCCAACTGCGAGATCACCCTGACCTTCCATCAACGCGAGCGGCAGGTTCGCTGTCACTACTGCGATTATCACGAACCGCCGGCCGAGAGCTGCCCCAAGTGCCAGGGCCTGAACATTACCCCGGAAGGGGCGGGGACCGAACGGCTTGAGCAGGAGCTGGCCGAGCTGTTCCCCGGCGCCCGCGTCGCCCGCATGGACCGCGATACCACCAGCCGCAAAGGGGCGCACCAGAAGCTGGTGCAAAAAATGATGGCGCGGCAGATCGATATCCTGGTCGGCACCCAGATGATCGCCAAAGGGCACGACTTTCCCGGGGTGACCCTGGTCGGGGTGCTCGGCGCCGACAGCATCCTCAACCTGCCCGATTTCCGCGCCGCCGAGCGTAGCTTTTCGCTGCTCACCCAGGTCGCCGGGCGGGCCGGCCGCGCCTGCGGCGGCGGGCAGGTGCTGATCCAGACTTACAACCCCGAGCATTACGCTCTGGACTGCGCGGCGCGGCAGGACTACGCCGATTTCTATCAACAGGAGCTGCCGTTCCGTCAGGAGCTTGGCTATCCGCCCTGCGGCCACCTGATCAACCTGGTGCTGGCCGGCAACACGGCCGGACAGGTCAAAGGCGCCGCAGAGCAGCTGGCCGGTCGCCTGACCGCTGCGGCCGGTCCGGTCGAGGTGCTTGGGCCCAGCCCCTGCCCGCTGGCCCGGCTGCGCGGAAAAAGCCGTTACCAGATCCTCCTTAAGTCACTTGAACGTCCGGCGCTGCGGCGTTTGCTGGGGACACTGGAGGAGGGGCGCGGCCGCCTGCCGAAGGGGGTTGCGCTGACGGTCGATGTCGATCCCCTCGATATGTTTTAACCGGGTCGAAATTTTCTGAATAATATCGACAGCCTTGCTTTATCCGGCGATTCAGCCGCTGGAAATAAGGCCGCAGCTGCGCTGAACTTCGATTAGAATCCTTTTGTTTATTGGTCGGTTTGGCTATAATCGGAGCTTGTTTGTGGCTAATCAGACCTAACGGAACTTAATGATGAAACGCCTTCTTTTTTCATTGCTGCTGTTGTTGCTGCTGGCCGCCTGCGCGACGCAGACGCCCCCTCCGGCCGAACCGCCGGAACTTCCCCCGCTGCCGATTGAAGAAGAGATCCCGCCTGTCGTGGAACCGCCGCCGGCGCTACCAGCCGAGCCGCTGCTGCCGGTGGACTGGACGGAGATCGAAGGCTGGCAGGAGGATCGCCACGGGCCGGCCCTCGAGACCTTTCAGGGCAGCTGCAAGGCGCTGTCCCGGCGGATCCGCTGGCAGCGGGTCTGCGAAGAGGCGCTGAGGATCGAACCGAGTGATGACCTTGCGGCTCGTGAGTTTTTTGAGACCTTCTTCCAGCCCCATCAGGTGCGCAACGAAGACGGCAGCATCGAGGGGATGATCACCGGCTACTACGGACCGGAGCTGGAGGGGAGCCGGGTGCAGACCGAGCGTTTCCGGCATCCCCTGTACGCCCAGCCGGATGACCTGCTGATTGTCGACCTGGACGAGATCTATCCCGAGTTGAACAACTACCGGCTGCGCGGTCGGGTGGTCGGCAACCGGGTGGTGCCCTACTTCGATCGCTACCAGATCGACAACGGCGAGAATCCGCTCGACGGCCACGAGCTGTTCTGGGTCGAGGACCCGGTCGAGCTGTTCTTCCTGCACATTCAGGGGTCGGGGCGCATCCGCCTGCCGGACGGCGAGCTGGTGATGGTCAACTACGCCAACCAGAACGGCCATCGTTACCGCTCCATCGGCAAGCTGCTGCTCGACCGGGGTGCCATGACCCGTAACCAGATGTCGATGCAGAACATCGCCCGCTGGGTGACGGAGAACCCCGAGGCGGGCAAGCAGCTGCTGGCGGAGAATCCCAGCTACGTGTTCTTTCGCGAGCTCCCCGCCGAATACACCTCCCCGCCCGGCTCCCTGGGGGTGCCGCTGACCGCCCGGCGCAGCCTCGCCGTCGATCCGCGCACCATTCCCCTCGGCGCGCCGGTATTTCTGGCCACCAGCTTTCCCGGCAGCGAAGAGCCGCTGAATCAACTGATGGTCGCCCAGGATACCGGCGGGGCGATCAAGGGGCGGGTGCGGGCCGACTTCTTCTGGGGGATGGGCAACGCCGCGGGCCAGATCGCCGGGCGGATGAAGCAGGCCGGCAGGCTCTGGCTGCTGCTGCCGAAACTGGCCGCTGAGACCGCCCTGCAAACCCAACTTCCGCCGGAAAAGAGTCCGGCGCCGCTGAACTGACCGGAACCCTCAATCCCCCTCCTGACAGAGCAAAGCCTGAGTTTCCTGCTACAATTTACCCGCAGTGACATTGCTGATTTCTGCACAGATCGATTCATTGCCCTGAGGCGGATGCTTTGGTTGCCATGCAGTACCGTTCGATTGCCGGACAACAGATTGCCTATCATAAATCTGGCGCCGGGGACCCGCTGGTTCTGGTTCACGGGATCACCACCTACTCCTTTGTCTGGGACCTGTTGATCCCGCATCTACAGCCGCATTTCAGCGTCTATCGTTTCGACCTGCTCGGCTGCGGCGACTCGGCAATGCCGCTCGACCAGTCTTACGCGCTGGTCGATCACGCCGAGCGGCTGGCCGAGCTGCTCGCTCAGCTGCAGATCGAGCGACCGCACCTGGTGGGGCATGACCTGGGCGGCGGCATCGCGCAGATTTTCGCCGTGCGCTATCCCGCCAAGCTGCGCAGTCTCTGCCTGCTCAATCCGGTCGGCTACGATCACTGGCCGGTGCAACCGATCAGTATCATGCGGACGCCGGTGATTCGCCAGCTGTTGATGGCGATTGTCGACCGGCGGTTGTTCAGAATCGCCATAGAGCGTGGCCTGTATGACAAACAGAAGCTGACGCCTGAGTTGCTGGAACGGTATTGGAAGCCTCTCGCCACCGCACAGGGGCGCAAGGCATTTCTGCATTTCGCCAAGTGTCTCGACAATCGTGATTTGACTGCAATTTCGGGACAGTTGCAGAGCATCGACCTGCCGACGTTGATCCTCTGGGGCAGCGCCGATCCCTATCTGTCGGAAGAGATCGTCGAACGCCTGCACCGAGAGATCCCCGGCAGCCGGCTGCAACGCTGTGCGACGGCCGCACATTATTTGATGATCGATGAACCGGAGTGGGTCGCTGAACAGATCCGCCAGTTTCTCCAGGAGCTCGACGCGATTGACTGAACAGCAGGTCAAAGACCTTCAGGACCGCCTGAAGGTGCTGGAAGCGGAAAACGCCATGCTGATCGAGCAGGCCGAGGACGCGCAGCTGCTCGGCGCGCTGGCAGAAACGATCAGCGCTCAGGGCGATCTTGAGGGGATGCTCGACAGCGCCCTGGAAAAGCTTGCCCTGCTCAAAGCTCTCGATCTGGTGGCGCTGTGTCGCAAACTGGAATCGGGTTGGCAGATCGAGCGCTGCTATCAGGCTGAAGGGGATGAGCCGCTGCAGGGAGTGCCGCTGCACCTTGCGGATGAGAGTGAACAGCTGCTGGGCGCAGACGACGCCTGCCGGCTCCTGCCACAGTTGCAGGTGCCCTGCAAAGAGCTGTTGCTGATCCCCTTTGAGGCGGCGGTCTTCGGGGCGGGGCTGGTGCTGTTGGGACACTGCCGAGCGGAAGACGGCTCATTGCAGGACAGCCGGGCGGTGCTGTCCCAGGTGGTGGAGACCCTCGCGCTGAACCTGGAAAACCGGCTGCTGCTGCAGAGTTTTCAGCAGGCCAACATCAACCTGGACCGCGAGCTGTCCAGTCGCGAGCAGCAGCTCGAGAACAGCGAAACGCTCTTTCGGACCGTCATCGAACAGGCGCACGAGGCCTTCTTTCTGCATGATAACAATGGACGTTTTTTGCAGGTTAACGAGCGCGCCTGCGCCAGCCTCGGCTACAGCAAGGAGGAGCTGCTGCAGCTGACGGTGGTTGACGTCGACGAAAGTCTGAGTAAAGAGACGTTCAAACTGTTCCTGGCCAATTTTTCCGGGACCGATCACCAGCGGATCCGCTCCCTCGCCCGCTGCAAGGATGGCCGGACTTTTCCGGTCGAGGTCAATGTCAGTCACGTGCAGCTGGCCGGGGAGGACTACTTTCTGGCCCTGGTGCAGGATATCTCCGAGCTGGTCAAGCTTGAAGAGTTGCAGCTGCAGCTTGACCTGCTGATGGACAACCTGCCCGATGTCGTCAGCATGCTCAAACCAGACGGCGAGGTCGTTTACCTGAACCAGGCCGGCCGGGAGCTGTTCGGGATCAGCAGGCGGGAACGACTGCAGCTGCGGTTGAGCGATCTGATGCCGGAACGGGCGGCCAAGCGCTGCCTTGAAACGCACATCCCCAAAGCGCTGGAGGAGGGCACCTGGACCGGGGAGAGTCTGCTGGTTTCCGCTGCCAGGGAGGTCGTGCCGACCCTGCAGACGATCGTCGCCCCGCGCGACAAGACCGGCCAGCAACCCTATATTTTCTGCATCGAGCGGGATCTGCGGGAGCTGCGGCGGCTGGAGGAGCAATTTGTCCAGGCGCAGAAGATGGAGGCGATCGGCACCCTGGTCGGCGGTCTGGCTCACGATTTCAATAACCTGCTGGCCGGGATCATGGGCAACCTGTTCCTGCTGCTGAAAAAGACCGAGGAGGGGCCGCAGAAGGAGCGCCTCAAGTCGATTCAGCAGATGTGCCAGGGCGCCGCCGGGATGATTTCACAGCTGCTGATCTTTGCCCGCAAGGATCTGGTCAAGATCGAGCCTGTCCGGCTGAAGCGGTTCATGCAGGAATTCAGCAAGATGTACCAGGTGCTGATTCCGGAAAATATCTCTTTCGAGCTGGGAACGATCGACGCAGACCTGGTCGCCCTGACCGATGTCTCGCAGCTGCAGCAGGTGCTGGTCAATCTGCTGACCAATGCCCGTGACGCCCTGGACGGGCGCAGCAATCCGACCATCGGGGTCTCGATCGAGCCCTTTGACGCAGACGAAGCTTTTATCACCAAGCATGCCGATCTGGCCCAGCGGGAGTTGATCTGCCTGACCGTGATCGACAACGGCTGCGGGATTGCCGACGAGGTCCGCGACAGGATCTTCGATCCCTTCTTTACCACCAAGAAACTCAGCAAGGGGACCGGACTGGGGCTGGCGATGGTGTTCGGCGCCGTCCAGCGGCAGGGCGGCTGCCTGGCGATCGACAGCCACCCGGGGCAGGGGACGATCGTGCGTCTCTATCTGCCGCGCCTGCGTGAAGTGACGGACGATATCCGGCTGACCAAGGGGGGGGAGCTCAGCTACGGCCAGGGCGAGCTGATCCTGTTGGCCGATGATGACAGCTTCGTGCGCGACAGCCACCAGGAAGCCCTGGTACAGCTCGGTTATCGGGTGCTGGCGGCGGCCGACGGTATTCAGGCGCTTGAAGCGCTGGACAATTTTCCGCAGATCGAACTGGCGATTCTCGACGTGGTGATGCCGAACCTCGATGGTGTCAGCGCCGGGGCGCAGATGCGCAGCAACCGCCCGGAGCTGCCGATTCTGTATATGACCGGTTATGCCGAACGGCTCGACAGGCAGCAGGCTCTGCCGGCCGAAGCCGAGGTGCTGACCAAGCCGGCGACCATGGCCGAGCTGAGCCAAAAGATTGCCCAGCTGCTCAAACGCTAGTGTCCCGTTTGGTTAATTCCATTCGCTCATTTCGGCCCTTTTTGTTGCTGCCTGCGTTGCTCAAATTCGGCTTAGCTTTGGCTAGACCTGCATTTTCGCGCCTTGGCAGCAACAAAAATTGCACGAAATTATCTATAAAGGACTAACCACACAGGACACTAGGCGGCCACTGCCTGAAGTCAGAAGTGTTTCGGAGAGAAGTGAAATGGAGCATCCCCGCCACATTCTCGTCGTCTGTTGCCTGGTGCGCAATGCCCGGCAAGAGGTCCTGCTGGTCAGACATCAGCGGCGCGGCTGGGAGCTGCCGCAGGGGCGGGTTGAAGAGGGGGAGGCGCTGCGCGACGGGCTGCACCGCGAGGTGCTGGAGGAAACCGGAATCGAATTCGCCGCTGCGCAGCCGGCGGTGATCTGGTCGAAGCTTTCGGCGCCGGCGGCGGTGATCGTCTGTTTCACCGCCAGCTATGCCGCCGGGCAGCCGACCGCCAGCGAAGAGACGCCGGAGGTTCGCTGGGTCACCGAAGAGCAGGCGCTGACGCTGATCGAACACCCGGTCAATCTGGATCGCTTCAAGGGTTTACTGCAGCACAGCGGTGTGCTGCAGCTGCGCAGCTACACCACCGGACCTTATCGGGTGGTCGATCAGCTTTAGCTGCTCAGCGTTCTACCCCAGGGGAGCGTTCCCAGATATAGCCACAAGACGGACACTCGACATTCAGCGGATTTTGCTTGCGGAACGTCGAACAGCCGAACAGCATGCTCAGCAGAAGGATGGCAAGCAGGGTCAGGATCAGTTTTTTCATGCTACGACTCCTCTACTGGGTTCCGATGATCAGTCGAAGGTGATTGCACTTCGCCTTATAACTATAGCAGGTCGCTGCTGATTTCACCGTCCGGTTCAGCGCGACATGCTCACATCAACGTGCAGCTCGTCGGCCAGCTGGCTCAGCTCTTCCTCGACCTGATCAAGCGGAATCTCCTCCGGCACCTGGATATGGATGTCCATGCTGTAGATCGCCGCGCCGCTCTGGGGAGAGGCCTTGGCGGTGGAGTCGAGGTGGATGATGTTCAGTTTTCGGTCGGCCAGAAACTGGCTGGTTTTGTAGACGATCCCCGCCTGGTCGAGCCCTTCGATGTGCAGGCTGCAGGTTTTGAAGCCTTTGTGGTTTTTCTGCGACTGTTCCTGGAGTGGCCGGACAAAGGCCGAAATCCCCTTATCCATCTCCAGCCGTCGGCACTCTTTCAGCAACTGCTCCTCGATCTGCGGGTGGTTGCAGGAGAAGAGCAGGGTCAAGGTGAACTCGTCGGCCAGCATCGACATGCTGGTATCTTCCAGGTTACAGTCGCTGTCGAAGAGCAGCCGGGTGACATCGGCGACAATGCCGACGCGGTCCTTGCCGAAGGCGGTCATGATATAGCGGTGCGCCATCCGATCCTCCATCCCTGATTAAGGTGAAAAACTGCCGTTAGGATAAAAACTAACCTGATCCGAAAATTTCTGCCAGCGTCAGCTGCTAGAATCTCAGGATATGGATTTTTTTTCACCTGATTATTTGTCCGCGCGGAATAATTTCCGCGCCGCCGCCACCGCTGCAGGAGTAAAGCTCAGCGCGTTGCCGGTGCCGGGTGCGGGGGCTGCCGGCGAGCATCTGGCGACCGATATCGCCTGGCTGGGGCCGCCGACGGCGGAAAAGCTGCTGCTCCACTGCAGCGGTCTGCACGGGGTGGAGGGGTTCGCCGGTGCGGCGATTCAGCTGCAGCTGCTGCGCCAGCCGCCAAAAATTGCCGCCGACTGTGCACTTTTGCTGGTGCATGTCCTCAACCCCTATGGGATGAGCTGGCTGCGGCGGGCCAATGAAAACAATGTCGACCTGAACCGCAACTTCATCTTCGCCGATCAGCCGCGTCCGCAGCCAGCCGCGGCGTATCTGCGGCTCGATCCGCTGCTCAATTCCGCCTATCCTCCGCGCTTTGATGGCTTTTACGCCAAGCTTATTTACCACCTGCTGCGCTGCGGCTATCCAACCCTGAAGGCGGCGATCGCCTGCGGCCAGTACCGCTTCCCGCGCGGGTTGTTTTACGGCGGGGAGCAGCTCGAGCCGGGGGCGCTGCTGTATCATGATTGGCTGCAAGCACACCTGTCCGCTCCCCGCCGGCTGCTGGTGCTCGACCTGCACACCGGCCTCGGAAGGCCGGGGCAGGAGTCGCTGCTGCAGTCCCTCGCCGCGACCCCGGCGGATCTGCTCAGTCAGCGACTGGCGACCAGGGTCAGCCCCGATCACCAGGAGACCAAGGTGCTTGGCTATAAAACCAGCGGCGGGCATGAACAGCTTTACGCACGTCTTTTCCCAGTGTGCGAGATCGATTTCATCACCCACGAATTTGGCACCCGGCCTGCGCTTCAGGTGCTCAAAGCGCTGCGGGCGGAAAACCAGTGGCACCATTACGGCGCTGGCAATATCGATCATCCGACCAAGCAGCAGCTCAAAGAGGCCTTCTGCCTGCCCGAGCGAGCCTGGCGGCAGCGGATCGTCGAACGGGGCCGTCGGCTGGTGGAGCAGGGGCTTAAAATGCTGGCAGAAGATCGGGATTGAAAGATCTCAGTGGTTGGCCGCCAGCTTGAAAAGGGGCAACTCCGGCCCCTGCGGGACGATTCCCGAAGGGTTCAGCTTGCGGATCGCGTAGTAGCCTTGTTTGATATGGGTGACATCGACCGTGCTGCGCAGCGCGGGGATCGCAATGAGCCGGGCGAGGTAGCGGCTCAGGTTCGGGTAGTCGCTCAGCCGCTGACGGTTGCACTTGAACAGGCTGAAATAGGCGAGGTCGAAGCGGATTAATGTGACGAACAGGCGGAGGTCGGTCTCGGTCAGTTGTTCGCCAAGCAGGAAGGGGCCAATTGCCAACTGCTCCTCCAGTTCGTCAAGGGCCAGAAAGACATCGGCATAGGCCTCGTCGTAAGCCGTTTGGCTGCCGGCAAAGCCGGCCCGGTAGACGCCGTTGTTGAGCCGCTGGTAGTAGCGCTCATTCAGCCGGTCGATTTCGTCGCGCAAGGGGGCGGGGTAGAGATCGAGCTCGGCCGGGCCTGGGAAGGCCTGATGCAACATGCGCAGGATGTCGGCCGATTCGTTGTTGACCATCCGCTCGTGCCGATTGTCCCAGAGCACCGGCACCGTCGCCCGACCGCTAAACAGCGGGTCTTCGAGGGTGTAGAGCTGGTGCAGGTAATCGAACCGGTGCAGCTGGTCCTCGCTGGCGCCGGCAAAGCCGCCGAAGCGCCAGCCCTGCGCGGTCAGCACCGGCGAGACGATGGAAATGCTGATGGCGTTTTCCAGCTGTTTCAGCGACCGCACCGCCAGGGTGCGGCAGGCCCAGGGGCAGGTCAGCGCGACATACAGGTGGTAGCGCCCGGCCTCCGCTTTGAAGCCGCCGCGGCCGGTCGGGCCGGGTTGGCCGTCGCGGGTGATCCAGTTGCGGACCGCTGAGGCTTGCCGAAGAAAACGCCCCTGCCGGTCGCTCCTTTGGACCGGTTGCCAATCCGCAGCCCAGCGTCCTTTGATCAGCATCGGGGCGTCTCCTTCGGTTAACTGGTCGGGAGACCGCTATTGGCTCCGCTCCGGCATTACGCTCGTCGCAGAACCGTTAGCGACCTCCTTCAGCACTTGTTGATAAAACCTGTTTCTTCCCTATTTCTGCAGCACCGCCTCGACCTCCAGGCCGATCTCAACATCTTCACCGACCACCACGCCGCCGGTCTCCAGCGCCTTGTTCCAGGTCAGGCCGAAGTCCTTGCGGTTGATCTGGCCGGTGGCTTCGAAGCCGGCCCGCTGGTTCCCCCAGGGGTCGGTCGCGGCGCCGAGGAACGCCCCTTTGAGGGTGACTTCCTTGGTGATCCCCTTGATCGTCAGGTCGCCCACGACTGTGATGTCATTGCTGTTGCCGCTGACGCTCTTACTGGCAAAGGTCATCTCCGGATATTTAGCCACTTCGAAAAAGTCCGGACTGCGCAGGTGATCGTCGCGTTTCTGATTGCGGGTATCGATCGAGGTCATCTGGATGGTTGCCTGTGCGCCGCTCAGCGTCTGCGCCGCCGGGTCGGCCTCAACGGTGCCGGTAAAGTCGTTGAAGTTACCGCGGACCTTGAAGACCATCAGGTGCGGAATGGTGAAGTGGATCTGGGTGTGGGCCGGGTCGAGCTGGTAGGTTGCCGCGAAGGAGCCTGGCACAGCAATCAGCAGGGCGATCAGCGTCAGCAGCATTTTCTTCAACATGGTATCTCTCCTTTTATGTGCGTAATTTTGTTATTGGCGACGTGCTGATTGGAAATCTAACTTATTTTGTATTTTAATCAAGATCTATATAGATAAATAATATTTATTTATGATAATCTCTATAGATTATATCTATGGAGAAGGCGATGACGCTCGAACAGTTGAAGATGCTGGTGAAAATTGCTGAAACCGGCAGCGTATTGGCGGCCGCAGAAGCGCTCTATCGCACCCAGCCGACGGTGAGCGTGGCGATCCGCAAGCTGGAAGAGGAGTTGGCGGTTGCTTTACTCGACCGGAAGCATTATCGTGCCACCCTCACCGAAGAGGGGCAGCTGCTTTGCCAGAAAGCGCAGACCATCCTCAAGCAGGTGGCGAACTTCAGGACCCTGGCCCAGCATCTGGCGACCGGACATGAGCCGCATCTGAAGGTGGCGATCGAGGCCAGCTGCCCGCTGCCGCTGGTGCTGAAGTTTCTGCGCGACAGCGAGGCCAGGTTTCCGCAGACCGAGTTCAACCTGCAGATGGAGAACATCTGGGGGGCGCTGGAGAAGCTGCAGCAGGGGGAGGTCGATCTGGCGATCAGCCCCTGGTTCGAGGAGGACCAGCAGCTGGAGAGCCTGCCGCTGACGCAGATCAGCCTGCTGGCGGTTGCTGCTCCGGGCTACTGTCCGCCCGGCCGGCTGACCCCGGAGCTGATGAAGGAGCGAGTGCAGGTGGTGGTGCGTGACAGCAGCCGGCGGCCGCAGCAATCCTACGGCGTGCTCGAGGGTGGCCGGCACTGGCAGGTCAGCGACCATCTGACCAAGAAGGAATTGATCCTGGCCGGGATGGGCTGGGGCAAGCTGCAACAGCACCTGATCGGTGAAGAGCTCGCGGCGAAACGGCTGGTGCCGTTGCAGATCAGTAACTATGAGTGCCGGGTCACGATCGAGGTTCGCGCCGTCCGGCGCCTCGGCGAGCCGGTCGGGCCGGTGGCCGCGGCCTTGTGGGATGAATTCAAGCGGGTGGCCAGCAGCCGTTCGTGACCGCTGTGGAGATGAAGCCGATGCATATCTGGGTTGATGCCGATGCCTGCCCGAAGCCGATCAAGGAATTGCTGTTCCGCACCGCCGAGCGGCGCCAGGTCGCGCTGACCCTGGTTGCCAATAAACGGTTGGCGATCCCGCGTTCCGCTTACGTGCGCTTTCTGCAGGTTGCGGCAGGCGCGGATGAGGCCGATCTGGAAATCGTTCGGCTGATGGCGGCCGGCGACCTGGTGATCACCGCCGATATCCCGCTGGCCGCCGCGGCGATCGACAAGGGGGGAAAGGTGCTCGACCCGCGCGGCGAGTTCATGACCCGCGAGAATATCCGCGAACGTTTGTCGATCCGCAATTTTATGGATGAGTTGCGCAATGGCGGGGTGGAGACGGGGGGACCGGCGGCGTTTACCGCCAGTGATAAGCAGGCATTTGCCAACCAGCTCGATCGGTTTCTGACCAAAAAAGGCTGAAGCTTAACGCACGCCGATGCTGCTGAGCACCTTGCCGAGCATGCGGTTGATCGGATGGTTGCGTTTCAGGCTCTTGATCACCGCCGGTTTGCGCAGGCCGAGTTTCTTCAGTTCGGCGATGATCTTCTGATTCGGGCTGGCCTTCAGCCCCTGGCGGAAGGCATCGATCGCTCTGCCCTTGTCACCGGTCATCAGGCAGATCCGGCCAAGGATCAAATAGTGCACCGAGTTATGCGGTTCCCGCTTGATCGACTCGCGGCAGATTTTCGCCGCCGCGGCAACCCGCCCCTGGCCGCGCGCCATGCAGTAAGCAAGATAGGTATGCAACTCGGGAGTGTTGCGATGTTCAGCGGCCTGACCGAGAAACACCTGGGCCGAGTGGATGTAACCTTTTTCCGCTGCTTCAACGCCTTTGTGGACTAACTCATCGATTTGCTCTGGGCTCATAGAATTTCAATTCCTTAGCTTGTCTCGTCAAAATAAATGACAGTATAGCGGATTTTCCCCTGCCCCAGCAGTTTTTTAATGCATTTTGCCTCCCGGGGCAGGGTGAGAAATGCAGCTGCCCCTTTGACAATGAGCGCCGGGCCGATACTCTTTTAATGTAAGTTCGAGTCGTTACTTGGTGAATTGATGCAGAGGAGGAATGGATGAAAACAGTCAGAGAGATCCTAAAGGCAAAGGGTGATGAGGTCTTGACCATCGGCCAGGAGCAGACAGTTTATGATGCCCTGGTCAAGTTGGCAGAAGCGGATGTCGGCGCGCTGGTGGTCGTGGATAACGATGGACAGCTGGTCGGCATCCTCTCCGAGCGGGATTATGCCCGCAAGGTGATACTGAAAGGGGCTTCGTCGCTCAATACGCAGGTCAAGGAGATTATGACCGAGAAGGTCTGTTTTGCGAAGCCGACCCAAACGGTTGAAGAGTGCATGGCCCTGGTGACCGAGGCCCGCTGTCGGCACCTGCCGGTGATGGAGGACTCGCAGCTGGTCGGGATGGTGTCGATCGGCGACCTGGTCAAAGCGTCAATCTCGGAAAAAGAGTTCATGATTGCCCAGCTGACCAACTATATCCATTCAAGCTGATAAGGACTTAAAAAGCTCAGCTTCAATATCTTCGGCGACCTGCTCGACGGGCAGGTCGCCGCAGTCGATTGTCAGATCGGCATACCTTTGGTAAAGCGGGCTGCGTTCGGCAAACAGCTGGGCAAAGCTCTGTCCCGGCGCCATCACCAGCCCGCGCTGCCCCATGTCTGCGATCCGTTGCTCCAGAACGGAACGCGGAACCTGCAGATAGACCGTGCGACCGGCGCGGCGCAGTGATTTCATCCCCTTCTGGCTGTAGACGACCGACCCCCCGGTCGCGATCACGCAACGTTCGGCAAACAGGCCGAGCAGCATCTGCTCTTCAATGGCCCGAAATTCACTGAGGCCCTGCTGGTCGATGATCAGTTGCAGGCGACGTTTTTCCTGCGTCTGGATGATCAGGTCGGTGTCGATGAAGCCGAAACCGAGCCGTTTGGCCAGGATCACCCCGACGGTGCTCTTGCCCGCCCCGGGCATGCCGATCAGAATCAGGTTGTTCGCTGTCCCGGTCATGGGGGGCTCTTGGGTGGGAATCTCCATTCATTCCTCCTGCACAACAGATCAGCCATCGCGTGATAATTCTTTGCCGCCCCCCTTGAGATTGATCGGGCACGCGGATTAGACTGAAGGTCGAATGCGTGCCCGAGAGAATTTTCTGAGCGGGCCGAAAAGGAGTCGACGATGCGAACCCTGCTGGTTTTCTGTTTATTGTTTCTGAGCGCCTGCGCGGTGCCATTGCCGCTGATCCCGATCGACGACCGCAGTGTTGAGCCGGGCACCCAGGTGATGCGCGGCAGTGAGACTTTTCAGCTGCTCGGGACCCCGCTGAAAGTCGGCGACCCGCTGCCGTCAGTGGTCTTGTTCAACCGCAACCTGCAGGCGGTCGACCTGGCGAGCCTGCAGGGCGAAGTGCTGCTGATCAGCGTGGTGCCGTCTCTCGATACCCAGGTCTGTGAGCGGCAGACCCACATGCTCGCGGACTTCACCGATGATCAGGCAGCGCAGGTCAAGCGGATCACCATCAGCCGGGACCTGCCGTTTGCCCAGAAGCGCTTTTCCGAAGAGCTGCCGGAGCTCGGCAAGGTTTATTACCTGTCCGATTATGCCGAAGCCAACTTCGGCCGCGCCACCGGGCTGCTGATCGACCAGATCCATCTGCTGGCGCGGGCGGTGATCGTCGTCGACCGTCAGGGGATCGTCCGCTATCTGCAGGTGGTGCCGACGATTACCCATCTCCCCAACCTGAATTCGGGGTTGGCGTTCGCTGCGCAGCTGGCCAAGCAATAAAGCCCTTCGTCGCCTCTATACCAGGGGGCTGCTCGCTGCCGCTTCATCGGCCAGCTGCGGGCTGAAAAAGACCTTCTGGATTTCCGCTCCGACCGCGTTGATGCGCGTCTGGGTGCTGTCGAGGTATTCGTGCAGGCCGAAGGAGAAGATATCTTCCAGTGAGGCAAAATTAAATTCGGCGAGCAGGCGCCCCAGACTCTGTTCCGCCTTGTTGCAATAGGTTCCACGCGGGCTGCCGGTGATGTTGTTCATCGAAATCATCGCCGTCACGATGCAGAAGTGAACGGCACGCGGGAAGTGCGGATCGAGCATCAGAAATTCAACGATTTTTTTCGGATCGATCCGGCCGTGCCGCTTGCGGTACATCTCGAACGCGCTGGCCGAGCGCAACAGCGCCCCCCAGAAGATATTGTCGTAGGAGCTGCCCACGTAGTCGACCGAGGGGAGCAGGATAAAATATTTGACGTCAAGAATCCGCGTGGTCTTGTCGGCGCGCTCCAGCATGCGCCCCATGCGGCCGAAATGCCAGCCCTCGCCATGATTCATGGTCGAGTCGGTGATGCCGATGAAGGCATGGCTGGCGGTCATGATGTCGACGAAAAACTGGTGTGGCAGGTCCAGCGAGACCTCTTTGGCTGCGTTGTTGATCATCAGGTAAAAGGTGTTGAGCTGCTCCCACATCTCCGAACTGATATACTCGCGCACCGAGCGGGCGTTTTCCCGCGCCGCTCGTACGCAGGAGTAGATCGAGTTGGGGTTGTTGCGATCGAAAACCAGAAATTCTATGGCATTCTCCCGACTGGCCTCGCCATAGAGTTTTTCGAACAGCTCGTGGTCACCGCTGGTGTTGATCAGGGGTTGCCACTGGTCGCCGGCGGCATCCGGGCTGTCCAGGGTCATGTGGTAGTTGGCGTCGATGAAGCGGGCGACATTCTCCGCCCGTTCAATATAGCGGTTCAGCCAGTAGATTGAATTGGCAACGCGGCTTAACATGCTGATCCCTCCTGGCTCTGGCTCTGCTGCTGCAGCGGCGATTCGGTCGAAGGAGTGCCCGCGGCGTTGAGCACCCAGGTGTCCTTGCTGCCGCCGCCCTGTGAAGAGTTGACCACCAGCGAACCTTTTTTCAGCGCCACCCGGGTCAGGCCGCCGGGCAGCACATAAGTACTCTTGCTGCCGAACAGGATATACGGCCGCAGGTCGACATGGCGCCCCTCGAAATGGTCATCGACCAGCACCGGAACCCGTGACAAGGCGAGGGTCGGCTGGGCGATGTAAGTGCGCGGCTTGGCCTTGATGCGGCGGGCGAATTCCTCCCGCTCGGCTTTCGTCGCGTGCGGTCCGATCAGCATGCCGTAGCCGCCCGACTCGTTGACCGCCTTGACCACCAGCTTGTCGAGGTTCTCGAGCACGTATTTGCGGTCGTCATCGCGCCAGCAGGCATAGGTCGGCACATTGTTGATGATCGGGTCTTCGCCGAGGTAATACTTGATAATCTCCGGCACATAGGCGTAGACCGCCTTGTCGTCGGCGACGCCGGTGCCCGGCGCGTTGGCCAGGGCGACTTTCCCCTTGCTGTAGGCTTTCATCAGCCCGGGGACGCCGAGCATCGAATCGGCCCGGAAGGCTTTCGGATCCATGAAGTCATCATCGATGCGCCGGTAGATGACGTCGACCCGCTCCAGCCCCTTGGTGGTGCGCATCATCACTTCGCCGCGGTGGACCAGCAGGTCGCTCCCTTCGACCAGCGGCACCCCCATCTGCTGGGCGAGGAAGCTGTGTTCAAAGTAGGCCGAGTTGTAGATCCCCGGCGTCCAGACCACGGCGACCGGGTTGCGGACACCGGGCGGAGCGACCTCCTGGAGCATTTCCAGCAGCCGGCTGGGGTAGTCGGTGACCGGCTGGACGCTGCAGGCGTCGAACACCATCGGGAAGGTGCGCTTCATCAGCAGGCGGTTCTCCAGCACGTAGGAGACCCCGGAAGGGCAGCGCAGGTTGTCCTCTAACACGTAGTATTCACCGTCGCCGTCGCGCACCAGGTCGGTGCCGGTAATGTGGCACCAGATGCCGCAGGGCGGCTCCAGACCGATGCATGGCTTGCGAAAGCCGTCGGCGGAGAGCACCAGGTCGGCCGGGATAACCCCGTCCTTGATGATCTTCTGCTCGTTGTAGACATCATCGATGAAGCTGTTCAGGGCACTGATCCGCTGCTTCAGGCCGCGCTCGATGCCCTCCCACTCTTTGGCTTGGAGGATGCGCGGGACAATGTCGAAGGGAAAGATCTTTTCCGTCTGCGCTTCGTTGCTGTAGACGTTGAAGGTGATCCCCAGGTTCAGCAGCGCCCGCTCCGCGGCTTTCTGGCGCCGTTGCAGCTCGGACTCCGGCAGGGCGTTGATCCGTTGAATGAGTAGATCGGCACCGGGGCGCGGGTTGCCCTGGGCGTCGAAAATTTCATCGTAGAATCCCTCGGTGTCATAGCCATCAAATCTCATCGGTTGCTCCTTTCCAAAATCATTGCCAAGCAGAGAACCATCGCTGCCGAGCCGTATCTATAAGAGCCTCTTCAGGCCATGTTATCAGCCTGCCTGGCCACATCGACCGAGACAACCACTTTGTGCTTGCCGCCGCCCAGGGCGATGCCGCGCAGGGGTGAGACATCGGAGAAGTCCCGCCCCCAGGAGACGGTAATGTGCTGCTCCATGGGGAGCTGGTTGTTGGTCGGGTCGAAATCGATCCAGCCGGCATCCGGGGCGTAAACGGCAAACCAGGCGTGCGAGGCATCGGCGCCGACCAGCCGCTCTTGCCCCGGCGGCGGCAGGGTTTCGATATAGCCGCTGACGTAGCGGGCCGCGAGCCCGATGGAGCGCAGGCAGCCGATGCCCAGGTGAGCGAAGTCCTGGCAGACACCGCGGCGGTTTTTCAACACCTCGGCGAGCGGGGTCGAGATGCTGGTGAAGCCAGGGTCATATTTGAAATCACGGTAGATGCGCTGCATCAGGTCGCTGACCGCCTCGACCAGCGGCCGGTCGGCCGGGAACGACGGCCGGGCGTAATCGATCAGCTGCCGCGACTCCTTGATAAACGGCGAATCAAACAGGTAGGGCAGCGCATCGAGAGTCTGCCGTGAACGGTCGGTCGCCAGCAGTCTGGCCACCTGTTCCCAGGAGCGTTTGCCAGCCGGCGGCGGGGCAAGGGGGGTGGCCGCGACAGAAACCTCGCTGGTGGCGGTCACCACCAGTTCTTTGTGCGCCTCCTGGATCGCAAAGTGGGTCAGGCGATTGCCGAAAAAATCTCGCCGCTCCCGCAGGTCAGAGGGTCCTGGCAGGATCTGCAGATCACTTGTCAGGCATTTCTGGCGACTGGTTTCGCGCGGCAGCAGGCAGGCCTGGTTGCGGCAGGTCGCGACCGGCGCGGTGTAAAGATAGCTGGTGGTGTGCGTCACGCGATATTTCATGATGATCTGTCCTGTCGCGCCGTGGCACCCATCTGTTGCAGTACCTGGACCGGGCTGAAATAGAGCTGCACCAGCACCCCGGAGAGCTTGTCAAGATGCTCTTTCTGGGCCATCAGGAATTTCTCCAGCAGCGGGTAGGTGCTGTCAGAGCCCGACAGATGGGTCAGTTGCCGGTGATCGATATTGCGCAGGTCTGCGAGCGCCCTGGCGATCAGCTGCTCATCCGCCCGCGGGGCATCGGTCGGTTGATCCCGCGGCAGACCCTCGATATGGCGCTGCAGCTGATGCAGCTGATAGGCGAGCGCCCGGGGATAGCTCTCGTCTTTGAGCAGCAGCTCCAGGATCGTCGAGAGCTGCATGAAGGAGCGGTAGCGGCGGCGGAAAACGATCAGGCTGTTGCTGGTGGTCAGAACGGTTTCCATCATCTGCGCTTCCATGGCGGGGTCGTAGCAGGGGACCAGGGTCGCTTTGAGCAGCTCGATCAGGTTCAGGGCGCGCTCCAGGCGCCGGCCGATATTCAGCAGCAGCCAGGCGGTTTCGCGCGACATGTTTTCATGGGTCAGGCCGCTGAAGGCGGACAATTTCACGACCAGGCTGTTGATATTGTCGTACAGGCGGCCGCTGCCGATCTGGCTGATGACCACCTTCGGTCGCCAGTTCTGCTGCATGTTGTCGACCACCCGCCAGGCGTCTTCCGGCAACAGGTCCCTGACCGGGTAGGCGGACCGGGCCAGGCTGCGCAGGGTTGAGCGCAGGCTTCCTTGGCGTTTGCTGTCGGCGGCGAGGGACAAAAGCTCTTCGCGCGGGTCGGCGAGCTTCTCGGCCGCATTTTTGCCGACAAAGCCGGGATAGGTAGCGGTCACATGAGTCAGCGCCGGCAGCAGCTGTTCGATGTTGCGCCGGTCATCCGGATCGCGGAACTCTTTCAATTCGCGCAGTTTGCCGAGAATCGAGCGGAGCAGTCGCGAGGTCGCTTCGGTCCGTTCGGCGTAGCGACCGGTCCAGTAAAGATTTTCCGCCGCCCGGCTGGGGAGTGTGCGAATTAGCGGTTTGATCAGCTGGTCCGGCTGTGCCTGGCGCCAGAAAGTTACCTGCTTGCCCGGCTCAGGGGTGAGCACCCAGGTGTCCTTGCAGCCTCGACCCTCCTGATTCGGGATCAACAGACTGTCCCTGGTCGCATTGATGCGGGTCAGCCCGCCGGGCATCGCCACATATGAATGCTCCTGCGCCGTGAGGAAGGTGCTGATGATGCTGGTGCGCGGTTCGATCCGGTCGGAAACAAAGGATGGCGCGGTCGCCAGGCTGGCGAGCTCCTGACCAACGTACAGGTGCGGGGCCTCGAAGATCCGTTCCCGCCAGATCTCGATTTCCGCGCCGCTTAACTCCCAGGGCACCATCTGGCGGACGCCCGGCAGGGGATGGATCGGCCTGACCACCAGCTTGTCCAGGTTGTCGAGCACGAAATCACGCTCCCGGGGTTGCCCGCACCACCAGGTGGCGACCGACGGCAGGCGCAGCTCTTCGCCGAGCAGCTGCCGCGAGAGGCTGGGTAAAAAGGCCATCAGGGCCGGATTTTCCAGCACGCTGCTGCCGATGGTGTTGGCGGTCGCCACATTGCCCCGGCGCACCGCTTCGAGCAGGCCGGGAACGCCGAACAGCGAGTCGCCACGCAGCTCGAGGGGATCACAGAGGTCGTCGTTCAGGCGCCGCAGGATGACATCGACCTGCTGCAGTCCGCCGACCGATTTGAGCCAGACGAAGCCGTCGCGCACGACCAGATCGCCCCCTTGGACCAGGGGGTAGCCCAGGTAGGCGGCGAGATAGGCATGCTCGAAGTAAGCATCATGCTCTGGGCCGGGAGTCAAAACGACGATATGCGGTTCGGCCCGGTTGTGGCGCGCGAGCTGCGTCAGGCTGGTGCGCAGGGCCCGGAAGTACATGGCCAGGCGGTGCACCTGAAAGTCTTCGAACAGACGCGGAAAGCTCTGCGCCATGACGATGCGGTTCTCCAGCGCGTAGCCGGAACCGTGCGGCAGCTGGGGGCGGTCCTCGATGACCCAGAAGCGGCCGTCCCTGCCCCGGACCAGGTTCGCCGAATAGAGGTTCAGGTGCCGCTCGGTCGGCGGCAGCAGGCCGACGCAGGGCCAGAGAAAGCCCTTGTGGGCAAAGATCAGTTCCGCCGGCAGCAGACCTTTCTCGATCAGCTTGCGCGGCCCGTAAATGTCGGCGAGGATCAGGTCGAGCAGCTCGGCGCGCTGTACCAGCCCCGCCTCGAGCTGCGCCCATTCTTCGCTGCTGATGATCAGCGGAATCGGGTCAAACTGCCAGGAGCGGGGGGTGTCGAGGGGGTCGAAGACGTTGTGCGTCGCGCCATTTTCGCGCAGCAGCCGCTGAGCTTCCTTGCGCCGCCTTTCCAGCCGGTTGACACCGAGCTTGTCGATGGTCTGCATCAGCTCTTGCTCGTGCTTCGACAGGCTCCCCACCGCTGCGCGGAGGGACTGTGTCTGCCCCAACTCGGTAACAAAGGACTGGCCGGCTGAAATGTTGCGCTGTTCGGTTTCTTGCTTCACTCTGTCTGTCTCACTGCGCCCGGCTTGCCGGGCGGCAAAAGTCATTCTTTGCGCTGATAACGCAGGTCAAAGGTATAGGGGAACTCTCCGCTCGGCTCTTCGGCCGGCGGCGCCATCACGCCGGGGGGCGAGCCGTGCGGGAAAAATTGTCCCAGGCTGCGGAACTCCGGCAACGGCTGAAGCGGTCCCTGAGAGTGCTCGGTCGTGGTGAACAGTGAACCCCGCCGCGCTTCCGCGGTGATCGCGTTGACCGGAAAGTCCTCATAGCTGCGCCCGCCCGGATGGGAGACATGATAGCTGCAGCCACCGATGGAGCGACCGTTCCAGCTGTCGATGACATCGAACACCAGCGGCGAGTGCGGCTTGATGGTCGGGTGCAGCGCCGATGGCGGCTGCCAGGCACGGTAGCGGACGCCGACGACGAATTCGTCGCTGCGGCCGGTTTTGCGCAGCGGCAGCCGGCGACCGTTGCAGGCAATCACATGCCGCCCTTCGGTCAGGCCGGTGGCGTAGAGCTGCAGCCGCTCCACAGAGGAATCGACGAAGCGCGCGGTGCCCTGGCTGGTGACCTCTTCGCCGAGCACGTGCCAGGGTTCGATGGCAAAGCGCAGCTCCAGTTCGATGTCATCGATCTGCACGGTGCCGTAGCGGGGGAAGCGGAACTCGAAGAAGGGATCGAACCAGTCGAGCTGGAAGGGGTAGCCGGCGCTCTGCAGGTCGGCTATCACCTCTTTCATGTCCTGGTGCGCATAGTAAGGGAGCAGGAAGCGGTCGTGCAACTCGGTCCCCCAGCGGATCAGCTTCTGCTTGTACGGCTGCTTCCAGAACCAGGCGATCAACGTGCGCAGCAGCAGGTTCTGCACCAGGCTCATGCGGGCGTGGGGTGGCATCTCGAAAGCGCGCAGTTCCACCAGCCCCAGGCGTCCGGCGGGGCTGTCGGGGGAATAGAGCTTGTCGATACAGAACTCGGCGCGGTGAGTGTTGCCGGTGACATCGATCAGCAGGTTGCGCAGCAGCCGGTCGACCAGCCAGGGGGCGGGAACCTCGCCGTCCGGCATCTGCTGGAAAGCGATCTCCAGTTCGTAGAGCGAGTCGTTACGCGCCTCGTCAATACGCGGCGCCTGGCTGGTCGGGCCGAGGAACATACCGGAGAACAGGTAGGAGAGCCCGGGGTGGTGCTGCCAGTAGGTGACCAGGCTGCGCAGCAGGTCGGGCCGGCGCAGCATCGGGCTGTCGGCCGGGGTCGGGCCGCCGAGGGTGATGTGGTTGCCGCCGCCGGTGCCGGTATGCCGGCCGTCGAGCATGAACTTCTCGGTGCCGAGCCGGCACTGGCGGGCGTCCTCGTAGAGCCGGGTGGTGTTCTCGACCAGCTCAGGCCAGCTGCCGGCCGGGTGGATGTTGACTTCGATCACGCCAGGGTCGGGGGTGACCATCAAGCGCTCAATGCGGTAGTCGCGGGGCGGCTCGTAGCCCTCAATGACGACCGGCAGCTGCAGCTTCTCGGCGGTCACTTCGACGGCGGCGATCAGGTCGAGATAGTTTTCCAGAACGCCCAACGGCGGCATGAAAACATGCAGCCGACCCTGCCGCGCTTCGATGCAGAGCGCCGTGTGCGAGACCTCGGTCAGGGGCGGCTCCGGCTCGCGCTCCTGCTCAGTCGCCGTTGTGGATGCAGGCTCTTCGGCGGCTGCAGCACCGAGCCATTGCTCGTGGTAGTTTTCCAGCGGCTGCAGTTTGGTGAACAGGCTCTGCTCATAAAAGGGATCCCGTTTATCCGGCGCGACCCAGGGGAGCGAGCCGAGCGGCAGCCGCAGGCCCATGGCGGAGTCGCCGGGGGTCAGGAACATCTGCTCACGGCGGAACTCCCAGGGGCTGCTCTTCCAGCAATTTTCACTCAGGTCCCATTTCAGCGGCAGCGCATAGCCGGCCGGGTTGTCCAGCCCTTGCTCGAGAATCTTGGCCAGGGCGCGCCGTTCCAGCGGGTCTTTCAGTTTGGCCTTGAGCGGGTCGAGGTTGGCCGGGACGGTCCCTTCTTTCCAGATCCAGTAGAAAACATCCTCATAAGCCGAAACCAGGTATTTCTGCTTGATGCCGAGCTGTGTCGTCAGCTGCTCGGCAAAGCGCCGCGCGTCGCTGTGGTTGAACTGGTCGTCGCGGTCAATGTCGGCGAGCAGCTCAGGGTTCCGCCAGATCGGGATCCCGTCCTTGCGCCAGAAGCAGCCGTAGGCCCAGCGCGGCAGCGGCTCGCCAGGGTACCATTTGCCCTGCCCGAAGTGCAGCAGGCCGCCGCGGCCGAAGCTGTCACGCAGCCGCAGGATCAGCTGGTTCGCCAGCTCGCGCTTGTGCGGACCGTCGGCGGCGGTGTTCCACTCTGCCCCCTCCATGTCGTCGATCGAGACGAAGGTCGGCTCGCCGCCCATGGTCAGGCGGACATCGCCGGCGGAGAGCTCCGCGTCGACCTGTTGCCCCAGGGCGTTGGCCAGCTGCCATTGTTCATCGCTGTACGGCTTGGTGACGCGCGGGTCTTCATGGATCCGTCGGACCCTGTTGCTGTGATCGAAGACCACCTCGCAGGGGCTGGTTGCGCCGGTCACCGGCGCAGCGCTGAACGGGTGCGGAGTGCAGGCCAGGGGGATATGCCCCTCGCTGGCCAGCAGCCCGGAGGTCGGATCCAGGCCGACCCAGCCGGCGCCGGGGATATAGACCTCGGTCCAGGCATGCAGATCGGTGAAGTCGGCTTCGGGGCCCGACGGGCCGTCGAGGGATTTCTCATCCGCGGTCAGCTGGATCAGGTAGCCGCTGACAAAGCGCGCCGCGAGCCCCAGATGGCGGAAGATCTGCACCAGCAGCCAGGCCGAGTCGCGGCAGGAGCCGATTTTGCGCTTCAGGGTGGTCTCGCAGCTTTGCACGCCGGCTTCCATGCGCACGGAATAATTCACCGTCTGCTGCACCCGGCGATTGACCTCAACCAGGAAGTCGACGGTTTTCTGTTCACTCAGGTCGATCTGTTTCAGCCATTCCGTCAGCAGGGGGCCGGTGACGATTTTCTGGAAGTAGGGGGTCAGTTCCGACCGCTCCAGCTTGTTGTAGGCAAAGGGGTAGGTTTCTGCATAATCCTCGATAAAAAAGTCGAAGGGGTTATAGGCCGTCATGTCGGCGATGACTTCGACATCGATCCGCAGTTCGCGGGTTTTTTCCGGAAAAACCAGCCGCGCCAGGTAGTTGCCGAAGGCGTCCTGCTGCCAGTTGAGGAAATGATTTTCCGGCTTGATTTTCAGCGAGTAGGCATGGATCGGCGTGCGGCTGTGCAGCGCGGGACGCAAACGGATGACATGGGGAAAAATTGAAACTGGGCGGTCAAATTTATAGTGGGTGTTGTGATTGCAGGCCACGCGGATCGGCATAGGGAATCCTTTTTGGGAAGATTTTGACCGTCAAAAGACAATAAACAGTCCAGTTTTCATCGTTAAAGTTGAGCAGGCCACTTTTTGATAATAGCGATCCTCGCGGCGCAAAAGTTCATAAAAATGCTCGCCGCGGCCTTCAGACAGCCAGGCCATCAAGCCGCTTAACAGTAATTTTCATTTGCGATAATATATCTCCGGCGCCGAACTGATGGAAGATCGAAACATCGGCCGCGTCGCGCCCGTAGGCGATCGCCACCCGCCCCCCCCGCATCTCGTATTGAGTTGGATCAAAGCTGTACCAGCGTCCGCCGACATAGGCCTCGAACCAGGCGTGCAGGTCCATCGGCTCCAGTTCGAAAAGGTACCCGACCACCAGCCGGGCGGGGATGCTGATGCTGCGACAGAGGGCGATCCCCAGCTGCGCCAGGTCGCGGCAGACCCCTTCGCCGCGTGAGTTGACCTCACTGGCGGAGACCGGGACCATGCTGGAGCCGGGGGTGAAGCGGATGGAATTGCGCACCCAGCGGTCGATCATGGCGACCTGGTCATAGCCGAGCCGAGCCCCTGCGGTGATCTCGCTGGCCAGCTCGCCAAACCGGTCTGATTCGCAATAGCGGCTGGGCAGCAGAAAGGCCAGTACCGAATCCGGGAGATTCTGGACATCGATAAAACCGGCTCCAGGTGCTGTGTCCATGGTCGCTGCTGTGACGACCTCGGCCGCGGTGTGAATGGAAAAACTCCCTCGCGGCGCGACCAGGCGCTGGCAGAGGTTTCCGTAGCTGTCGGTATGCTCCAACGTCGGGACGTAGGGCGAAATCAGGTAGGATTCGCGCTCGACCCACTGCTGGCCGCCGCTGCGCGGTCGCAACATCAGGATCAACGGGAGCGGTGTCTCGACCTCGAAATCGAGCTGGCATGTCGCTTCAAGTCGCATCATAAACTAAATGCTGACACCAGTTCATCCGAATTACAACTGCAATGTGCGAATTACCCGGTTGGAGGGCAGGTCGCTCGACTCCTCAATCGATTCTGCACGATATATCGGCGCTTGGCATTACTGTGCAGGTTGCTCGGCTTGGGGTTGGTAATCAGCTTGCGCGGCGCGGCAGCTGATAGAACCATACCTGCCCCCCGCCGCCGCCGCTGAACGGGTCGCCACCGTCGCCATCCTCGCGGGTGATCCCCTCATAGCCGAATGAGATCGCTTTCGCGCCCGGGGGAACCTGCAGCTGTTTAGCGAAGCTGATGGAATCATCTGCCGAGGTATGCTGGGAACCGGAAATTCTCTCTGTTCTGAGGACTTTTGCTTCGGCGTCGATAAAGAAGAGATACACATCCAGCCGTTCGACGTGTACGGCGTTAATCTGGTGGAAATTGCTGAAGGTGATCGATCCGTTAATGTCCAGCAGCTGATCCTGCAGGGCCGCTTGATAGTCTAACCGCAGGTCGAAGGTTTCCCAGCGACCCTGCTGGGCAGCATTGTTTACCAGGGCAGTATTGCTCGGGTTTTGAGAGGTATACCCCTGGTAGAATGATGAGAGGCTTTTGCATCCGGACAACATAAAGATTGCCAGGGCGCAACAGAACAAACCGGCCGATAGTTTCTTTAAAGTGATCATTGTACATCCTTTTTCAACGGCCTCCGACACGGTTTATCACTTCATTTTTGTACCTCACCCTTTAATTATACGCGGAAAAAATCGCTGCGGATAGTCTGCCCGACTAAGATTGCCGGATGGCATGAGCAGCAAAGGCCTGCCCATGTCAGGGCAAGCCTTTGCTGCTGATTTATCTGATTTTTTTTATCTGGTCTGGATCAGGCGTCTGCGATCTTGAGGACGATTTTGCCGAAGTGCTGATCCGCTTCCATCATCTGGTGGGCCGCCACCACCTGGTCGAGGGGGAAGACCTTTTCGATGATCGGCACGATGCTCCGGTCGGCGAATTTCGGCAGCGCCCGGTTGGTGAATTCGGCGATGATTTCGCCCTTTTCCACGACCGGACGGCTGCGCAGCACCGAACCGATGATCTGCTGGCGTTTGACCATCATCAAGGCCAGGTTCAGCTCGGCCTTGATCCCGCTGATGATGCCGATGATGACCAGCTTGCCGGTGTAGCCGAGGCTGGCCATGTTCGGCTTGAGGTACTTGGCGCCGACATGATCGAGGATGACATCGACCCCTTTTTTGCTGGTGAAGTCTTTGACGATATCGGTGAAGTCGGGGGTGGTGGTGAAATCGATCACCAGGTCGGCGCCCAGCTTTTTGACCCGCTCGATCTTGTTCGGGTGGGCGGTGACGATCAGCTTGGCGTTGGGGGTCAGCGCCTTGGCCAGCTGGATCGCCGCGGTGTTGACGCCGCCGCCGCCGCCGTGCAGGATGGCGGTCTGGCCGTCCTGCAGGTCGCCGATCATGAACACGTTGAGGAAGGCGGTGATGTAGCTCTCGTTGACGCAGGCGGCTTCTTCGAAGCTCATCGATTCGGGGATCGGCATCAGGTGGTTGGCGTAGGCCACGGCGTACTCGGCATAGCCGCCGCCGCCGACCAGCGCCATCACCCGGTCGCCAACCTTCCAGCCGCTGACCTCGCCGCCGACTGCGGCGATGGTGCCGGCCACTTCCAGGCCGAGGACCTCTGAATCGCCCGGCGGGGGCGGATACTTGCCTTCACGCTGGACCAGGTCGGGGCGGTTGATGCTGGTCGCGACCACCTTGATCAGAACTTCGTTGGTTTTCGGGCTCGGTGTGTCGATTTCACCAAGTTTCATAACCTCGGCGGCACCGAATTCCTCCATCAAAACAGCTTTCATTGCTCTCTCCTTGAGGGATAAAGAATCGATTGGAAATAACCTGTACGATTGTTACAATGCGGACTTTAAATCATGAGTATGATTTGATAAAACTGCACCGATTATAGTGGAAACGCATTGGAATTTGAACTTTTATTCGGGTCGGGGTCAATCGTGAAGAAAGTCTGGCGCTGTACGGTTTGCGGCTACCTCCACGAAGGGGAGGCACCACCGGAGCTTTGCCCGGTCTGCCATGCCGACGCGAGTAAATTCGAACTTGTGGCAGCCGAAGAAGAACAGGAACAGCCCGCCGCGACTCCGGTCGGCCTGCTGGGAGAAATGCTGCAGGGATTTGTCCCGCACGCGGTCTTTGCCCACTTCCCCAACGCTCTGATCCCCACCAGCATGTTGTTTCTGCTATTGTTCTTATTCGTTGCTCAGGGGTCCTTCGAAACGACCGCCTGGTACCTGTTGATAGTGGCGGCCCTGGCGGTTCCGCCGACCTTTGCCGCCGGTTTGTACGATTGGAAGAAGCATTACGCGGCCCAGGCCGCGCCGATCTTCATCAAGAAAATTGTTCTGGCCAGCCTGCTTCTGATGCTCGGGCTGACCGCTGTCCTCTGGCGCTGGTTCGACCCGCAGCTGCTGGCGAAAGGCGGTTGGCCGGCCTGGCTTTTTCTGCTGCTGGTTGCGGCGATGCTGGTCTGTGTGACCCTGCTCGGGCATTACGGGGGGGTCCTGGTTTTCGCCAGCAACGGCCACCTGAACTGGAAGAAATCATCTGAAAAGGACGTGACATGAAACAGGATATCAAGGAGAAGGGAGCCATCATTCAACGGGATCGTCAGACCTACGCGTTGACGCCGCATACGCCGGCGGGGCTGGTCAGCTCCGACCAGTTGCGTACGATCGCCGACGTGGCCGACCGCTATCAATTGCAGAAGATCAAGCTGACCAGCGCCCAGCGGATCACCCTGATCGGTTTTACCGAAGAGCAGATCGACAGCGCCTGGCAGGAGCTGGGTGAGCGGATCGGCCGGGCGACCGGACTCTGTGTGCGCAGCATCAAAATCTGCCCCGGCACCGATTGCTGCAAGCGGGGGCTGCGCGATTCGGTGCAGGTCGGCCTAGAGCTCGATCGGCGGTTTCACGGCCGCGAGCTGCCCTGGAAGATGAAGCTCGGCGTCTCCGGCTGTCCGAATGATTGTGCTGAGACCTGCATTAAGGATATCGGCCTGATCGGCACGCCGCGCGGCTGGCACCTGCAGGTCGGCGGCAATGGCGGCAGCCAGCCGCGTTTGAGCGTCCGGCTGCTGGAGCATATCCCCGATGATGACGAAGCGATTCAGGCGGTCGAGCGACTGCTCGACTGGTTCGCGGCGCAGGGCCGTAAAGCCCGTTTCGGCCGGCTGCTGGATGAGGTCGGGATCGATGAGATTCGCAAGGTCGCCAGTGGAGACTGACCTTCAGGGATGGGGTCAGAAGGCTGATGTATTGCAATTATGAATAAAAAGTAACAATTCTCGGTAAATTGGGTATAATTATACGTCTTACTCTGCGGGCTGTCTTTCGCACCTGCAGAACATTTTAATTCGCCGACTGAAGCAGATTGGTCCTCCGTGCATATCGATCTTCAGAAATCTCTTAATCTCCTGTTGCTGGTGCTCTCGGTCGGCGCGGGATTGATCGCCGGTGCCCTGGCCGGGCGGCTGGTCGATCTGTCGCTGGGCAAGGATGCGTTGCTGATCGCCGATCTGCCGGCACCGCAGGCGACCGTCAGGCAGCTGGATGAAGAGGATTTTCAGGTGATCCTCGAGCGCAACCTGTTCGATTCGCAAGCGGCCGGCCAGGCGATCGCCCGGATCGACCTGTCAGAGGCGCCGGTCAGTGGTCCGGGGGCGGCACCAAGCCGGCCGGCCGGTGAGTTGGAGCTGCTCGGCACCGTGGTTGCCGGAGAGGATTCCCTGGCCCTGATCCGGGTCGGCCGCAAAGCCGAAGTTTTCCGCCTTGACGGCGAGCTGGCCCCCGGGGTTGTGCTGATCGAGGTTGCGCGCAGCCAGGTGGTGATTCGCGATCGGGGCGTGCGGCGTGAACTGGTGCTGAAAAAGCGCAAGGAGCCCGCCGCCAAGGTGGTACGTAACGGGGGGGCGGAAACAGCGCGCGGAATTTCCGCGCTGGGGGAGAACCGCTGGCAGGTCTCCCGCGGGGCGGCGGAGAATGCCCGCGCCAACCTCAACAGCCTGTTGCGCACGGCGCGGATGATTCCGCAGGTGCAGAACGGCCAGACGATCGGCTTCAAGCTGGTCGAGATGGAGCGGGGTTCGCTGCTCGAGCAGATCGGGCTGCAGGTCGGCGACCTGATCGTCGAGATCAATCAGGTGGCCCTGAACAGTCCGGAGAAAGCGCTGCAGATTTTTCAGCAGGTGCGTGAAGCGAGTAATATCTCCCTGGGCCTGGTGCGCAACGGCCAGCGGGAGACCTTCGAATATTATTTCGAATAGGAGTGGATGGTGATAAGACGAGGTCAGATAAACGTTCTGCTGTCAGCACTGTTGCTGGCGCTGAGCATCTCCACCGTCTGGGCCGCGGAGAAACAGTCCGCAGCGCAGGATGCCCAGATCACCCTCGATTTTCAGAATGTCGAGCTGGTCGACCTGATCAGTACCATCAGCGAGTTGACCGGGAAGAATTTTGTTTACGATGAAGGCGTGCGGGGGAAAGTCAGCATCATCTCCCCCAAGCCGGTGACGATCGATGAGGCCTACCGGCTGTTCGGCACTGTGCTGAACGTCAAGGGTTTCACCATCATTCCATCCGGCAAGGTGCATAAGATCGTTCCGGTGCGCAGCGCCAAGGAAGAGAACCTGCCGATCAGCGACGGGCGCGGCCTCGGTGAGCAGTTCATCACCCGGATAATCGAGCTGAAGAAGCTCGATGCGGCGGTGGTGGTCGACACCATCCTGCGGCCGCTGATGCCGAAGACCAGCCACGTGGTCGCCCACGCGCCGACCAACACCGTGGTGCTCACCGACAGCGCGGCGAACATCCGGCGGCTGAGCAGGATTGTCGCCGCCCTTGATCATTCCTGGGACGGCGAGCGGATGGAAATCCTCCCGCTGCATTATTCGGACGCCGAGGAGACCGCCGCGGTGGTGATGCAGATCCTGGAAGGGGGCGAGGGGGCTGGCCGGGCTGCGCGTGGCGGACAGCCGCCGACCGGGGCGCGCAAGATTGCTCAGGGGCAGGTGATCGCCTACGGCCGAACCAACAAGCTGATGGTTCTTGGTACCGAGCCGTTTATCGCCGAGGTCCGCACGCTGGTCGCCCGGATCGACGAAAAGGCCGATGCGACCCGCGCCGGGGTGCATGTCTATTACCTCGAACACGCTGAAGCCGAAGGGCTGGCCGAAACCATTAACCGGATCCTCAGCGGCGTACGCAAGCCGGCCGCGCCCGGGCAGAAGGAGACCGCCGAAAAGGTCTTCGGCGAGGTGAGCGTGACCGCCGACAAGCCGACCAACGCCCTGATCGTCAACGCGACGGCAAAGGACTATCTCGGCATCAAGGACCTGATCGGCCAGCTCGATATCAAGCGCAAACAGGTCTTTGTCGAGGCGCTGATCCTCGAGCTGACCATGGACGCGCTGCTGGAAGTTGGCGCTTCGCTGCAGGGCGGGGCGGAAGTGAATGATGACAGCATCACCTTCGGCACCAGTAATCTCAATAACCCCCAACTTCAAAATCCTGTAAATCTGCAGGATCTCAGCCCCGGGACTACTGGAACCGTACCCAGCCTGTTGACCCGGGCGGTCAGCGGGATTCTTCTCGGCGGCTTGTTCAACCCGATCACCACCATCGGCCCAGACGGCAGCACCATCACAGTGCCGGCGCTGTCGGCGCTGATCCAGCTCTCACAGACCGATACCGATGTTAATGTCCTGTCGGCGCCGCGGCTGTTAACCCTTGATAACCAAGAGGCCGAAATTGTGGTCGGTGCCAATGTGCCGATTATCACCTCAAGGTCGCGCGACAGCAACAACAACCCGCTTAACTCCATTGAGCGCAAGGACGCCGCGTTGACCCTGCGTTTCACACCGCAGATCACCGAGGGGAACCTGGTGCGGCTGAAGGTCTATCAGGAGATCACCGATGTCGCGCCGTCGAGCCAGACCGTCGGCACGGTCGACGAGGTCGGCCCGACCTTTACCACCCGCAAGCTGTCCAATTCGATCGTCGCCCAGGATGGTAAGACGGTGGTCCTGGGAGGGCTGTTCCAGACCATCCGCAACGAGAGAAACAGCAAGGTTCCTCTGCTCGGCGACATCCCGATTCTCGGCCATTTGTTCCGCAGCCGAAGCGAGGATGAGCAGAAGACCAGCCTGCTGGTTTTTATCACCCCGAGGGTCATTCGCAGCAGTGAGGACCTGGATCGGATTACTCAGGAGAACCGTGAGAATATCAGAATTTTCAACGCGGACGAGCGGGGAAAGAGGTTTTTCGAGGAGGAGCGGGCAGACGGAAGGGACGAGGATCAACCTGTGTTCGAACCTTTCAATATGGGGGATGACAAGTAATGCGGTCGATGAAGTGGCGCCAGCTCGGCGATATCCTGGTCAAGGACAAGGGATTGCCCGAGGAGATCGTTCGTCAGGCGCTGCGCGAGCAGGAAGTCAGCCACCTCAAGCTCGGTGAAATGCTGCGTGAAAGCGGCGCGGCCAGCAAGGAGGTGTTGGCCGAAGCCCTGGCGACCCAGAGCGGCATGGAATATATCGCCGAACCGGCCGTGAAGGCCTCGGCCCTGCACCTGTTGACCACCGTGCCGATCAGTTACGCCAAGGAGAATCTGGCGGTCCCGCTGGAGATCGAGGGGCAGACCATCCGCCTGGCGGTCGCCGACCCGAACAATAACCGCATTCTCAACGACTTGTCGGTGCTGACCGGCTGCCGGATCGTCCCCTGCCTGGCCTCCCCCGACCGGCTGCTGCAGGCGATCAACCAGGGCTACGAGACCCTCTCCGGCGGCGGCGATGACAGCATGGCGGAGATCCAGCAGGACGAGGTCGATATCGAGACCCTGCAGGTCGAGGACCTGATCGACACCAGCGACGAGGCGCCGGTGATCCGTTTCGTCAACGGCCTGTTGACCCAGGCCTACCGCAAGCGGGCCAGCGATATCCACATCGAGCCGTTTGAAAACGAGCTGGTGGTCCGCTACCGGGTCGACGGCGTGCTCTACGAGGTTCAGCGCCCGCCGTTTCGCGCCCTGCCGAATATCGTCTCGCGGCTGAAGATCATGGCCAACCTGGATATCGCCGAAAAACGTCTGCCGCAGGATGGTCGCTTCACCGTGCGGATCGCCGGCAAGCAGGCCGACATCCGCGTCTCGACCCTGCCGACCGCCTTCGGCGAGCGGGTGGTGCTGCGCCTGCTCGACAAGAGCTCCGGGGTGCTGACCCTGGAGGATATCGGCGTCGAAGCCAGCCTGCTGCCGCAGATTGATAAAATGATCGGCAAGAACCACGGCATCTTTCTGGTCACCGGTCCGACCGGCGCCGGGAAAACCACCACGCTCTACGCGGCGCTTTCGGCGATTAATTCCCGCGCGCAGAACATCATCACCGTCGAGGACCCGATCGAATACCAGCTGAACGGGGTCGGGCAGATTCAGGTCAACCCGAAGATCGATCTGACCTTTGCTCAGGGGCTGCGCTCGATTCTGCGCCAGGACCCCGACGTGATCATGGTCGGCGAGATCCGCGACGGCGAAACCGCCAAGATCGCCGTGCAGGCGGCCTTGACCGGGCACATGGTGTTTTCCACCCTGCACACCAACGATTCGGCTGGTGCCCTGGCCCGGCTGGTGGAAATGGGGGTCGAGCCCTTCCTCGCCGCTTCGGCGTTGGTCGGGGTGCTGGCCCAGCGGCTGGTACGAACCATCTGCCCCAACTGCCGGGTCAGTTACCGTCCCGATCCGCAGCTCTTGACGGAGCTGGCCGATGGCGGCGAAATTCCGACCGAGGCAACCTTCTACCGTGGTCGCGGTTGCAACAGCTGCATGCAGGTCGGCTACCTCGGGCGGACCGGGCTCTACGAACTGCTCGAAGTCAACGACTCGATCCGCCAGCTGGTCACCGGCAACGCTGATGCCGCCACCATTCGTCAGCAGGCGCTCAAGCAGGGGATGAAGACCCTCCGGCAGGCCGGGCTGGGCAAGGTGCTGACCGGTCAGACCACGGTGGAAGAAGTGCTGCGGGTGACTCAGGAGGAGATCTAGGGTGGCGTTGTACGAATATACCGCCTTTGATGCCCAGGGACGCCAGCAACGCGGCGTTATCGAAGCCACCGGCCAGAAGCTGGCCAGTCGCAAACTGCGCGATAAAGGGCTTTACCCGACCAGGTTGGCGACCGCTGCAAGCGGCAGGGAAACCGGTCGGCGCAGGATTCTTCTGCGCCGGGTCGATGTGGCGCAGCTGGGGGTCGCGACCCGGCAGCTCTCGACCATGCTGTCGGCCGGGATGCCGCTCGACGAGGCGCTGGCGACCGTTGCCGAACAGCAGGAACAGCCGCAGTTGAACACCGCGTTGTCGAGCGTGCGTGAGGATGTTTTGCAGGGCGGGGCCTTGCACCTGGCGCTGCAGGCCCATCCGCGAATCTTTCCGCCGATCTACACCCACATGGTGCAGGTCGGGGAGGCCAGCGGCACCCTCGACAAGGTCCTGCTGCAGCTGGCCGAGTTCATGGATGAGCAGGCCCGCTTCAATGCCCAGCTCAAGGCGGCGATGACCTACCCGCTGCTGATGTTTCTGGTCGGCAGCGGCGTGCTGCTGTTCCTGATGACCTTCGTGGTGCCGAAGATCACCCGGATGTTGGAAGATCTCGATCAGGCGCTGCCGCTGCCGACCCTCTGGCTGATGAACCTGAGCGGCTTTCTGGCGTCCTACTGGTGGCTGTTACTGATTCTGTCAGGACTATTGTTCTGGGCGGCGCGGCGGATGATCGCCAGCGACAGGGGGCGGCTCTGGTACGATCAGCGGAAATTCCGCCTGCCGCTGCTCGGGCCTCTCGCTCTGCAGAACGCCACCGCCCGCTTCGCCCGCACCATGGCGACCCTGCTGCGCAGCGGGGTGCCCCTGCTGACCTCGCTGGAGATCGTCCAGGGGCTGCTCGGCAACCGCTACCTGCAGCAGGCGCTGGATCGGGTGCGGGAGCAGGTCACCGAAGGGGCCGGCCTGGCTGAACCGCTGCGCCAGGCGCGGGTGTTTCCGTTAATGCTGCCGCAGATGGCGGCGGTCGGCGAACGCAGCGGCGAGCTGGAAGGGATGCTGCTGAAGGTGGCGGAAATTTACGAACATCAGGTCCAGACCCGGTTGACTGCTATGATGTCCTTACTGGAGCCGCTGATGATCCTGCTGATGGGTTCTGTGGTCGGTTTCATTGTGCTGGCCATTTTGCTGCCGATTTTTCAGGCCAGCCAGGGGATGGGCTAACGACTTATGGAGAGACGAAATGAAAAGTGAAAGAAGGACCAATCAACGTGGTTTCACCCTGATTGAAATCATGGTGGTGGTGGTCATCCTCGGGATCCTCGCCGGCATTGTCGTTCCGCGCCTGCTCGATCGTCCCGAAGAGGCCCGCCGGACCAAGGCGGCGGTACAGATCCGCAGCCTTGAAGAAGCGCTCGGCCTGTTCAAGCTGGATAACGGCTTTTACCCGACGACTGATCAGGGACTTAAAGCGCTGGTGGAAAAACCGGGCAGCGGTCGCATCCCGGCCCGCTACCGGGCCGGTGGTTACATCAAGAAGGTTCCGGTCGATCCCTGGGGGCAGCCCTATGTCTATCTCTCACCCGGCGCGCATGGAGATTTCGACCTGTTCTCTTACGGTCCGGACGGAGAGTCGGGGGGAGAAGGTGAGAACGCCGATATTGCCAGCTGGAATCTCGACTGATAGCTCCGGGTTTACCCTGATCGAGCTGGTGGTCGTGGTCACGCTGCTGGCTCTATTCAGTTTCATCAGCCTGCCGCTGCTGATGAATCAGGGTGAAGGAGAGAGCCGCCGCGAGCTGCGCCGACTGGCCGGGATGGTCAAGCAGCTTTACAACGAGGCCACTCTGACCCGGGATGCGCATTTGCTGACCTTTGATCTGGAACGCAACAGTATGAGCTCGTTTCGTCTGCACAGTCGTGAAGGGCAGGTCGAGAAGCAGCCGCTCGGCGACGAAACCAGCCTTGAGCCGCTGCGTCTCAAGCAGGTC
>CALZHR010000133.1 GCA_945787335.1 uncultured Desulfuromonadales bacterium
ACCCCCTCCATGTCGGTGCCGTCGAACACGACACTCGGCGAGCTGGTGTAGACCAGCCGCTCGCTGCGAGCGACTTCATCCTGGTGCAGAAACTGTTTCAGGGTCGCTAACTCTGCGTCAGGCAGATCGAGGGGCAGGCGCCAGAGATGAAGCTGACCTGTGGCCAGGAGCGGTTTTTCCGGGGCAGTTTGCCAGCAACTGATCGCAACAGCCATCACTCAGCTCTTTTCCAGCCAGTCCTGCAGCCGTTTCAGCCCTTCGTCAATCGAGACCCGCGGCTGATAAGCGAAATCGCGGCGGGCATTGCCGAGATCGAACCAGTGCGCGGTAGACAGTTCCCGGGCGACAAAGCGGGTCATCCGCGGCTCGCCCGACAGGTTGAAGCTCTGGTAGATCTTTTCCAGCAAAGCGCCGACCGCGTAGGCCAGGCCGGGAGAAATCGTCTTGCTCACCGGCGGGAGGTTGCCGGCAGCAAGAATCCGGTTGACCATCTCCCACAGCGGCAGCGGCTCATCGTTGGAGATAAAGTAAACCTTGCCGGCCACAATCGAACCGGGCTCCAGCTTTTCGGCGGCCAACAGGTGCGCTTCGGCGGCATTGTCGACATAGACGGTATCGACCAGGCAGGGACGATGACCGATCTTACGCAACGCGCCTTTGGCGCCACGCTCCAGGATCCGTGGCACCAGGTGATTGTCCTCCGGACCCCAGATCAGATGGGGGCGCAGGGCAACCGTCGCCAGCTCGTGATCATTCGCCTGCAGCACCAGCTGCTCGGCACGGGCTTTGGTCTGCGGATAAAAAGCGTGATAATGCTGCGGATAGGGGACCGACTCATCAACCCCCTCCATGTCGGTGCCGTCGAACACGACACTCGGCGAGCTGGTGTAGACCAGCCGCTGGACACCCTGTTCGCGGCAGGCCTCGATGATATTCTCTGTGCCGACCACGTTGGTCTGGAAGAAATCTTCGTAAGCGCCCCAGACTCCGGCCTTGGCGGCGACATGGAAGACGATATCACAGCCGGCGACAGCCTTTTTGACCGCCTGCAGGTCGGACAGCTCACCGCGGCAGTGCTCGACCCCGAGTGCCTTCAGCTGCGGGTGCTCATTGCGTGAAAAAGAGCGGACGACACTCCCTTTTGCCAGCAGCAGGCGAACCAGCGCCTGGCCGAGGAAGCCACCACCGCCGGTGACCAGAGCGTTCATTTGAGTTGCTCCTCTGCCCAGCTCGCCAGCTTTTCACGGAAGATCTTGGCATTGTGCCGGATATCGACCGGGAATCCCGGATGCAGCAGGAACTGCTTGATCTGGCGGGTCTGTTCATGGCACTGGCCGAGCTGCTGCAGTTCGGCGAGAATTTGCTTCTGTTCAGCCGGAGAGACGGGGTTTTCCAGTTCTACGCAGAGCACCGGCTGCAGCTCTCCGGGCGCGCCGACCCCGACCAGGGCGGTGCGAAAGACCTTGGCGTGAGTATTGTAGATCGCTTCGCAAGGGATGGTGTAAAGGGTCTTTTCTGCACCGATGACCCGGTGCGCCTTGCGGCCGCAGAACCAGATCCGGCCCTGCGGGTCCCGATAACCGAGATCGCCCATGCGGTGATAAAAAGATCCGCTCGCGCGGTCTTCTATCTTGGCCAGCCGGGTCGACAGGTCGCGATTATAATAACGGCCTGTCACCTGCGGTCCCTGGACGACGATCTCGCCAATCTCACCGGTAGCGACCTTCAGTTCCTCTTCCCAGACGGCGATCGGCTCGTCACTGATGCGGATAATTTCCAGCTTTATGCCGGGTACCGGCTGACCGATACAGACCCCCTGCCCCCGGTCGGTTGCCTGGCAGGTTTCTGCAAGAATCTCCGCGCTGCCGATAGAACAGACCGGCAGGGACTCGGTCGCACCATAGGGCGTGAAGATCTCTACCCCGGGGTTCAGCATAGCGCTAAAGCGCTGCAAAACCGAACTCGGAACCGGGGCCCCGGCCGATATGACCCGCCGCAGGGAGGGCAGCTGAATATCATGCTGCTCTCCGTAGCGGCCGACGCGGTTGATCAGTGCCGGCGAACCGAACATGGTGGTAATCTTGAAGCGCTGGATCGGCTCGATAATATTTTTCGGCTCGACCGACCCCGGCCGGGTAAAATCCATCACCGGAACCACCGAACTCATCCCCAACGCCGGGGCAAAAAGAGCAAACAGCGGAAAGGTCGGCAGGTCGATTTCACCGGGCTGGATAGCGTAAACCTGCTTCAGCTTTTCGACCTGGGCGACGAAGTTGCCGTGCGTGTAAACGACGCCCTTCGGTACCCCGGTGCTGCCGCTGGTAAACAGGATGGCCGCGGTCTCGTCGGCTGCGGTTTCCGCCATCTCATACCCAGCTGTCACCGGCAGCTTTGCCAGCAACCGGTCGAGGGTCGTCCCGCCCCAGAAGCGGCATTTGCCGACGGTTAAGAGCAGCTTGAGAGTCGCCTTTCCCCAGCCGAAC
>CALZHR010000134.1 GCA_945787335.1 uncultured Desulfuromonadales bacterium
TCAGGGGCTTGTCGAATAGGAGAAGCTTGTAACGGATCTTTTGCGGAGACAAAATTAAAGGACCAGCGATAAAATCGCCAACCCGTTGAAGCTCTGGTCGGAGCGAGAGGATTCGCCCACTACGTCAGGCGCATCGCGCGCCTTCCTGCGTCGGCTCCCCTGCGCTCGATGACGCGGCCATCCCTGGCCGCTTTTCTGACATTGAGTCAGCGCTCGCTCCGCTTCGAATCCTCTCTGCAAACTAAATAAAAAAACGCCGACCAGGTGGCCGACGTTATTTTATTTATGGTCGGAGCGAGAGGATTCGAACCTCCGACACCCTGGTCCCAAACCAGGTGCGCTACCAGACTGCGCTACGCTCCGAGGGCGACATAGGTAACATGAGGCGGTTTAAAATTCAATCTTTTTTCTGTCTGCTTGCCGCTAAATTTCCCATTCCAGCACGTGGTCATCCTCAAAGAGCTCTTTGACGATGGTCACCGCGATTTCTTCTGCCGGCATGATGTTGCCGGAAAAGGTGTATTCAGGCATTTCCGGTGCTTCGTAGGTGGCATCGATGCCGGCGATGTGGCTCAGTTCGCCGGAGCGGACTTTCTCATAGGCGCCGGTTCGGTCGCGCTGTTCGCAGATCGCCAACGGCGTGTCGAGATAGATTTCAATAAACTCGCCCTCTGCGAAGATCTCACGCGCCATCCGTCGTTCATTGCGGAAGGGGGAAACCAGCGGGGCGATGACGATGATCCCCGCGTCGACCATGATATTGGCGACTTCGGCGATCCGGCGGATATGCTCGACCTGGTCGGCGTCGTCATAGCCGAGATCGCGGTTCAGGCCGTGGCGCAGGTTGTCGCCGTCGAGGATGTAGGTGTGCTTGCCGAGAGAGTGCAGTTTTTTCTCCACCAGGTTGGCGACGGTCGATTTGCCAGCCCCCGGCAGGCCGGTGAGCCAGAGGACCTTCGGCGTCTGCCGTTTGAGCGCGGCGTGGGCCAGCTTGTCGACATCGAGGGTCTGCCAGTGGCTGTCGGTGGCGCGCGCCAGAGCCCTGTCGATCATCCCGGCGCCGACGGTGGCATTGGTGATGCGGTCGATGACGATAAAACTGCCGGTGCCGCGGTTTTCCGCATAGGCATCGAAGGGGATCGAGGCGTTGGCGCTGAAGGTGCAAATGCCGACCTCGTTCAGCTCCAGGGTTTTGCCCGGTTCCTGCTGCAGGCTGTTGACGTTGACTTTATAGTTGACCGCATCGACCTGCGCCGGTGCGATGGTCGAGCCGGCCTTGATCAGGTAGCTGCGGCCGGGGAGCAGGGCGTCCTCGTGCAGCCAGACCAGATTGGCCTCGAAGCGGTCGACAAAGTGCGGCCGGCTCTGCGGACTGGCCAACAGGTCGCCGCGACTGATGTCGATCTCATCCGTAAGGCAAAGGGTGACGGCCTGGCCGGCCACCGCCTGCGGCAGGTCGCCGTCCATGGTGACGATCCGCGCCACCTTGCTCTGCTGTCCGGAGGAACTGACGACCAGCTCATCCCCCGGCTGCACGGCTCCCGAAGCGATGGTGCCGCAGAAGCCACGGAAATCGAGGTTCGGGCGGTTGACCCACTGCACGCGCATCCGGAATGATTGGGCGGCCGCGTCATCGGCAATTTCGACCGATTCGAGGTAGTGCATCAGCGGCGGACCCTGGTACCAGTCGGTGTTTAAGCTTGGCTGCAGGATGTTGTCCCCTTCAAGGGCGGAGATGGGGATCGCGGTGATCGACTCGAAACCGAGCCCGGCGGCGAAGGTTTCATATTCTTTGAGGATGGCCGAGTAACACTTCTCGCAGTAATCGACCAGGTCCATCTTGTTGATCGCCAGCACGATGTGGCGGATGCCGACCAGCGAGCAGATGTAGCTGTGGCGGCGGGTCTGGGTGAGCACCCCCTTGCGGGCGTCGATCAGGATCACCGCCACCTGGGCGGTCGAGGCGCCGGTCACCATGTTGCGGGTGTACTGCTCGTGGCCGGGGGTGTCGGCGACGATGAACTTGCGCTTGTCGGTTGAGAAGAAGCGGTAGGCAACGTCGATGGTGATCCCCTGCTCCCGCTCCGCCTGCAGGCCGTCGAGCAGCAGGGCGTAGTCGATCTTCTCCCCTTGGGTGCCGACCCGCTTGCTGTCCGCCTCGAGCGCTGCCAGCTGGTCCTCGAAGATCATCTTCGAATCCCACAGCAGCCGGCCGATCAGGGTGCTCTTGCCGTCGTCGACGCTGCCGCAGGTGATAAAGCGCAGCAGCGACTTCTCCTCCTGCTGTTTCAGGTAGGCGTGGATATCTTCTGCAATCAAGTCGGATTGGTGTGCCATCAGAAATAGCCCTCCTGTTTCTTCTTCTCCATCGACCCGCTTGAGTCGTGATCGATCAGCCGCCCCTGGCGCTCGCTGGTGCGGGTCAGCAGCATCTCCTGGATGATCTCCGGTAGCGTGCTGGCGGTCGATTCGACCGCACCGGTCAGCGGGTAGCAGCCGAGGGTGCGAAAGCGCACCGACTTGTGTTCGACCTTCTCGCCGAGTTGCAGCTCCAGTCGCTCGTCATCAACCATGATCAGCATGCCGTCCCGCTCGACCACCGGCCGCACCTTGGAATAGTAGAGCGGCACGATCGGGATCTCTTCGAGATAGATGTACTGCCAGATATCCAGCTCGGTCCAGTTCGACAGCGGGAAGGCGCGAATGCTCTCTCCCTGGCGGACCCGGGCGTTGTAGATGTTCCACAGCTCCGGGCGCTGACTCTTCGGATCCCAGCGGTGGCTGGAGCTGCGGAAAGAGAAAATCCGTTCTTTGGCGCGCGATTTCTCCTCGTCGCGGCGGGCGCCGCCGAAGGCTGCGTCAAATTTATATTTATCCAGCGCCTGCTTGAGCGCTTCGGTCTTCATCACGTCGGTGTGCAGCGCGCTGCCGTGGCTGAAGGGGCCGATCTTTTGTTTGACGCCCTCCTCGTTGACATGCACCAGCAGGTCGAAGCCGCACTCCTTCGCCATCCGGTCGCGGAATTCGATCATCTCGCGAAACTTCCAGGTGGTGTCGACGTGCAACAAGGGGAAGGGGGGCTTGGCCGGGTAGAAGGCCTTGCGCGCCAGGTGCAGCATCACCGCCGAATCCTTGCCGATCGAATAGAGCATCACCGGGTTTTCGAACTCGGCGACCACTTCCCGGATGATGTGGATGCTCTCCGCCTCCAGTTGCAGCAGATGGGTCAATTGCGTGCTCATAACATGTGTCCTTTTTGATTGCTATTCCGTAGGGGCGTGCCGGTGGCACGCCCGGATCTTGTTCGATGTGAATTGCGGGTGTCGCATCGGGACGCCCCTAGGTTATTTCTCTAACGTTTGTGTAACCCACACTCTTTATGCTCCGGCGATTCCCACCACCAGCGCCCGGCGCGGGGATCCTCCCCCGGTTGCACGGCGCGGGTGCAGGGGGCGCAGCCGATCGAGGGGTAGCCCATGTGGTGCAGGCGGTTGATCGGCAGGCGCTGTTCTTTGATGTAGTCCTTCACCTGCTGTTCGCTCCAGAAGGCCAGCGGGTTCAGCTTGAGGATGTCGCCGTTCACCTGATCAGCTTCGATCGGCGGCAGCTCACCGCGGGTTGCGGCCTGCTCGCGGCGCTGGCCGGTGATCCAGCCCGACAATCCCTTCAGGGCGCGCTGCAGTGGCTCGACCTTGCGGATATGGCAGCATTCATGGCGGTTCTCCAGCGATTCGCGGAAGGAGAACAATCCCTTCTTCCGCTCCAGTTTTTCCACTGCCTCACGGTCGGGGAAGTACCAGTCGATCTCGATGCCGTAACGCAGGCGGATGGTCTCGGCGATCTCCAGGGTCTCTTCGTTGAGGCGGCCGGTGTCGATGGCAAAGATGCGCACCGGCCGGTCGATGCTCTGCAGCAGGTCGATGATAACGATATCCTCCATGCTGAAGGAGCTGGCCAGGGCGACCGGTCCGTCGATCAGGGCCAATCCCTTGCGCAGAATTTCGAGCGGTTCGGTGGCGCCATCGAGATGGAGTTTCTCCGCCAATAAGGATTTGTCAGCAAAGGCCAGGGGCATCGCGCTTCTCCTAGATATAATATTCCGGTTCGGTCTTCTTGCGGCCGTAGGGGATCCGGTTCCAGAGCCGCTCGTGGCCGAAATAGATGAAAAACTTGAAAATCGTGTCGGCCAGACCGATGGTCGCGGCGAATTCCCCCTTGCCGGTCATGGCAAAGACGATACCCGTGGTGATCAGGGTGGCCAGAAAGCGCCAGGAGAGGGCCTTGGCCAGGCTGCGTCGATTTGAGTCCATATGTCTCTTGCCCGGAGTTATTTTCAGTGTGTTGCTGTGGAAAATGATTGTCGAGAATTTATATTTGTTGATTGGAGTAGTCAAGAAAAAAATAAACTTAAAGTTGACTTCTATGGTGTGTAAGGATATTTTGTGTGCCATGAATTTTTGAAAACACGCGGAGTGATACGAGTATGACAATTGATTACAAAATGTTACGGATCGAGGGGATCTACAACCAGAACGCTGAAGGGGATCTGATGATGCGGGTCAAGCTGTCCAGCGGCCTGCTCTCGGTTGCCCAGGCGACAGTGCTGGCAAAGCTTGCCCGTCAATACGGCAGCGGCACCCTGCACCTGACCACCCGCGGGAGTATCGAATTCCACGACTTGCGGCTTGAGGAAATTCCGATTGTGCAGCGCGGCATGACAGCGGTCGGCCTGTTTTCGCGTGGGGCCTGCGGCGGGGCGGTGCGGGGCATCTCCTGCAGCACCGGTTTCGGCAAAGGCTTTGCCCATACCCAGCAGCTGGCGCGGCGGTTATTGCTCTATTTCAGCGGCAACCCGCACTTCGAAGGGCTGCCGAAGAAGTTTAAAATTGCCGTCGAGGCCGGCTACGCTGGCAGCCGCCACCTGATTCAGGATCTCGCCTTCGTCTATGTCGCTCAGCAGGGCGGCCAAGTGCTTTACGACGTCTGGACCGCCGGCGGTCTGGGCCGCGCGCCACAAGCGGCAGTCCTCTATCGGCAGCGGGTGCCGGAAAGTGATCTGCTGCAGCTGGCCGAAGCGATCATCCGCGTCTATGCCGCCAACGTCAAACCGCCCAGGCGGCTGAAGACGCTGGTCGGTGAGCGCGGCGAAGCGGAGTTTCGTCAGCTGGTCGATGCAGAGCTGGAACGTTCTCCCGCTGTGCATTTCAGCGACGCCTACGACAAGGCATTGATTCCACTCAGTGGTGAGGCGGTCAGCTTGAAGCTGACCCTGCCGGTCTTCGCAGGAGAGTTGCCGGCAGAAAGGCTTGCAGCCTTGGCTGCGGCGGCCGATTCAGCCGGAGTCAGCTATCTGCAGGTCACCGCCGATCAGGATCTGGCCCTGCTGCCGGTCGATCAGTCACAACGCCAGAAATTGCTGGAGGCGCTGCAGCAGGTCGACTTCGCCGATCTCGATGACCCTCTCGCGGTGCTGCGGGTCTGCCCCGGAAATCACGAATGCAGCATGGGGCTGACCGCGACCCGCGATCTGGCCACTTTACTGCGCGATCGGTTTGGAGATGAGCTCGGCGGCCGCGAACTGGCAATTTCCGGCTGCCCTAACTCTTGCGCTCAGCCGCAGCTGGCTGAACTTGGCATCATTGCCAGTAAGAGTGTCAAAGAGGAGGGTGGTGAACGCACCCCTCGCTACGATCTCTACCACCGTCGCGGAGAAGGTCTGGGCGAGCGGATTGCCGAGCGATTGACAGAGGCCGAGCTGTTCGCCGCGCTTGATGCGGAATTCTGAACTTTGTAACTTAGGCTCATTTACAGACCTCCCGGCAGCTGGGAGGTCTTTTTTTTGTCTTGATCCGGACGGCAACAAGCAATTGCCTTGGCACTCTCAATCAATGTGAGATTTAAATTCCACTGATTTACGGCACTTAGGACAACCAAAGGATTTCAGCAGCGACCGCTCGGTAAAGACTTGACTATTTCTGAAAATATTTTAATATGTCATGGTTAACTGATTGTAAGAACTGCTGGACAAAATTCCCATCATTCTGTATCGCGTGGTCGGGCTTTTGTCGGATGGAGAACTCTGCTCATGGAACCAGCCCGGGAATTGTTCGCTGCGCCGGATTCCGCCGATATAAAACGACCTATAGGCCAGGATCATTACGATTCATTGCTTGAAGCCTTGCTGGTCGTGGTGCGTACCCATGGCGGGACCCTGACACGCGAAGCGGCTCTGGCCGGGCTGCCGCTCGAAGGCGGCCGCCTCTCTCCGGCGCTGTTTTCCCGCGCAGCCCAACGGGGTAACCTCGCCTGCCGCTTTGTGCGTAAGCCACTTGATAAGCTCAACCCAAAACTCTTTCCGGTTATCCTGCTGCTGAAAAATCATCAGACCTGTCTGCTGACCGGACTTGATGAGGGGAAGAGCCTCGCCCGCGTCATCTACTCCGAGCTTTCTGAATCCTGCTGCGAACTGCCGCTGGCGGAACTCTCCGCTGATTACACCGGCAATGCCATCTACCTGCAGCCGAAATTTCGTTTCGACGCCCGCACTCCTGAGGTCGGTAAGGTCAAGCGCCGGCACTGGTTCTGGAGCGTCCTCGGCGAGAACCTGCCACTCTACCGAGACGTGCTGTTCGCGGCGTTTTTGATCAGCCTGTTCGCCCTGGCGCTTCCCCTCTTTACCCGCAATGTCTATGACCGGGTGGTGCCGAACCAGGCCCTCGATACCCTCTGGGTGCTTGCCTCGGGGGTGATGATCATCCTGTTCGGCGACGTGCTGCTGCGGACCATGCGCAGTTATTTTCTCGATCTGGCCAGCAAGCGGATTGATGTCAAACTGTCGGCCTACATCATGGAGCGGGTCCTCGGCACCCGTATGGAACATCGTCCCCTCTCCGCAGGATCCTTTGCTTCGAATCTGCGCTCTTTTGAAACTGTGCGCGATTTTATCACCTCGGCGACCGTCACGGCCTTTATCGATCTGCCATTCTCGCTGCTCTTTCTGATCGTGATCGGGCTGATCGGCTGGCAGCTGACCCTGCCGATTGTTCTCGGCATGTTTTTGGTGGTGGTCGGCTCGTTGCTGATGCAGACCAAGATGCACGAGCTAGCAGAGATGACCTATCGGGCTTCGGCGCAGCGCAATGCCACCCTGATCGAGAGTCTGGTCGGTCTGGAGACGATTAAGGCGCTGGGCAACGAAGGCGGGATGCAGAGCAAGTGGGAGTCGAGCGTCGCCTTCCTGGCGCAGATTTCAAACCGCCTGCGGCTGCTCTCGGCCGCGACACTCAATCTGGCCCTCTGGGCCACCCAGAGCGTGAATATCGCGATCATCGTTATCGGCGTTTACCTGATTGCCGAACATCAGCTGACCATGGGCGGCCTGATCGCCTGCTCGATGCTCTCCTCGCGGGCGATGGCGCCGATCAGCCAGGTGGCCGGTCTGCTGACCCAGTATCACCATGCGACCACCGCCTTCAAGTCACTCAACGAGATACTCGCCAACCCGGTGGAACGTCCGGATGCCGCGAATTTTGTCACCCGCCAGAGTTTCGACGGGGCGATCGAATTCAAGGAGGTTGCTTTTCATTATCCGGAGCAGGAGATCGAGGCCTTGCGCGGGATCTCCTTCCGGATCAATCCGGGCGAGCATGTCGCCATCCTGGGCCGGGTCGGCTCCGGCAAATCAACTCTGCTCAAACTAATGCTGGGTCTTTACCAGCCGACCGGGGGCGGGATCTATCTGGACGGGATCGATCAGCGCCAGCTCGACCCGGCCGAGGTGCGGCGCAGTGTCGGGTATGTTTCGCAGGACATCACCCTGTTCTTCGGGACCCTGCGGGAAAACCTGGTGCTCGGTTCGCCCCATGCCGACGACCAGCAGCTGCTCGCCGCCGCCAAAGCCGGGGCTCTGCTTGAATTTGCCAATGCCCATCCGCAGGGTTTCGATATGCTGATCGGTGAGCGCGGGGAATCGCTTTCCGGCGGTCAGCGTCAGGGGGTGGCCATCGCCCGGGCGGCGATCAAGAATCCTTCCGTGCTGCTGCTCGACGAACCGACCGGCGCCATGGACCATACCAGCGAGGAGATGGTCAAAAAGGAGCTGGAAACCCTCGGCCGGGACAAAACCATGATTCTGGTCACCCACCGGACCTCGCTGCTCAATCTGGTTGATCGGATCATCGTCATGGATGCCGGCAAGGTGGTCGCTGACGGGCCCAAGCAGCAGGTGGTCGAGGCCCTGCGCCAGGGACGGATCGGGGGGGCGGCGTGATGCGCACCCTGCTCGATAAGCTGCTTGGACGGCTGATCCCCGCGGAAGTCCGCCATCCGGAAAACTGGTCACTGGATGCCGACTGGGTGCGCCACGATCAGGAACCGCTGCGGGCCAGAACCCTGCTTTATGTCGGCGCCGCAATCCTGGTGGTGGTTTTGATCTGGTCCGCTTATGCCGAGCTGGAGGAGGTCACGCGTGGTGAAGGGCGGGTGATCCCATCCCGCCAGGTGCAGATTGTTCAGGCCTTTGACGGTGGCGTGGTCTCCGAACTTCTGGTGCGAGAAGGTCAAACGGTCGCAGCCGGAGAACTTCTGGTGCGCATCGACCCGACCCGCTTTGTCTCTTCCTTGCGTGAGAACCGGTCGCACTATCTGGCCCTGCTCGCCAAGGCTGAGCGGCTCAAGGCCCTCTCCGAGGGGCGCCCTTTCGAGCCACCGCAGGAACTGGCGGATGACGCCCCCGAGATTCTCGCGCGGGAACAGACCCTCTACCGGTCGAGTCAGGATGAACTGAAAGCCTCTGTGGGGATCGCCCGGCAACAGCGGCAGCAGCGCACCGAGGAACTCCGAGAAGCGCGCGCCAATCTGGCACAGCTGGAACGACGTCTCGAACTTGCCCAGAAGGAACTCGATGTCACCAGGCCGTTGGTTCGTTCCGGCGCAGTCTCCGAAGTCGAATTGCTGCGCCTGGAGCGGGACGTCGTCACCACCCGGGGAGAACGTGACCAGGTTCTGTCCCAGGTTGAACGGGTCAAGTCCTCTATCGCAGAAGCTCAGCGAAAAATCCAGGAGGTCGAACTCACCTTCAACAACCGAATTCGCCGGGACCTCTCGGAAACTCTGGCAACCTTAAGCGGGCTTTCGGAGGAGAAGCTTGCCCTCGCTGACCGGGTGAAACACGCCGAGGTCAGATCCCCGGTGCGTGGTACGGTCAAGCGCCTGCTGGTGAACACCGTCGGTGGGGTGGTCCAGCCGGGCAAGGATGTCGCGGAAATCGTCCCGCTGGATGATACGCTGGTTCTGGAGGTTCGGGTCAACCCCAAAGATATTGCTTTTTTACGCCCCGATCAGAAAGCACAGGTGCGGTTCTCCGCCTATGACTATTCGATTTACGGCAGCCTCGAAGCGCGGGTCGAGCGGATCGGCGCGGACACCATCATCGATGAGCGCGGCAACGCCTACTATCTGGTCCGCGTCCGGACTCTCGCTCCGGATCTGGGCGAGAACCTGCCGATCATTCCCGGCATGATGGCCCAGGTCGACATCATTACCGGAGACAAGACCCTGCTGGCCTATCTGTTGAAACCGATCCTCAAAGCCCAGGCGAATGCCTTGAGGGAGCGATGACCCTGATCCATGTCTGCATATCTTCGCGTGCCAACCAGCTGTTGCGTTGGCAGCAGGCTTTTCCGGATGGGAAGATCCGTTCGAGCCTCGAACTGCTGCAAAGCAGCGGCCAGGGGAAAATTGTCGTTTGGGTGCATGCCGATAGCCTTTCTCCGGGGACGCTCCCAGAGACCATCGGGCGACTTGCCGCCAGGCAGGATGTCCATCGCGTGGTGGTAATTTCTTCTGTGCCGACGGTTCAGGAAACGGCCGCCGCCTTAGCTGCCGGTGCCACCGGGTATTGTCACGCCCTGGCAACCCCGGAGCTGTTCAGCAAAATTGCCATGGTCGTATCTAACGGAGGTTTCTGGGTCGGTGAGGAATTTCTCAGCCAGCTCGCCGGAAACATCTCGCAAGCTCTTCCCCCCGCCGAGATGCAACCAGAACCCACTGTCCTGGAAAGTCTCTCCAAGCGGGAGCGTGAGGTGGCGCTCCAGGTGCAGATGGGCGCTTCCAACAAAGAGATCGCGAGCGCACTCGATATCACCGAACGCACCGTCAAGGCCCACCTCGGTTCTATTTTTCAGAAACTCGACATCCGAAATCGTCTCCAGTTGAGCCTGCTGATTTCGCAGGAACCATCTTAACTTCTCTGCCATCCGGCATCTTTTCCTCACTAGCGTTAAAAAAAACTAAAAAAAATGTTAATTGGACCTAAGTCCAATTTTATTGTTGATGAATTTTTGCTAATCTTAGAAGGCTCTAAATATTTATTCCGATCCGGATTCATAGCAAAGGAAGAAACTTATGTCGACAGCTCGTCCCATTGCATCTGTTGCCGCGGTTATTGGTAAAGCTTATGTTCGCACTTCCGATGGAGAGCTCAGGGAGCTCACGCCAGGGGATCTCCTGTACGAAGGGGATGTGGTGCAGACCTCGCCCGACGGGCGCGTCGAACTCGATACCGGCGAAGGGTCTTTCCTGGCGGTGACGCCTGAGCAGTCGCTTAAGGTTACGGCAGAACTGTCGAACCTGTTTCAGCCAGAGCAGGAGGATGCGGCGGTCGCCACCGAGACGATCGAAAAGATCGTCCAGGCACTCTCCGAGGGGCGTGACATTGATCTCGATCTCGAATCTCCTGCGGCCGGCGGGGGCGGGAATAACGATGGCAACAGTTTCGTCCGCCTGCTCCGCATCATCGAACCGATCGATCCTCCCAATATAGATTTTGGAGCGCTGGAAGCAGCACCTGAGCCGGTCTTTGACGCGTTTTCCGACGATGTTGCTGCTGGTCCCGTCGAAGCACCTGCTCCTGAAGTAGAATCCACGCCGGTTATAATTTCCCCACCTGTGAGTGAAGTATCGACCATCAAGTTAACCGCTGATGCGACAGTCGACGAAGGTGGCAGCATCACCTACACAGCAAGCGTGGATAACGCTCCACAGGGCAGTGATCTTGTCATCGACCTGGATAATGGGGCCCAAATAACAATCCTGGCCGGCGATACGACCGCTAACGTGACCGTTGCAGCGCCAAGCGACGATGTCTACCTCGACGCCGGCACCATCTCGGTCGGCATCACTTCGACCACCGGTGGGAACTACGAAGCGCTGGATACGACGGATACCGTTTCGACCGCCATTAGCGATACGCCGGACAGCACCCTGGTCACGCTCAGTGCCGATGCGTCGGTGATCGAAGGGGGCACGATTACCTACACAGTTTCTCTAACCCATCCGACCCAGGGCGACTTCGACGTCACGCTGGACAATGGCCTGGTGATTTCTGTGATTGATGGTGCCAGTAGCGGCAGTGCCACCCTCGGCGTATCCGACGATCTGTTTGCCGAGGTTGGTGAAACGGTTACGGCCACAATTGTCGGCACCTCGGGAGGCAGCTTCGAAGCGGTTGACACCACCACCGTCGGGTCGGTCATCACCAACATCGTCGACGATCTGGATCTCACCACTTTAGACCTCAGTGGACCAGCCAATGTCACTGAAGGTGGCGTGGCAACCTACACCCTGACGGTTTCCAGTGCCCCGGCGACCGATCTGGATATCGACGTGGTGACCGGCCACATCTCCACCGACGGCGGTGACCTGGTTCCGGTGACTTCTACCGTGACCATCCTGGCCGGCACCACCAGCACTACCTTTGACGTTGCGACCAATGATGATTCCAGCGCAGAAGTACCCGAGCAGTTCACCGCCAGTATCACCGGAATAACCGGCGGTGGTTACGAGAACCTGCAGATCGGCACCGGCAGCGTCACCACGACCATCATCGATAACGATGGCGTTCCAAGCCTTTACATCGATGATGTCAGCATCGATGAGGCGGCGGGCAGCGCAACCTTTACCGTAACCCTCAGTCCGACGTCGGCCGGGATAGTCACAGTCGATTTCACGACAAATGATGGGACTGCGGCGACTGGCTCCGATTATGCCGGAACTAATGGAACACTGACGTTTAACCCGGGGGAATCAACCCAATCGATCAGCGTACCAATCAGTGATGATGTCTACCTGGAAGGTGCCGAATCGTTCAACGTCATTTTGTCCAATCCGACCGGCGGCGCGTTGATTGCCGACGACACAGGGGTTGGCACCATCACAGACGAAGTTCCAGGCGACGTCTCTACGGTAACTCTGACGGCCGAGGCGAACGAGATCGAAGGCGGGATAATCACCTACACGGCATCGGTTGATAACACCTCCGATACCGACCTGGTGGTGAATTTAAGTAACGGTGCGTCAATCACCATCACTGCCGGCACTCTATCCGGCATCGTCGATGTTAGCGCCCAGAGCGACGATGTCTATGTCGATCCGAGTAGCGAGAGTGTGACCATCAGTTCGACCTCTGGCGGGAACTTCGAGAGTTTGGCGATCAATCCGGCCGCGGCCGATACCGCGGTGGCGGATACCATCGATGACACCACCGTCAGCCTGACCGCCACCGCCAGCGCCGCCGAAGGCACCCTCGGCTCGATCACCTACACAGCTAATTTGACCAACAACACCGATACCGCAATGACGGTCACCCTGAACAACGGTGAAGTCATTAACATCGCCGCCGGCAGCAATACAGGCAGTGTGACCATCGATGCGCCGAGTGACGATGCTTTTGTTGATGGCAGCAGCATCAGCA
>CALZHR010000135.1 GCA_945787335.1 uncultured Desulfuromonadales bacterium
CCAACGGCAGCAGTTGCTGGAGCAGGCGCTGGAAGAGCTGCAGGGGATCGGCGAGGACTTGCCGGCTGCGCTCGGAAAACCGGTCTCCAGCAAGTTTGAATTAAAACACCGGGTGTTGCCCGATTTTCTGCAGACAGCGACCTGGCAGCAGATCTATCAGCGCGTCGAAAGGCTGCGCACCGGCAGTCACGATCTGGCCGCAGCGCTACTCGGCCTGATTAAGGCGGCCGATACCTTGCCGGAAGAGGTGGCTGACAAGCTTAATTCATCACTGGTCGATCTGCGCGGCATTGCCGGGCGGCTGGAAGGGATCGCCGTCGACCTGGCCTCTTTTCAGGCGGCGGCGGAGAACTCCTGTGTCTGGCTTGAAATCCGCGAAGGCCGCATCGGCCGGGGCAAAGGGCTGATCACCAGTCTCTGTCAGGCCCCTCTGGAAGTGGCCGAGAGCCTCAACCAGGCGCTCTACGAACGTTTTCGCACCCTGGTGATGACCAGTGCCACTTTGACCGTGGCCGGTGCCTTCGGTTACTATCACTCGCGGGTCGGACTGGACCGGGTCGAGCCGGGGCGGCTGATCGAGCTGAGCCTCGAATCCCCCTTCGATTATCAGCAGCAGGCACTGGTTGCGGTGCCGAGCGATCTGCCGGAACCGGGCAGGCCCGGCTTTGCCGAGGCGGTGCGGGATGCGGTGGAAAAAGCGGTCCTTGCCAGTGGTGGCCGCAGTTTCGTGCTCTTCACCTCTTACGCGTTGCTGCGCCAGGTGCACGAGGAATTATCCCCGGTGCTCGAAGCGCAGCGGCTGCGTTGTTTGCGCCAGGGCGCGGAGAACCGGCATCGCTTACTGAAGCGCTTTGCCGAGGATGAATCGAGTATTCTGTTCGGCACCGATTCTTTCTGGGAAGGGGTCGATGTGCCGGGCCGCTCGTTGGAGCAGGTGATTATCGCCCGCTTGCCGTTCAAGGTGCCGACCGAACCGGTGCTGGAGGCGCGGGCCCAGGCGATCGAGATGCGCGGCGGTGATCCGTTCATGGAATACACAGTGCCGCAGGCGGTGATCCG
>CALZHR010000136.1 GCA_945787335.1 uncultured Desulfuromonadales bacterium
GATCGGCATAGCGCTCCCGCTCCACTTCGACCTCGGCCCGTGACTGGCGCAGCTCCTCGTTCTGCATCTCCAGCTCGATCTGGTGGACCTGCAGTTCATGGATCAGGCGCTGCGTCTCGTCCGCCGTGCGCGCGTGGGCCGATGACGCCTGGCTTTTCAGGCGCTCTTCAGCGCGACGACGCAGGTCATCGGCTTCTTTCGATCGGTCGGCAGTCATCGTTTTCCCCTTCATTCATTCTGCAGCCTCCCCCGGGCCTTGTCCAGCTCTGCGCCCTGATTTTTCAACAGCCGCTCCAGCACGGCTTGCGCTTTCTGCGAGGCCTCCTCAAGCCGCTGCGCCTTATCCAGTTCGGCGCTCTGCACCGCAACACGGCTCTTCAGCGCCTCCAGCGCTTCTTCTAAAGCCCGCTCCTGCGCCTTGCTGTGGCTGATGTCGACAAAGGTAAAGACCACGCCGTCGATCCGGTTGTCCTGGGTCCGGTAGGGCAGGATACGCACGTTGAACCAGCGCCCGTCACGGCTGAGAACCTGAGCCTCGTGGGCAACCAGCGAGTGCAACACCTCCCGGGCGTCCTCGCTCAGTTCGGGATACTCCAGTTCGCTGACAATATCGGTGATCGGCCGGCCGATATCGCCGGGGATCAGCTTGATAATGCCCGTGATCAGCGGCGTGAAGCGGCGCACTCTGAGCTCGGCATCCAGGAACAGGGTGGCGATGTCGATGCTGTTGAGCAGGTTTTTCATGTCGTCGCCGACCAGCGACAGCTCGCTCACCTTGGCCTGCAGTTCGTGATTGACGGTCTGCAGCTCCTCGTTCATCGACTGCATCTCTTCCTTGGAGGTGGTCAATTCCTCGTTGGTGCTCTGCAGCTCTTCGTTGGTCGACTGGAGTTCCTCGTTGGCCGACTTCAACTCTTCCTGCGATGACTGCATCTCTTCCCGGGTCGTCTGCAGCTCCTCGCGGGAGCGCTGCAGCTGCTGGTTCAGATCGGCCAGCTGGCTGGCCTCTGCAGACCCCTGTGAACCCTTTTGGGCCCCTCTCCTGGCTGGCGCGCCGGGCTGATCGCGGAAAACAACCAGTAGCGTCCCCCGCAATGCTTCCGGCTCAGTCAGGGACTGCACGCTGACATCAACGACCTGGGTTCCGCCGTTGGTGCCGACCTTGATCCCCGGTACTTTCAGAGTGGTGTTCTCCCGCAGAGCCCGGTTGAAGGTTTCGAACAACACCCCGCCCAAACCCTCGCGGGCCATGGCGAACAGGTTCAGGTTGGCCTTGCCGACCGCCGGCTCGAGATATTTGCCGGTCTTGCCGGTGATGTAGAGGATATCCCCGTTGGCGGTGGTCAGGACGGCGGCCGGTGTGTAGTGGCGCAGCAACAGGGAATCGGTCAGCGACTGCAGGTTCGGAGCCGGAAGCGCTTCGGGGAGTGGTTGCGGGGACGCTGCGGGCAGGTCAATCCGGTTGTTGGCAAAGGCCGCGGGGAAGCCGACCAGTTCGACATGCTGGGGCGTGTTCTGGCGCCGGTAGAGCCGGGTCTTGCCGGGCAGGGTCGTAAACAGAGTGCTCTTCTGGCCGGTGGTTTCGGCGCTCCCCAGAACCAGGACCCCGTCCGGATTGAGGCTGTAGTGAAACAGACCCAAGAGCTTCTTCTGCAGCGCCGGCTCAAGGTAGATCAGCAGGTTCCGGCAGCACAGCAGGTCGAGCTTGGTGAAGGGCGGGTCCATCACCAGGTTCTGCGGCGCAAAAATCACCGTCTCGCGGATCTCCTGCTTGGCCCGGTAGCCGCGCTCCTCCTGGACAAAGAACCGGCGCAGCCGCTCGGCCGAGACATCTGCGGCGATATTGGCCGGATAGACGCCGGTGCGGGCGGTGTCGATCGCCTCCTTGTCCAGGTCGGTGGCAAAGACCTGCAGGGAATACTGGCCGGAGGGTTTCAACGCCTCCAGGGTTTCACGAAAAATGATCGCCAGCGAATAGGCCTCTTCCCCCGTCGAGCAGCCGGCAATCCAGGCCCGCAGCACGCCGCCGCCCGGCCGGCTGGCCAGCAGCTCAGGGAGCGCTTCGCTCTTCAGCTGCTCCCAGACCGCCGGGTCGCGGAAGAAGTTCGTGACGCCGATCAGCAGCTCCTTGAAGAGCAGGGTCGCCTCCTGGGGGTTCTCGCGCAGGTAACGGACGTAATCGGCGATCCTGTCCAGCTGGTGGAGACCCATCCGCCGCTCGATGCGGCGGTACATGGTGCTCTTCTTGTAGTGGGAAAAATCGTGTCCGGTGTGGGTTCGCAGCAGCAGGACGACCTTCTCCAGGCCGCTTTTATTCGCGTTTTCAGGGTCCGCTACGGCGCCGACGGCCAACCGCGGGATATGCTCAAAATAGCGGAGAATCTTCTCCGGAAGCTCTTCGACCGGGGCGACCACGTCGACCAGCCCGGAATCGATCGCGCTGCGCGGCATGCCGTCGAATTGCGCTGAAGCGGGCTCCTGCACGAACACCGCGCCGGTCTGCTCTTTGATCGCGCGTAGCGCCAGCGCGCCATCCGAGCCCATGCCGGAGAGAATCACCGCGATGCCGTGTTGCTGCCGATCTTCCGCCAGCGAGCGGAAAAAGAAATCGATCGGATGGCGCAGGCCGCGCGGCGCAGCAGGTTCAAGCAGGTGCAGCACGCCATGCAGCAGCGACAGATCCCGGTTGGGCGGGATCACGTAGACCCGGTTCGGCACAACCTTCATCCGGTCGGTGATCTGCACCACCGGCAAAGCGGTGGCGCGCTGCAGCAGTTCGACCATGATATCCCTATGAGTCGGGTCCAGGTGCTGAACGATGACAAAGGCCATGCCGCTGTCCTGCGGCACCTTGGCGAGAAACCGTTCCAGCGCCTCCAACCCCCCGGCCGAGGCGCCGATGCCGACAACGGGAAAAGTCGCCCCCGCCCTGCCCTTCGCCGGGGCAGCGGATTTTGTTACTGTTTTTTTGTTATCAGCCTGCTTGCGGGTGGATTTGGCGGTTTTTCCCATTGCTGACATTCCTGATAAATGAAGAATACTGATTCGGTGGCTGGACAATCTGAAAAATGGCATCACAGAAGATAAGTATAGTTTATACCGTCACCTTTAAAACCGTGCAATAAAATCTCATTATAAAGGCTTTGAACTGATCCTTCTGCAAGGACTGCCGGGGACTGATGACGTTATCAGCAGCAGCTGAAAAGCGAAAAATCGACTTTGCGAAATCGATTTCCCCGCTATACTTACCCAGAATCACTTGTAAATCTGAAGATAATTCGACATTGCTAAAAAGGAGCGATACGTATGACCGAATTCAGCTGTGACAACCCGGAAGAACACTGCGACCTGCACGTCTGCCAGCTGCAGGGGAAAGAGCGCAACCCGGAACTGGAGAAGATGTTTGAAAACCCGCGTTACGCCTGCACCAACTGCGGCGCCAAGGTGCACGATGCGGCCAACGTCTGCCAGCCGAAAGAGCTTTAGCCACACGGAGTACAGAGAAAAAGTAACGGGACCGGGCTCGATTCAGCCGGTCCCGTTTATCTTTGTCGGTGCGGGAATCAGGGCAAGCGGAAGCCGACCCCGGCAAACTGGATATTCGCCGGATCGTCGCTGCGCGGCGGCGACACCGCGTGCACCCCGTCGCAATGCGGGCACAGGCCGACAAAGGTGGTCAGCACAAAAGCCCCTCCGCAGCCCTGACAGCTGGTCGTCAAGCCGCCGTTCGGGAGCGGCCGCATGCGCAGCGCCCCGTCGTGGGCGTTATAAACGAATTCAACCAGTTCGCGCCCTTCGGCATAAGGGCCGGCGCCGCTGCCGCAACTTCCACAGTTTCCCATCTGTTCGCTCCTGTCTGCTGGTGATATTTTTTGCCTGAAGATACAGGGCAGCGGGTCGCTCGATCCATGACCCAGGTCAATTCATGGTATTCTCCAGCCGGAAAAATCATCACCACCAGGCCAGAATATTTCCCCACCGGCTCAATACCCGGAGAAAAATGGTCAAATCATTTGCAGTTGCCGCCCAGCCCGATAATCTTTTATTGACAACCATAGACACATTGCCCGATTCGGAAGCGAGCCGCAGATGATCCAACTTGACTGGTCTTTTGAATTTATCGCTCTGCTGGCGACCATCTATGTATTAACCCTGGTGCTGGCCGCCGTCATCGCGAAACGTCTGGATGGAAGGCGCGACAACTACATCGATTTATTGACCCGGAAGCTGGAAGAGCTGGATGAGCAGATGACAGAAAGGCGACATACAGATTCCGAGCTCGCCAAAAAGCTGAAAATAATCAAAGAAGAACTCGGCCACATCAGCTCTCACCAGCAGAAACTTGGGGCCGCACTCACAGAACGTGAAAAGTCCGGCTCCGGCAATGAAAACCTTCTCGCCAGCCATTCGAAAGAGATAAAAGAGCTGCAAGACAGCATCACCGAGATTATCGACTCCTTCAATGCCGTCGAGTTGGAAGAGGTCAAAATGGAACTGCACCTGGCAAAATTCGCCATCAGAAAAGGGCGACATCAGCTCGAAGAGCTCAGCCGGGTCACCGATGACCTGGATATTATTACCGGCGAGGAGTTCAAACCGGATGGTGCACGCAGGAGCGCAGGAAAAAAGTGAA
>CALZHR010000137.1 GCA_945787335.1 uncultured Desulfuromonadales bacterium
AATTGCTCTTTTTCCCGCAGTACACCCCGGCGGTTATCCGTGCGACCCGCTCCAGATCAAACATCGGCATCTTCTCCCGCTGCTGTGGCGCCAGTCTTTCGCTTTAGTGCCTGAGACAATTCTTCACGGTCATCAAAATGGATTTTGGTCGTTCCAAGGATCTGGTAATCTTCGTGCCCTTTCCCGGCGACCAGCAGCAAATCCCCGCTAGCCGCCTGCCGGCAGGCGAATTCGATCGCCCGACGCCGATCAGGGATTACGACGAAGCCACGTTGTTCCGCAGTTAGGCTCTCCGGCAGGAACTCTCCAGCCCCTGCGGCTAGTGCGCCTTCACGGATCTGGGCAAGGATCTGCAGTGGATCTTCGGTGCGCGGGTTATCGGAGGTAAAGATCGCCAGATCGGAGTAGCGCACCGCGGCCTCGGCCATCACCGGTCGCTTGCGCGGATCACGATCACCACCGCAACCGACCAGGGTAATCAGCCGGTTATGCTCCAGCTTCGACAGGGTCACAAGCACCTGCTCCAGCGCGTCTCCGGTATGTGCATAATCGACCAGGGCCAGCACATCGCGTGAATTCTCGATCCGCTGCAAGCGCCCCGGAACCTGCTGCGCATGTTTAATCCCGGCTTCGATGTCGGCGATGGAGATTCCGGCCGCCTGGGCGGCAGCGACTGCCGCCAGCAGGTTGCTTATGTTGAATTCACCGATCAAGGCGCTATCGATTTTCACATTCCCTGCCGCGGTCCTGAACTCCCCGCGGATGCCATCGCGACCGGAACGGACCTTCGCAGCCTGGACCTGCGCCGATGTCCCCAGCCCGAAATCGACCCCGTCGCGATTTTCCTCCAGCAGTTGCCGGCCATAGGGGTCATCACTATTCACCACTGCGGTGCCCTGCGCGAGCAGATCGCTGAACAGCCGGCGCTTGCTGGCAAAGTAATTGTCGAGGTTCTGGTGGTAATCAAGATGCTCCGGGGTCAGGTTGGTAAACACCGCGACAGCGAATTCAACACCGTCAACCCGGTGCTGCTCGAGAGCATGCGAGGAGACCTCCAGGACAAAAGCATCGGCCCCTTGCCCCCTGAAATCGGCCATCAGCTTCATCAGCTCAACCGATTCGGGGGTCGTGTGCGAGGATTCCAGAACCTGCGATCCGTAACGGTACTCAACCGTCCCGAAAACCGCCGGGGCATAGCCGGCCTGCTGCAAGATCGCCTCGAGCAGGTAGGTGATGGTGGTCTTGCCGTTGGTTCCGGTCACCCCGATTACCGGCAGCCCCCGTGTCGGCTGGCCGTAGAAACT
>CALZHR010000138.1 GCA_945787335.1 uncultured Desulfuromonadales bacterium
AAGATCACCACCCGCCCCTTCTCCAGATGCCGGACGGCCCGGCGGCGGATATAGGGTTCGGCGACCTGCTGCATCTCGATGGCTGACTGTACCCGGGTGACCACGCCCTGTTTTTCCAGGGCGTCCTGCATGGCCAGACTGTTCATAACCGTCGCCAGCATTCCCATGTAATCGGCGCTGGCGCGATCCATCCCTTTCGAGGATGCCGCCAGTCCGCGGAAGATATTGCCGCCACCGATGACCAGGGCCACCTGGACCCCGAGATCCACAACCTCTTTGATTTCGCCGGCAATCGAGGTGATCACCTCGGGATCGATCCCGTATCCCTGCTCACCGGCCAGGGCTTCGCCGCTCAGTTTCAGTAGAATGCGTTGATACTTGGTCGCCACATCAGCTCCTGCAGGGTTCGCGGGTTACTTGCTCAGTGCAGCAACTTCTGCTGCGAAATCGTCCTCTTTCTTCTCAATCCCTTCACCCAGTTGGAAGCGGGCGTAGCTGCTCAGGGTGATTTCGCTGCCGAGTTCCTTGGCCAGCGCAGCGACAATTTTTCCGACCTTCTGATCCGGGTCGACAACGAAGGCCTGTTCGATCAGGCAGACTTCACCGAAATACTTGTTGATCTGACCGGTTATGATCTTCTCGACGATATTCTCCGGCTTGCCGCTCTCAAGCGCCTTGACGCGCATGATTTCCTTCTCTTTTTCAACCACCGCAGAAGGGACGTCATCGCGCTGCAGGTAAGCCGGGGCGGCGGCAGCCACATGCATGGCGAGCTGCTTGCCGAGCTCGGCAACCTTGTCATCGCTCGCTGCGGTCTGCAGCTCGACCAGAACACCGATCTTGCCGGCGCCGTGAATATAAGACGCAACAACGCCCTGACCGGCGTCGATCCGCTGCAGACGGCGGAGATCCATGTTCTCGCCGATGGTCGCGATCTGATGGGTCAGCTCTTCGGCAACGGTGCGGCCGGTTTCCGGATAAGGAAGCGCTTTGAGTGCTTCGACATCCGCCACTTGATTATCCAGGACAACCTGCAGCACGCCGGTGGCAAAAGCCTGAAACGCCTCATTCTTGGCAACGAAATCGGTCTCTGCGTTGATCTCGACCAGCGCCCCGACGGTGCCAGCGGACCCAGCAGTGATGAGCCCTTCCGCAGCAACCCGGCCCGACTTCTTGGCCGCAGCAGCCAGGCCTTTTTTGCGCAGGAAATCGACCGCTTCGTCCATGTTGCCGCCGGTTTCCGTCAGAGCTTTTTTGCAGTCCATCATGCCTGCACCGGTTTTCTTCCGCAGTTCCGAGACCATTGCAGCTGTAATACTCACGATTTTTCCTCCATAGATTGTGTGACGGGTGTAAACCCGAAAGCTTGATCAGTTCCTAAAGCGACGGCCGGACCGAAGCCCGGCCGCAGGCCTTTCTTTCCAAGTTCACCAGACGCCTTATTTTATTCGGCGGCCGGTGTAGCTTCCTCGCCAGCCGGAGTGTCCTCGCCAGCCGGAGTGTCCACGGCAGCCGGTGCTTCCTCGGCTGCCGCCTCGGCCACCGGCTCATCCTTGCCTTCGGCTTCAGTCTGCTTCTGCTCTTTACGCTTTTGACCACCTTCGACGCAAGCTTCAGCCATCTTTGAAGCGAACAGGCGGATAGCGCGAATCGCGTCGTCGTTGCCGGGAATGATGTAATCGATGTTTTCCGGATCGCAGTTGGTGTCAACCACGCCAACCACCGGAATCCCCAACTTGTTGGCTTCCTTGACAGCGATCGCTTCCTTGTTCGGATCGATGACGAAAATCGCGCCCGGCAGTTTGGTCATGTTCTTGATTCCGCCGAGGTTCTTCTCCAGCTTTTCACGCTCACGCTCAAGCTGCAGGGCTTCCTTTTTGGTGTACTGCTCCAGGGTGCCGTCGGTCGCCATCGCTTCGATCTTTTTCAGTCGATCGATGCTGGCCTTGATGGTGGCAAAGTTGGTCAGCATGCCGCCAAGCCAACGGTTGTTGACGTAATACTGCTCGGCACGCAACGCCTCTTCCATAATAGCATCCTGGGCCTGCTTCTTGGTACCGACGAACAGAACCTTTTCGCCGCTGGCGACGGTTTCCTGCAGAAACTGGCAGGCGGTTTTGAAGTAACGGACGGTTTTCTGCAGGTCGACGATGTAGATTCCGTTACGGGCACCGAAAATGTAGGGTTTCATCTTCGGGTTCCAGCGCTTGGTCTGATGACCGAAGTGCACGCCGGCTTCAAGCAATTGTTTCATGGTGATCTGGGCCATTTTCTACTCCTTCAACTTTGGTTTTATTCCTCCGCTTCAGTCAACTCCGGCAGGCCCCGAGCGTCGCTCGAGAACCACCCTGACCGGATCCTGAAACGTGTGTGATGGATAACTGCACGTCTATAACATTGCATCCTGTTGCCAGGCAAGTGAAAAATCTCCGAAAATGCCTCTTGGCCGCACAGGTCAAATCGTGCAAAATCTTCTTCAAATAGCCGGTTTACGCTATTTACAGACCTTGCCAGCTGTACTAACATGCGCGCCCATGCCACAGCTGCGGATCAACAAGTATATCCTCAAGGAAATCAGCATTCCAACTCTGCTGAGCCTGCTGATTTTCACCTTTGTTCTGCTGATGGGGCGAATTCCCCGGCTGACCGAACTGGTGATCAGCAAAGGGGTTCCGGCCGTTGAAATTCTGCACCTGTTCAGCTTCCTGCTGCCGACATTCTTCAGCATCACGGTCCCGCTGTCGTTTCTGCTCGGCATCCTGCTGGCTTTCGGCCGGTTCTCCGCAGACAGTGAGTTCATCGCCCTGAAGGCATCAGGGGTCAGTCTCTATTCCCTGCTGAAGCCGGTTCTGCTGCTGGCGATCCTTTTTTCGCTGCTTACCGCCTGGCTGACGATCGCGATTGAACCGGCCGGCAAAAGCGCTTTTCGCGGCAAGCTGTTCGAAATCGCCTCAAGTCGTGCCAGCGTCGGCATCCGGCCGGGAGTCTTCAACGACGACTTCGATGGTATTGTCCTGTTTTCGCGCGGCATGGATGAGCGCCTCGGGATCATGCGGGGGGTTTTCATCTCCGACGAACGGGAAGGGGAGACCCCCGCGACCATCCTTGCTCAACAAGGGCGCTTCATCCCCGATCCGAGCAACTACAGCCTGACCCTGCGCCTGCAGAACGGCAGCATCCATCGCCGCCCGTTCTCAGAGAAGAAAGTCACCTATCAGATCATCAGCTTTTCGAACTATGACATCAATATCGACATGGCCCGACAGCTCAGCGCCGGGCAGGAGCGTCACCGCTCACGAGGCGAGTTCTCATGGGCTGAGTTGCAGAATGCCCGCCAGCAGGCAGCGAATGATCGCAGCCGCTTCCGCCTTGATGTCGAGTCTCACAAGCGGGTCGCCATCGCCTTTGCTCCCCTGGTCTTCGCGCTGGTTGGCGTGCCGCTCGCTCTGCAGTCGCACCGTTCTGGCAAAGGGGCCGGCTTCGCTCTGGCCCTGGCGGTCTCGCTGGTTTATTACCTGCTGCTGAGTATTGCCAGCACCATCGCCGGCAAAGGAGGGCTGCCCGCCGCTTTCGCCCTCTGGCTGCCGAACATATTATACCTTTGCGGCGGCAGCTACTTTCTGCACCGCACCGCCATTGAGCAGCCGCTGCGTTTCCTCAGCCTGCCGGTTCGTCTTTACAAGCGCCTGGCACCGAAACCGTTCCTGCCGCGCAGGAGGCGCTGAGATGAATCTGATCAACCGCTTCCTGCTGAAACATTTTTTGCGCATCCTGCTGCTGAGCTGCACGGCGTTTATCGGCATCTACCTGCTGATCGATTTTTTCGAGAAGATCAGCGACTTCATCGACCATAAAGCCAGCCTGGCCGACTACGCCAGCTATCTGCTCAACAGCATCCCGCCGATCTTCATTCAGATCCTGCCGCTGGCGATCCTGATGACCGTGGTTCTGACCCTGGGCGGACTGGGCCGGACCAACGAAGTCACGGCGATGCGCGCCTGCGGAATCAGCCTGTGGAAGGTCGTCCAACCCTTTATGGGCCTGGCGCTGGGCATGTCGCTATTCGTCCTGCTGCTGAATGAATTTATCGTCCCCTATAATGCCCAGGCGCTGAACCAGTTGCTGGAGATCAAACTGAAGGGGAAGCAGCAACTCACCCTGACGCGCGGCGAGATCTGGTACCGGGACCAGCAGAGAATCATCAACGTCACCCTGGCCAACCCGCAGCAACTTCTTTTGCAGGGGGTGACGATTTTCACCGTTGATGAGCAGGCCCAGCTCACCACGCGGCTGGAATCGCCGCGCGTTCGCTACCACGACGGGGGCTGGCAGGCCGACACTCTCACCGAGAGAGTCTTCGACCAGCGAACCGGTGACCTGCTGGAAACCCGCACTCTCAGCCGCCGGGTGCTGGAACTCGGCCGCACTCCGGATGACTTCGTGCTTCCGGAAGGGCGCAATAACGAGCTGAACTACCAGCAGCTGTCCAAGCTGGTGGACAAACTGGAGCAGGAAGGGCTCGACGCCACCCGACAGCGGGTCGACATGCACGGTCGCCTGGCAACCCCGTTCACCTGCCTGATTATGGCATTCCTCGGTGTGCCGTTTGCCCTGCAAAAAGGTCGGCGCAGTAATATTGCCCTGGGAATCGGTTTGAGCCTGGGGATCGGGGTGGTCTATTTCATCCTCCAGTCACTGATCGCCGCGTTCGGCTATTCCGGCGCCCTGCCGCCACTGCTGGCCGCCTGGACGACAAACCTTATTTTTCTGCTGTTCGGGGTCTGGTTGCTGCTGAGCGTGAAGGAATAAATTGATGGTTGAAGACTGTCAGTCTGGCTGAATTGAAACGCCCGCCCGGAATCTTCCGGGCGGGCGTTTTATTGCTTAGTAGCGGTAGCTGTCGGGCTTATACGGGCCCTCAGCCGGTACCCCGAGGTATCTCGATTGATCCTCGGTCAGCACCGTCAGCTTAGCGCCCAGTTTGTCCAGATGGAGGCGGGCGACCTTTTCATCCAGCTGTTTCGGCAGGACGTAAACCTTATTCTGGTAGTTCTGCGCGTTCTGGAACAGCTCGATCTGGGCCATCACCTGGTTGGTGAAGGAGTTCGACATGACAAAGCTCGGATGGCCGGTGGCACAGCCGAGATTGAGCAGCCGCCCTTCGGCCAGCACAATGACGCCGTGGCCATCAGGGAAGACCCAGCGATCGACCTGCGGCTTGATGTTCTCGCGAACGATCTCGCCATCTTTTTCCATCGCCGCCATCTCGATCTCGTTGTCGAAGTGGCCGATATTGCCGATGATGGCGTTGTTTTTCATCTGCCGCATGTGCTCCAGAGTGATGACATCCTTGTTGCCGGTGGTGGTGATGTAGAGGTCGGCGTAGTCGAGGACGTCTTCGACCCGCTTGACCTCGTAACCCTCCATCAGCGCCTGCAGAGCGCAGATCGGGTCGATCTCGGTCACGATCACCCGGGCACCCTGGCCGCGCAGCGACTGGCAGCTGCCCTTGCCCACATCGCCATAGCCGCAGACCACCGCCACTTTGCCGGAGAGCATGACGTCGGTGGCGCGCATGATGCCGTCAACCAGCGAATGGCGACAGCCGTAGACGTTGTCGAACTTGCTCTTGGTGACCGCGTCATTGACGTTCATCGCCGGGAAGAGCAGGCTGCCCTCCTCTTCCATCTGGTAGAGGCGGTGCACGCCGGTGGTCGTCTCCTCGGTGACGCCTTTGATCGCCGCGGCGGTCTTGATCCACTTCTGGGCATCGGCGATGATCGACTTCTCCAGCTGCTTGACCAGCTCGCGCCAGTCTTCCGGATCGTCATCGCTGACATTCGGCACCGCGTCTTTCGACCACTCGTTCCCATTGAGAACGAACATAGTCGCGTCACCGCCGTCATCGAGGATCATGTTCGGCAGTTCCCCGTTCGGCCAGCTCAGGGCCTGCTCGGTGCACCACCAGTATTCTTCCAGGGTCTCCCCTTTCCAGGCAAAGACCGGAACCCCTTGAGGATTCTCAACGCTGCCCTCAGGACCGACGGCCACGGCGGCGGCGGCGTGATCCTGGGTCGAGAAGATATTGCATGAGCACCAGCGCACCTGCGCCCCAAGGTCAACCAGGGTTTCGATCAGCACCGCTGTCTGGATGGTCATATGCAAGGAACCGGAGATTCTCGCCCCTTTAAGCGGGGCCTGGCCGGCGTACTCCTCGCGTAAGGCCATCAGGCCCGGCATCTCTTCTTGCGCCAGCAGAATTTCCTTACGGCCCCACTCAGCGAGGGCCAGATCCTTGACTTTGAAATCGTTAGCAGTCGTCACGCTGCAAAGCTCCTTTGAATGTAGTTACGTTATATAATCCAAGACCGCTTGTTTAACACAGGTGGCTGCCGCCTGACAATATCTCTCAGTGGACGTTTTTTTCCCCCCGGCGCAGCCAGAGGTCGGTCACCTCGAACCAGAGCCTCAGCAACAGGGTCGCCAGCAGTCGCCCCGGGGGATGATCCGTCAACAGGTCGTAGACAGGCTCGAAGTTCTTGGTCAGCCTCGCCCTGCCGTGGCCGACCGGGATGCCCTGCCGGAACGCCCGCCGGGCATCCCGCGCAAAGGTGAGCTGCCAGGCGTGATTGCGTACGTAACAGCCGCTGCGCCACCAGATCCGCCACCGCTCGCGCCAGCTGTGCTCGGCAAACAGCTGGCGGATCAAAACAAAAAATGGCCGCACCTTGAGCAGTGCACCAGGCTCCTGCCGCCGATAAACCTCAGGCGCGGCGTGAAAAAACTTTTCGTAGTCGATCTCGCGCAGGCACATGATGATGGAGTTCAGCAGCTGACGCTGCCAGAGCCCCTCCTGCTCAAAGCGGCGCGCCGAGGTGCTGATCTCCGCCGGCAGCAGCAGCCAGTTTCCGCAGCGGCGCAGGCGCTCGGCGAAATCGGTATCCTCCATCACCGGAAGGTCTTCGCGAAAAGAGCCGACCTGCTGAAAAAAGCTGCGACGCAACAGAAACCCCTGGTCGCCGTGGATGGTTTCCGGCCGCCCGAGGCGGGCTTTCCATTCGTAATAATAATAGCCGTATGAAGGGGATTCATCCTCCCGGCGGAATTTAAGGGAAAAGTGTCCGGCAACTGTCTGGCTTCCAGTGCTCTGCAGATTGTCGATGGCATCCTGGATTGCCCGAGGATCAGCAAACCGGCTGTCGGCGTGTAAAAACAGTAACCATTCACCGCGGGCCTGCACGACGGCCTGATTCAATTGCAGACCGCGACCGGGTGTGGAGCGGATAAGATGCAGAGGGAACGAAAAATCGGCCAGCCGTTCCCGCAGCCAATCGATACCGCCATCTTTGGATCCGCCATCGGCAATAATTAGTTCGCATGCAGGCATTTTTTGCTGGCCAAGACAGGTCAAAAGTCCGGGGAGCTGTTCCTGTTCGTTGAGCACAGGAATAATGATGCTGAGAAGAGGTTTGGCCTTGTCGACGGTGTCCATATTTTTCTCAGAAAACGGCTTCACTTCGGCCGTTCCTATGCTATAAATAAGCCCTATTTCGGCACTGACCGTCCCGGCGAGCGATTGTCTGGACGATAACCTTTTAACTACGACATATCAAGGGGTTGAACATGAGCGAAATTATTGACATCTATGCCCGTGAAATCCTCGATTCCCGCGGCAACCCGACCGTCGAGGTCGAAGTGGCGCTGGAAAGCGGCGTCATCGGCCGGGCAGCAGTCCCCAGCGGCGCCTCGACCGGCAAGCGGGAAGCTCTGGAGCTGCGCGATGGCGACAAGAGCCGCTACCTGGGCAAAGGTGTTCTCAAAGCGGTCGAGCATGTCAACGAAGTGATCGCCGCCGAATTGATCGGCTGGGAGGCCAGCGATCAGATCGGCATCGACCGCAAGCTGCTTGCTCTGGACGGCACCGACTTCAAAAGCAAGCTCGGCGCCAACGCCCTGCTCGGCGTCTCCATGGCCTGCGCCAAAGCGGCCGCCGAAGACGCCGGCCTGCCCCTCTACCAGTACCTGGGCGGCGCCAATGCCAAGGAGCTGCCGCTGCCGATGATGAACATCCTCAATGGCGGCGAGCATGCCGACAACAACGTCGATATTCAGGAATTCATGATCATGCCGGCCGGCGCCGAGAGCTTCAAAGAAGCCCTGCGCATGGGCGCCGAAATCTTCCACGCCTTGAAGAAAGTCCTCAAAGACAAGGGCTATAACACCGCCGTCGGCGACGAGGGCGGCTTCGCTCCCGATCTGAAGAGCAACGAAGAGGCGCTGCAGGTGATCATGGAAGCGATCAAAGCGGCCGGTTACAAAGCGGGCGATGAGGTGCTGCTGGCGCTTGATGTGGCAGCTTCCGAACTCTACAAGGATGGCACCTACATCCTCGAAAACGAAGCCCAGCCGAAGAAAACCGCGGCCGAGATGGTCGAATTCTATGCCGACCTGGTCGAGCGCTACCCGATTATCTCCATCGAGGACGGCCTGGCCGAAAATGACTGGGACGGCTGGAAGCTGATGACCGAGAAGCTCGGCAAGAAGATCCAAATCGTTGGCGACGACCTGTTCGTCACCAACACCAAGATCCTCAAGGAGGGGATCGAAAAGGGGATCGCCAACTCGATCCTGATCAAGGTCAACCAGATCGGCACCCTGACCGAGACCCTGGAAGCGATCGAGATGGCCAAGCGCGCCGGCTACACCGCCGTCGCCTCGCACCGCTCGGGCGAAACCGAAGACACCACCATCGCCGACCTGGCGGTGGCGACCAACTGCGGCCAGATCAAGACCGGCTCGCTCTGTCGGACCGACCGGGTCTGCAAGTACAACCAGCTGCTGCGGATCGAGGACGAGCTGGATGAAACCGCCATCTTCAGCGGCAAGGATGTTTTCTACAACCTGCGTTAAAACCACAAACCGGCTGACACGATGAAAAAGAGCCTGCGATCGATTGCTCGCAGGCTCTTTTTTTCGTTCTCATATAGACCAGTTCGTCAAACCGGGAAAACCTGATAACTGCTCCCTTTTTTCTCCCGTTTCAGCGCACCGTTGTCGGCCATCTCTTTCAGGATCTGCTGCATTTGCTTCTTGTTGATGTCGGCAAACTTGGCATACAGCTCAGTCTGTTTCAGGCCCGGCTGTCCGGCAACCGCAGCGACAATCCGTGATTTCAATTCAGAGTCTTCGGCGGGCTCGACAGCTGGCGCAGCGGCGGCGGATGGTTCCGCTTTGACTGGCGCAGCCTTGGCCGGTTCCGCTTCGACAGCTTTCTTCTCAGGCTTCACGTCCTTGGCGGCAGCAGCCCGCGCGGCCTCCGTCTCCTGTTCGGCGCGGATTTCGCGCTCGATCTTCATCAACTTCTGGTAGAAATAAAATCCCGCCCCGGCTAACAACAACAGTACAATAAACCAAAACATTTAGACCTCCTGATCTGTCGTCTCTTCCTGCTCTGCGTGGAACCAGCGGTCGAACCAGGTTCGATGGTCTTTCTCCGCCAGCATCTTCAAATCGTTCGGGCCGAGCCAGATCCCTCCACAGCTCGGACACTTGTCAAGCGGTACGCCGCGAAACGTCATCGGCTCAATCTCGTCGCCACACTTGGGACAGCGCCCTTTGCAGCAGCCCTGAATGAGCGTTTCCTGCGCATCATGCTTCATTTTATCGAGCAGCTCATTTTCCTTTTTATGGAAATATTCGTTTTCCAGAGCTTTTTTCCGTTCTTCCCATGCATTGGCCATAACAACCTCCTTCAGGATGATTGACTATGACACCATTATAGCCAAGTCTCACTCTCGATCAACAGGCCAAAAGAAAAAAGCCAGTCCTATCAGGAACTTCTCAGGCTGTATTGACCGGCCCCGTAACTCGCCCCCTTGCCCAGGCTGAACAGACTACCGAGCTGCAGCAGCCAGAGGATCTCCGCAAGACCTGGCCCCTGCAGGTGCAATTCACCCAGCAGCCCGCCCAGATCCTGTGCGGTTTCCTGGCCTGTCAGACGTCGCCAGTCCTGCCATTGCAGCTGATTGGCGACCACGTCGATCTGGCCCGCCTGTTGAATCAGCAGTTGCGGGTCAACGGCGATTTCCAGGTTCCCGTGGCTGGCCAGCAGCGCGGTCACGCGGCGCAGCAGAAACGGAAAGATGTCACTGAACTTCGGCTTGAAGACCGGCTTATTCTGCCGCAGCAGACGCAGCGGAGTTGAGAATTCCAGCACGAGCTGTTCACCGCCGGATCTCTGTCTTTGTGACCACCAGTACAGATCACTGATCGGCGGCATGAGGGACCGGCGCACGTCCCCCTTGGTCCAGAGCATGGCGCGCAGGCCGCTGGCGTCCTCGGCCTCGACGCCGTCAAGGCAGAACTGCCCGCTGCCATGGTAGAGTCCCAGCGGCCCAAGGGTTTCAAGCAGTTGGCTGAAAAGCGCAACCTGCTTCAGGCCTGTTCCGACGAAAACCACCGGCAGGATCAACCGCTCTTTCGGCTCAATTAAGCCGTGCCGGGAGATATCTGGCTTGAGTACGAAGGCCGGTGCCGGCTTCTGTACCAAGCGGCGCAGCCGCGGATCGATCGGCAGCTCCGGACACAGCAGAGACCGCGCTTGCTGCGGATCGTCAACCTGCCCCTCTGCCAGCAGAATTTTCAGCGCCTGCTGCAATTCGCGCCGCAGCTGCAGCAGTCCGAACGGCGGCAGATCGAAATAGCCGCCGATTTCCAGGTGAAAGTACACCTGGGCATATTCGACCCGCTCCAGCTCCTGCGGCAGCGGGAAAAGTTCGCTCATGGCCGCTCCGATTTATTTGCGCTGCAATGGGGTTTCTGCTATACGTCTAGCGCTCGGCACCCTGCCTGGCATCCTAAAGCAAGCAGTAAGGGAGAACAACCGAATGTTTCAGTTCACGCTATTGAAGGAAGATCCGCACAGTCGCGCCCGCCGCGGTCGGTTGGAAACCCCGCACGGCAATATCGAGACGCCGATCTTCATGCCGGTCGGCACCCACGGCGCCCTCAAGGCGATGACACCGGCCCAGGTCGAGGAGACCGAAGCGCAGATCATCCTCTCCAACACCTATCACCTGCATTTGAAGCCGGGTGAGGGGTTGGTGAAAAAAGCCGGCGGTCTGCACAAGTTTATGAACTGGAACAAGCCGATCCTGACCGACAGCGGCGGCTTCCAGGTCTTCTCCCTGCCGAAAAAGCGGATCGGCGAAGACGGCGTTCACTTCCGTCATGAACTCACCGGCGAAGAGATTTTCCTCGGCCCGAAAGAGGCGATGCAGATCGAAAACGATCTGGGCGCCGATATCATCATGGCCTTCGACGAGTGCATCCCCTACCCGGCCACTCATGAGTACTCAACCAAGTCGATCAAAAAAACCCTGCGCTGGGCGGAGCAGTGCCAGAGACATCACAGTCGCGAAGACCAGGCGCTGTTCGGCATCATTCAGGGGAGCGTCTACGAGGATCTGCGTCGTGAGTGTGCCGAAGCGATGACGGCGATGGATTTCCCCGGCTACGCCATCGGTGGCGTCAGCGTCGGCGAAGGGCTGGAACTGCTGAAGAAGGTGGTCGACTACACCGAGCCGTTCATGCCGAAAAATAAGCCGCGCTACCTGATGGGGGTCGGCCTGCCGGAAGATATTCTCGAATCGATCGAACGCGGCATGGACATGTTCGACTGCGTGATCCCGACCCGCTACGCCCGCAGCGCCACCCTGTTCACCAAGCGCGGCAAAATCCGCCTGACCAACAAGAACTTCCGCCGCGACTTCTTCCCGGTCGACCCGTCCTGCGACTGCTACTGCTGCCGCAACTTCACCCGCGCCTACTTACACCACCTGTACAACGCCAACGAAATTCTCTCGGCGACCCTGGCCGCGATCCACAACGTGCGTTTTTATCTGAACATGGTCGCCGGAGCCCGTGCGGCAATCGAAGCGGGAGATTATCCGGCGTATAAAAAAGAGTTTCTCGCCGAGTATCAGGCCGGTGAAAAATCAGGCGGGAAGAAAAAACGCAAGTGAATGGGGTAATGCTGACTCAGTAGCTTGAGAATAATCGATCGGGTGAAAAATAGACTCCACGGTAGAACGACCGGTTAAGCACTAATGAAGGCCATTGATGATTGATTCCGCTTCTGTTTGAAGATACCTTAAACGCTCATCATCCAGGCAAAATATCTCCCTGAATTGCGCAGAAATTTCGCCCTGAGAGGTCTCGCCAGCCACCTCGAAATTAAAACATTTGCAGAGCAGGTCGGCAACATGGACGGCACCGACAATCTGCGGATCGGCCGGGGTCGCCAGCGGCTCGTGATGCCAACGGACCGCATTCACAATAAAATCTGGCAGCATCCACCATTCCGCCAGGAAACTGCCGACCTCGTCGTGACTGGCCCCAAGCGTTTCCAATTCAGCCTCAATGAGTTGGCAATCCTTTTCCTGGGCCAGCGCAATACCCGCGGAAAATTTATCTTCAAAATATCGGGCAGCGATCAGCTTGCCCATATCGTGTAGCAGGCCGGCGATAAAAGCACGATCCTGCAGTTCGCAATTGTCGGGGTGGAGCGATTTCAGCAGCAGCCGTGACAGAACCGCGGTGGCGATCGAGTGCTGGTTGAATTTATCGAGGTCAAAGGTCTCCATCTCCGGCAAGCCGCTGGCGATGGATTTGTTGACTGACATGGAAAGTATCAAGTTGATCGCGATGTCCGTTCCTAGCACGACAAGCGCTTTCTGAACAGTTTCAACTCGGAACTTTTGTCCAAACAAGGCTGAATTCGCCCAGTGAAGCAGAGCGCTGGAGATGGCGACATCCCGGCTGACAACTGCAGCCATTTTTTCCAGATCGGTGTCATCTCCTTTGATGCAGCTCTGTACTTGAGTGCAGCTGTCTGGCAACTGAGGCAGCAAGGTCATCGAGTTGAGCAGGAGTTGCAAATTCGGGCTGTAATTCTTTTGTTGACTGCTTTGCCGTAGGGCATCTCGAATGCTCTGCTTCAATACTTCATCGTCCCAGGGCTTCGGAAGAATCTGCTGAGCACACCCCTCGGCCAAGGCTTTGGTGACCACCTCCTTCTTGGCAAAACCGGTCAGAAAAATGCGCACGGCTCCCGGGTATTCCTGCTTGACCCGCGATAGCAGGGCGACACCGTCCATGTCCGGCATCATCACGTCAGAGACGACCAGATCAAAAGTCTCTTCCGCCAGAAGTTCGAGGGCTTCCCGCGGACCGAGGGCAAACTGACAGTCCCAGTCTTCATCAAGCAATGTCCGGCGAAGCGCCTTCAGGATGTTTTTCTCATCATCAACAAAAAGAATTTTTGCACTTTCCTGCATTCTATTCCTCGGTTTTAACTTTCCGACTTTTCCGACAGGTTCGCAGCTACTCAATAGAAATATTTAATTATTTGTCTGTAAATTAATATACTTCATTCCAGTCAATGACAACATTTTTAATCTTCTTGGCGACAGCTTTTGCATTGCACAAAAAAAGGGCCGAACAGCTCGGCCCCTTTTCACGATCTCAATGTTGGATTCTATGGTTGATATTCCAATTTCGATTCTTGCTCGTTCCCGCATTCGCGGCAGTTAAAAACCCGCGTATCATGCCACCAGGGTTCCGGCCCCCAATAGTTTTCATTCTCGATGCAGGTGACATGCTCGACGTCGTTGAAATTCTTTGCTTCTTCACACTCTGAGCAGTAGAGCCAGATTTTTCCATCGGCGCAGGCCTGCAGAAATTCTCCCGGATTTGACATCTGAAGCGACCTCTTGAAAAATTATTTTTCCGATATTCCTGCGGTTTTCCCTTCGGCCCGCAGCTTTTTCACTGATCTGCCGGCGATCCCCCAGTTGGCCGGCTTGTGCTCGTCGATGGTGACATGGGTGGACGCTGGATTTTTATCGAGAATCCGGACCATCAATTCGGTGATCCCCTCGATCAGTTCCGCCTTCTGCTCTTTGGTCGCCCCTTCAGTAATGTAAACCTGCACATACGGCATTTCAGACTCCTCCTGTTTGAATCAAAGCTAACCATCGGGTGAGTTGCTATTATCACCGACCCGGGAGAGCTTTTCAACTGCTAGTGAAAATCGGCGGCCACGCAGCTGGCGGATGATCTGGCGCAACTGCTGATAATCCGCTTGCGACAAAGCCTCCCCGCGATATATTGACCTGCCATAGACCTCCGCAAAGCGCCGACAAAGCTCTTCACCGCTTTGCTTCGCCAGGGCAAAAAGGCCAAGATCGACCGGCAGATCTTCTAGACCGGCGCTTCTGGCCACTTGCTTGCGGTAGGCCCGTATCAGCAGCTGGTCCCGTTTGCGATGACGCTGCCAGAGCAGTCGACCGGCAATCAGCGCAAGCGCCGAAAGCATCCAAAGCAACAACCGCAAGTCGACTGTCTTCAGTTCACCAATCCCGCGGACCTGCTGGCCGACCTCACGGATCAGGCTGAATTGCTGGCGCAGATCATAGTTGAGGACCAGCCGGCTCCAGTTGTGCAGCAAGGCATCGCCGAGCACCCGTAACCGAGGCAGCCCCTGCTGCCGGGATGCGAGCAGGGCCTGTTCAGCATTGGTTGCCAGGCGGCTGGGATCGATCCGCAGCCAGCGTCCCTCATCATCCAACGCTTCAACCCAGACGTGGGCCAGATCCTCCCCGACCAGGTAATAGCCGCCCAGATCATTGTAATCCCCGCCGAGATAACCGCCGACCAGCCGCGCCGGAACCCCGGCAAGCCGCAACAGCAGCGCAAATGACGAGGCGAAGTATTCGCAATAACCGCGCCGGGTTTCGAACAGGAAGGTTTCGACCGGATTCTCCGTCGCCGGCAAGCGGCGAGCGGAATAGCTGAGGTTCTGCTGCAGAAAAAATCTCTCCAGCTGATCAATCCGCTGCCGGTTGGTTTCTCCGGCGGATGCAACTTGTCGACCGACATCGCGCACCCTGGCAGAGAGCTTCTCCGGCAGCTGCAGGTAGAGTTCTGACGAATCCTCAAGGCGACTGTAAGCCGCGGGCTGCGCGCGAACTTGGTACCTCAGCTTGCGCCCGGAGCCCCAACGCCCGGTCACAACCCCGTCCAGCCCCTGACGATGCCGGATCTGCTCGACCGAGCGCGGCTGATCGAGGGTAACCAGATAGCGGTCTGACTTCGGCTCGGTAAAAAAATTCAACAGGATTTCCGATGACGGCTCAGCAACCAGCGTTTCCTTCGGTACCTGCGCGCTGCGCTTCCAGACCTGCCCCTCAAGCTGATTGAGGACGATCCCCCGCCAGTACAAACTGTCCACCGGCAATTTCTCCACTTCAACCCGAAAAGCGATGCGGCCGCTTGTCGACAGTTCCAGCACTGTCCCGGGGCGCACTTCATCGCTCATGCCGATGACAGCTGTCGGCTTGGGGTTGAGGAAATTCCACAGCGGCATCTGGGTCCGGGGCAGCACGACAAACAGCACCAGCATCAGCAGCAGGGAACCAACCGGCAGCAGGGTCATCACTTTCAACAGCAAGCGCCAGTCGCGCCGGCCCAGACGGAGCTGGCGATCGCTGGCATAAAAAGTCAGCAACACCAGACCGAAGGTCACCAGCAGGATCAGCAGCACCAGGTAGGCCAGATAGGCCATATCGAGAGTCAGCATCGAAGAGGCGGCAAGAATGATCGTCGCCAGCAGAAACAGCTGCAGGATATTGCGTGGCGACTTTTCGGTCGCCAGCCGCACCGCCAGCAGGAGGCAGAGCATGTGGATCAGCGGCTCGACCAGGTTCGCCCGCGAGACCTGCAGCAAAAAAAGCCCGAACAACCCGAACGACAGCAAGGTCGCGGGGGTTTTCTTCAGCAGGTAATGTCCACGGCGGTCACCGACAACGCCCAGAAGAGTCGCCAGCACCAGGCCGAGAATCACCCAGCTGTCGAGAAACCTGATGACCGGCAGGGTTCCGAACAGGGCCGCCAGGTAAACCAGCAAGTGAAGAATCGGTTCAATGCCGATCATAAAGTGCCAACTCGGTTAAAAGTTTATGGCGGTGTGCCGACCCTATCGCCGGCGAAAAGCTTCGCTCAGGCAAGCGCAGCCCGATCGCCTGCTGCTGACGGGCGTGATGATTGATCAGATAGGTGCAGCGGCTCAATTTTTCTTCCACACTGCCGGGGAGTTCGGCGAAGTCGAGCAACAGCGAGGGCGCCCCCAGCCGGTGCAGTCGTTTGACTTTGTAGTCTTCATGCCGGGCCGAGTGCTTCCAGTGGATCGATTTCAGCGGATCACCTTCGCGGTAGTTGTCGATGCTGCGCAAACCGCCGTCGGCGCCCATCTGCGCCAGATCCTCCTGCCGATTCTGGCGACTCTCAGTCGCCCCGGCAGGCAGATCACCAGCCAGCGGTCGGGGGAAAACCAGCACCTGTTGCTCAAGCTGCAAATGCCGCGAGCGGACAAAGAAATTGATCGGGAAGCGTGAGGTAATGCGGACTGTCGGCAGAGATTGGTAGCCACGCAATGGCAAGGTCAGAGAGATCTTCCTTCTCTGCTTTACAGTTGCGGCGAGAACGGGAAACTGCGCCGCGGTGGAGTCGGTTTCAACGCAAATCAGAAATGCCGGCAGCCATTTCCGGCGGTTGAGCAGCTCGACCTCGACGGCTGAAGCGGTTGCGGCATAGAGCTCGTTCGCGGGGAAGAAGCGCACCTCCAACCGTTGGAGGTTCTGCTGCCCGAGCAGCCCGGAGATCGCCATGAAGCCGAGCAGGGCCGAAACCAGCAGATAAAGCAGGTTGTTGCCGGTATTGACGGCGGCGAAACCGAGCAGCAGGGTCAGGGCAATATACAGGGCGCCGGCCCGGGTCAGCTTCAACCCATAGGCACGGGGATCTCGGCCAGCAGCGATCGCAGCACCTCTTCCTTGTTGAGTGTTTCGTGTTCCGGACGCAGAATCAGCCGGTGCGCGGCGACCGGGATGGCGATCTTCTGCACATCTTCCGGGATGACATAATCACGCCCTTCGAGAAAGGCTTCCGCCCGGGCCGCAGACGCCAAGCTCAATCCGCCGCGCGTCGAGATGCCTGAGGAGATTGTCGCATGCTCCCGGCTGCGCTCCAGAAGGGTGTGAATGTAGCCGGCGACCTGATCTCCCAGCTGGACTTGCTCCCGAACCAGCTTGCGGGTTTCCAGGATCTCTTCGCGCGAGAACAGCGGCTTGATGGTTTCCAGCTCTTCCCGGACGCTGCCGAGTTGGATGATCTTTTTTTCCAGCTCCGGTGGTGGATAACCGATACCGGTGGTCATCAGAAAACGGTCGAGCTGCGATTCCGGCAGCGGGAAGGTGCCGACCTGTTCGGCCGGGTTCTGGGTGGCAATCACCAGAAAAGGTTCCGGCAGTTCGTATGTAACCCCCTCGACCGTCACCCGCCGTTCTTCCATCGCCTCGAGCATGGCGCTCTGGGTTTTCGGCATCGCCCGGTTCACCTCGTCAACCAGTACCAGATTATTGAAGATCGGCCCCTTGACGAAGTGAAAGGAGTTCTGCTGCCGATCGAAAATCGACAGGCCGGTGATATCGGACGGGAGCAGGTCGCTGGTGCACTGGATACGGCCGAATTCAAGACCCAGAATACCGGAAAGAGCCAGCGCCAGGCTGGTTTTCCCCAGTCCGGGGATATCCTCCAACAACAGATGGCCACCAGCCAGCAGACTGATCAGCGCCAGGCGGATGGCGCGGACCTTCCCCTGCAGATAATCGGTTGCCAGAACATCGATAACATTCAAAACCTGTTTACGCCGGTTGGAATCCATGGCATCTCCGTAGCCCAAGTAACAATAGGTCATTATAGGCGACTGGTTGTAACAATTCCCAGAGTAGAAACGAAAAAAGGCTCCACGAAGTTTCGTGGAGCCTTGGTATCGCTATGAACAGTCAAGCGATCTTAGAGCTTGGCGACGTTGCTCGCCTGCGGGCCTTTTTGGCCATCGACGACATCGAAGCTGACGCGCTGGCCTTCAGCCAGTGATTTGAAGCCATCACCGGTAATTGCCGAGAAGTGTACGAAGACGTCAGGACCATTGTCCTGCTCGATGAAGCCGAAACCCTTGGAGTCGTTGAACCACTTGACGGTACCTTCTGCCATTTTTCTTTTCTCCTTACTTGGTCCCTCATGGGAGTTGTCGTGGCGCAGATTATCTCTGCAGACCAATAAAAAACCGCCCAGCCCGATCGGTCTGTGCGGTTTTATCTGACGTAAACAGTAAATTATCTACACAAACTGAGGCTGAGATTACAAAACGCTAGCACGGGTCTTATTCAAAATCAAGCATTTAAACCAGCCGCTCAAATCCCAAAAAGCCTCAACAATTACAAGCACATAAAGAGCTGAAAAAAGAAGCGGAAAAAACACCTATAATTAAATAACGATAAAATCGGGGCAATTATGCCTCTTGGGGGTGCGGCAGACTGGGCGCCGAGAGAACCTCTGCGCTTCCGGCACCACAGGCGATCAGGCAGCGCATCGCCTTATCGGGGCTGATATCCTTGAACTCCACTCGTCCCGCCGGAACGATCCAGATCAGTCCGGAAGTGACGTTCGGCGAGGTCGGACTGAGCAGCGTCACACTGCCGTCGGCATGGATGTCGGTGACAAAACCGACCACCCGGGTTTCGTTGTCGAAGGGTCGCCCGACCGCGACATGCTTGAAGGCAGTCTTCTTGCCACTGAAGAGAGGCGAGACCGTTTCCTTGATGAACGTATAGCCGGGTACCGGCACCAGCAGCTGCTTCTCCAGCCAGCCGAACAGCAAACCGCCGGCCCGGGTGCGGATAAAGACCCCGATCAGAAAACAGCCGGTGATCAACAGCAGGATGGCCAGCACCTCGGCGGCAAACTTTCCGGACCGGGTATTATCGACGATCAGCTGGATCAACGGCGCGAAAAGGCCGGTCAGCAGATTGAAGAGCCAGGTAAAGGTAAATATCAGGATGCCGAAAGGCAGCAGAAAGGTAAGACCACCGAGGATGGCATCTTTGGCGAAGGATTTGGTTCCGCGCAGCACTTCTTTATAAGGCATCATGCTCCCCCGTCAGTCAAAGGCCACGACGAAACTTCCGGGATAACCTGCGGCTGAGAAATTTGACGCCGCGCGCTCGGCGATTTCCAACGAACGGTAATGACCGACCCGCACTCGGTACATGGGCTGACCGTTGACCTGTGCATCATGCACTTCGGCGCGGCCATACTGGCTGCGCAGCTGCGCGGCCAGTCGTTGGGCGTTGCTCGCTACAGAAAAGGCTCCGACCTGCACTGAAAAACTGCCGGCATCGTAGCTGCTCGGCGGCCGGTAGCTGACCTGTCCCTGGCGCGACTCCTGATAGCCGAGGGCTTCGACCCTGACTGGGGTCGTGCCGGAATCAACGATATCGAGATCCCGCGCCGCCGCGTAGGACAGGTCGATGATCCTCCCGGCAACAAACGGGCCGCGGTCATTGACCCGGACCGTCACCGAACGCCCGTTGTCGAGACGCGTCACCCGGACATGCACGCCGAGCGGCAGGGTCTTGTGGGCCGCGGTCATGGCGTACATGTTGTAGATTTCGCCGTTGCTGGTCTTACGGCCGTGAAACTTTCGCCCGTACCAGCTGGCCACCCCTCTTTGAGAAAAACCCTGATGGCTGCGCAGCGGATCATAGCGCTGGCCATCGACCTCATACGGTTTTTCCCACCCCTTGAGCTCGCGGGTTTCGGGGGTCTCGATGACGCGGGTGGTATGTCCACCGCCGCAGCTGCTCAACAGCAGGAGGTGCGCAACGAGCAAACAACTATTAAAAACGTATCGTTTCAGAATCAACACCGGTTCAGTTCGGCTCTTCGACCTCGGTCATCGCCCGGAAACGCTGGTAGCGCTGTTCGATCAGCTCTTCCGCCGAGAGTTGTTCCAGTTCCTCAAGATGCTTGAGCAGGTAGCTCTTTACGGTTTCCGCCGCCTGCTCATGATCGTGATGGGCGCCGCCGAGCGGCTCCGGAATGACGTCGTCGATGACTGTTCCGAGCTTGTCGACATCCTGTGCGGTCAATTTCAGCGCCTCGGCCGCCTGCGGTCCCTTGGCGCCGTCGCTCCAGAGGATCGCCGCGCAGCCTTCCGGCGAGATGACCGCATAGACGGAATATTCCATCATCATCACCCGGTTGCCGACCGCGATCGCCAGCGCACCACCCGACCCGCCTTCACCGGTGACCGTGACGATCACCGGCACCTTCAGCGTCGCCATCTCGCGCAGGTTGCGGGCGATCGCCTCGGCCTGTCCGCGCTCCTCGGCGCCGATACCGGGAAAGGCGCCGGGGGTATCGACAAAGGTGAAGATCGGCAGGCCGAACTGCTCGGCCATCTGCATCACCCGCAGCGCCTTGCGGTAGCCTTCGGGGTTCGGCATGCCGAAGTTGCGGTGCACCTTCTCCTTGGTGTTGCGCCCTTTCTGATGACCGATCACGCAGCAGGGCTTGCCGTTGATGCGGGCAAAACCGCAGACCAGCGCCGGGTCGTCGCGAAAGTTGCGGTCGCCATGGACTTCAAAGAAATCGGTAAAGACATGCTCGATATAATCGAGCGTGTAAGGGCGGTTGGCATGCCGGGCCAGCTGGGTGCGTTGCCAGCGGCTCAGCTTGGCGTAGATTTCATTCTTGAGCTTCTCGGCTTTCTTTTCCAGCTTGCTGATTTCACTGGTAAAATCGACACTTTCAGTGGAATATTCGCGCAATTCGCCGATCTTGGTTTCCAATTCGGCGATCGGCTTTTCAAAATCGAGATATTGGTTCATCAGTTCGCTCCCTGTCCAATTTGGACATTATTGCCCGGCCCAAATGCACCGCGCTATTCAAAATTCATCACGTTATAACCGAACAGTTTCTCGGCGTCGGCCATTGCCTCGTCGGAGGCCGACATGGTGAGAGTCTCCGGCAGCTTGATCACCGTTTCACTGCGGTTGGGAATGACGATATGCAGCTTGACCTGGCAATTGCCGCGATACTTCTGCACGATCCCCTTGAGCTGGCGCATCTGCATTTCATCGAGCCCCGGAGTCGTCAAGCGGATGTGAATCCGCCTGGTCATCGTCTCCTTGACGTCGCTCAGCAGCACCACCTCACTGGCGAGCATTTTACAGGATTCCTCACCGACATCAAGTTCGCCGCTGACCAGTAGCGGGTCTTCCCCTTTGAGCAGCTCCATCGAGGCGGCATAAACTTCCGGGAAGACGACGATTTCGATAGACCCGCTTAAGTCTTCGAGGTTGACGAAGGCCATCCGGTCGCCCTTTTTCGTCATCAACTCCTTGATCCCAGAAACAATACCACAAACCCGCACCTGTTCCTTGTCACTGCGTTCGGCCAGACCGGCGGTCTCGCAGGTGGCGAAGCGCTTGATCGATTCGACGTAACGATCGAGGGGGTGGCCGGTGACGTAAAAGCCGAGCGCTTCCTTCTCGTAGCCGAGCAGCAGCTTTTCGTCCCACTCCTCGACGTCGGGCAACTCGCCATAACCGTTGCCGCCGACCGAGACGATCTCGGTGCTGCCGAACAGCGAATCCTGCCCCGATTCGCGCTCACGCTGCAGCCGCTGGCCGATCTCCATCGCCTCTTCGAGAGCCGACATGAACTGGGCCCGCTTGCCGCCTAAAGTATCGAAGGCGCCGCACTTGATCAGCGCCTCGCCCACCTTCTTGTTGACCTTGCGCAGGTCGACCCGCTCGCAGAAATCCTGCAGCGAGCTGAACGGCTTGCCATTGCGCACCTCGATGATCGATTCGAGCGCCGCCGCGCCCACCCCCTTGACCGCACCGAGCCCGAAGCGCATCGACTCCGCGGAGACGGTAAAGGAGCGGTCCGAGGCGTTGATGTCGGGGGGATGCACCTCGATCCCCATGGCGCGCACTTCGCTGATGTTCTTGATGACCTTGTCGGTGTTCTCCATATCCTCGGTCAACAGCGCGGCCATGAACTCCACCGGGTAGTGGGCCTTCAGGTAGGCGGTGTGATAGGCGACCAGGGCGTAGGCGGCCGAGTGCGACTTGTTGAAACCGTAGGCGGCGAACTTCTCCATCAGGTCGAAGACCGCTTCGGCCTTCTTCAGGTCGAGCTGGTTCTCTTTCGCCCCGGCCAAAAACTTGACCTTCTCCTTGGCCATCTCCTCCGGCTTCTTCTTGCCCATCGCCCGGCGCAGCAGGTCGGCGCCGCCGAGGCTGTACCCGCCCAGGACCTGGGCGATCAGCATGACCTGTTCCTGGTAAACGATAACCCCGTAGGTGTCTTTGAGGATCGGCTCGAGCTGGGGGAAATCGTACTTGAACTCTTCCACCCCGTGCTTACGCTTGATGAACGAGTCGACCATCCCCGAACCGAGGGGACCGGGGCGATAAAGGGCGACCATCGCGATCAAATCTTCGAAACAGCTCGGCTTGAGCTTGATCAGGTATTCCTTCATCCCGGAGGATTCGAGCTGGAACACCCCGGTCGTCTCCCCCTTGGAAAGAAGCTCGTAGGTCTGGGTGTCGTCGTCCCGGACCAGTTCCAGGTCGAACTCGGGATTTTTGCCGGAGCGGATCAGGCGCACCGCGTTGTCGATGACGGTCAGGGTCTTGAGCCCGAGAAAGTCGAATTTGACCAGGCCGATCTGCTCAACATAGCTCATGGCGAACTGGGTGACCTGCCCTCCCGATTTCGGGTCGGTGTAGAGGGGCAGGTATTCCGGCAGCGCCTGCGGGGTGACAACCACCCCGGCAGCGTGGGTCGAGGCGTGGCGGGTCAGCCCCTCGAGTTCCTGGGCCACCTTGATCTGCTCCTTGCCCTTGGGATCCTTTTCGGCCAGCTCCTTGAGCTTCGGCTCCTGGGCCATGGCCTCCTTGAGGGTGATATTGAGACTGCCGGGGACCAGCTTGGCGACCTTGTCGGTTTCGGCAAAGGTCATGTTCAGGGCGCGCCCGACATCACGTATGACCCC
>CALZHR010000139.1 GCA_945787335.1 uncultured Desulfuromonadales bacterium
AGCTTTTTCACGGTGGAAAGCTGTCTTTTTTGTGTCTGGAGCGTGGCAACGGTGACGGTCAAGAAGCCTTGGCGCAGGACATCGTTCGTAATCCCTTTTCTGTAGAGAAGATCCACTATCAGCAGCAGAGTGGCCAGGTCATCTACAAATCGAAGATGAGCCACGGCAAGAACAGGAAGAACTTCGAGGAGTTCAGCGCCGAGGAGTTCAGCGCCGCCATCACGATTCCCGAAAAAGCAATTACCTCTCAGCAGCTCAGCCTATCAACCTAACTACAAACCGTAGCTTTTCATCTTTTCCCAGAGGTTTTTTCGGCTGATGCCGAGGATTGCAGCCGCTTCGGTTTTATTGTCCGCCGATTTTTTCAGCGCCTGCAGGATACATTGTTTTTCCGTGTTGGCGACCGCTTCGGCCAGGTTTTCGGCAATGTCCGCCGTGCTTTCTGCCGTCGGAGCGGCCCCGCTGACTTCGAGCGGAAGATCCCAGAGCTGAATGGTCGCGGCCGGGGCCAGGACCGAGACCCGCTCCAGCAGGTTGCGCAGCTCGCGGACGTTGCCGGGAAACGGGTAATTTCCCAGGGCCTGGCGGGCCTCGGCTGAGAGGCTGAACTGCAGGCCCCGCTCGCGGCCGAATTCCTCTAGAAAATAATCGCCCAGGGCGGCAACATCGCCTTCCCGGTCACGCAGCGCCGGTAATTCAATCGGGATCACCCGCAGCCGGTAGAACAGGTCCTGGCGGAAGGTGCCTTTCTCTACCTCCTCGGCCAGGTTCTTGGCGGTGGAGCAGATGACCCGGACATCGACCGGGATCGGGTGCTTGCCGCCGACCCGCTCGATTTCCCGTTCCTGCAGCACCCGCAGCAGCTTGACCTGCAGTTCGAGCGGCATATCGCCGATCTCGTCGAGCAGCAGAGTGCCCTGATCGGCGAGCTCGAATTTTCCGACACTGGTTTTTTCGGCGCCGGTAAAAGCGCCCTTTTCGTGGCCGAAAAACTCCGATTCCATCAGTCCGGCGGGGATCGCGGCGCAGTTGATCCGCACGTACGGCTTTTCCGCCCGGCGGCTCTCGAAGTGAATGGCGGCGGCGACCAGTTCCTTGCCGGTGCCGCTTTCGCCCTGAATCAGCACCGAAGAGTCGCTGCCGGCGACCTGGCTGATCAGGCTCAGAACCTTCTGCATCGGTGCGCTGGTGCCGATAATCGGCCGGCGCTGGCCGCCGCAGTGCTCCAGTGATACGCAGCGCGCCTTGATCGCCTGCATCTCCAGGATCCGCTTGATGCGGAAGGTCAGATCATCCAGGTCGAACGGTTTCTGAATATAGTCTGCGGCGCCGTTTTTCAGGCAGTTAACGGCGGTGTCGGTGCTGCCGTGGGCGGTCATCATCACCACCTCGGTGTGCGGCGCCAGTTTTTTCACCTCCGCCAGCAGCGTCTCGCCATCGATTCCCGGCATGCGGATATCGGAGAGCAGCAGCTGGTAACGGTTCTGCTTGATCAGCTTTAGGGCCTGGGTACCGTTTTC
>CALZHR010000140.1 GCA_945787335.1 uncultured Desulfuromonadales bacterium
TACCGAGGCGACCATCGGCGCCGGGATCAGCACCGTGCTCTTCATCGCGGCGATTCTGCACACCACCAGGAGGAGCAAAGATTGAAAGCGCTGGCCCTCGTTGCATCTCTGGTGACCGGAGCGATTCTGCTCTACGGGACCATGGACTTTCCGGCCTGGGGGGATCCGCAGTCTCCGGCGGCGACCCACCTGGCAACTTACTTTATTGAAAATGCCGTGGAGGAGACCCACGTCCCGAACCTTGTCACTGCGGTCCTGGGTGATTACCGGGGCTACGACACCATGTTCGAGACCGTGGTTATTTACTGCGCCGGGCTGGCGGTCATCTCGGTCTTGCGCAGGAGCAGAAAGCCATGAAAGAAGTTCGGGCGCGCGCTGAAGGGCGCAAGATCGGCGAAAGTCTGATCATCCAGACCGCGGTGCGGATACTGGTGCCGTTCATTCAGATTTTCGGTCTTTATGTCATCGTTCACGGCCACTACAGCCCCGGGGGCGGCTTCCAGGGTGGCGTGATCTTGGGCGCATCTTTTGTCCTGCTGGCGCTGGCCTACGATCTGAAGTTTTCCCTCACCCATATGTCGGAGCGGGTCAACCTGATTTTCGGTAACTGCGGTGCGCTGATTTTTGTCGGCACCGGGGTGCTCACCGCCCTGTTCGGCGGTCTGTTTCTCGACTACTCGGCCCTCGATAAGCTGATCCCGCTCGGGCCGATCGAATGGCGCTCCTTCGGAATTTTCATCGTTGAGGTCGGGGTCGGCCTGGCAGTCATGAGCATCATGGCCTCGCTGTTCTGGGATTTGAGCTCCGACGGCGAACTGGACGAGGGGTTGTAACTTATGGAACTGATCGTCGCCAAATACAACTACTGGATCTACGTGGTGCTGATGATGGTCGGCTTCTATGCCATGATCGGCAAGCGCAACCTGGTCAAGAAGCTGATCGGCATGAACATCTTCCAGACCGCCATCATCCTGCTGTTCATCTCTGCCGGGGTCAAGCACGGCAGCAAGATCCCGATCGTTGATAAGTACGAGGCGCTGGAAAAGGGGGTCGATGTGGCCAGCATCGTCAACCCCCTGCCGCACGTGTTGATGCTGACGGCGATCGTGGTCGGCATTGCGGTGACCGGCGTCGCGCTGGCGATCCTGCTGCGCATCTATCGCGAGTACGGCACCCTCGAAGAGGATGAGATCCTGGAGAAGCTCGGCAAATGAGCGTCTCTAATCTGCACATGTACGTAATGAGCGCGCCGCTTCTGACCGCCTTCTTTGTCAATCTGTTCGGTCGCAAGTCGCCGGCGGTGGTCGCGGTGTTGACCCTCGGCTCCCTCGCCTTCTCCTCCCTCGCCTCGCTGGCGGTGATGGGGAATGTCATGGTTCATGGCCGGATCAGCTATGTCGCCGGCAACTGGGCTGCCCCCTACGGCATCGAGCTGGTGGTCGACCACCTCTCGGCGGTGATGTTGATCCTGATTTCAGTGGTCGCGCTGCTTGCTTCGGTTTCGGCGCTCAAGTCGGTCGGACAGGAGCTGCCCGGCCGCGAGTATCAGTTCTTCGCTCTCTACCTGATTCTGATCGCCGGGCTGATGGGGCTGGTGCTGACCGGCGACGCCTTCAACCTCTATGTCATGCTGGAGATCACCTCGATCACCTCCTACGGCCTGATCGCCATGGGTAAGGGGCGCGCCCCGCTGGCTAGCTTCAACTATGTCATTATGGGCTCGGTCGGCGCCTGCTTCTACCTGCTCGGTGTCGCTTACCTCTACCTGATGACCGGCACCCTGAATATGGCCGATATGGCGCAAATCCTGCCGACCATCGGGGGCGGGGCCGCGGTCGCCACGGCGCTCGGCTTCATTCTGGTCGGGCTCTGGGTCAAGATGGCGTTTTTCCCGCTGCATGGCTGGCTGCCGAACGCCTACTCGCTTGCACCGACCGGGGCCGGCCTGATCGCCGCGCCGCTGGTGACCAAGGTGACCGTCTACCTGATGGTGCGGCTGATGTTCTGGGTCTTTTCCAGCGATTACCTGTTCTTTACCCACCCCATGGTGCAATCGGGAATCGTCTGGGCGGCGACCGCCGGGATCATCTGTGCCTCGGCGCTGGCCCTGGCGCAGCGCGATTTGAAGCGGATGCTCACCTACATTATCGTTGCCGAGGTCGGCTACATGGTCGGCGGCGTCTGGCTGGCCAACAAGACCGGCCTGACCGGGGCGGTGCTGCATATCGTCAATGACGCGCTGATGACCCTCTGCCTGTTTCTGGCGGTGGCGGCGATTGTTTACAAGCTCGGCAGCGGCGAGTTCGACAAGCTGCAGGGGATCTACCGCAAGATGCCGATCACCATGGCCGCCTTTACCGTCGGCGCCTTCTCCATGATCGGGGTGCCGCCGACCGCCGGTTTTTTCAGCAAGTGGTACCTGATCCTTGGCGGGATCGAGGCGGGGCACTGGGAGTATGTGATCGCCCTGTTGTTCAGTTCGCTGGTCAACGCGGTGCTCTTCTTCCGCATCATCGAGATCGGCTATTTCTACAAGGATGAGCACGACCACGGCCATGAGCAGCGCGACGAGGCCCCCGTGCTGATGCAAGCCCCGCTGGTGGTCTGTGCGGTGGCATTGATTGTCATCGGCCTGGGTTCCGGGCCTTTGGTCGAGTCGATTATCAAGCTGGCCCTGCCGGCCGGTTTTTAACGAACAGGGCATGCTGCTGTTATGAGCGTTCAATCATCGATCTGGCCCCTGGTGGCCGTACTGGTTTCCCTGCTGGCGGCGATCCCGATCATGCTCTCGGATCGCACCCCCAACCTGCGCGAGAGCTGGACCCTGCTGGCGGCTCTGGTCAAGGTGGGCATCGTTTTGACGCTGTTGCCGGCGGTGCTGGCGGGCGGCGGCTGGGAGTTCACCATCGCCGAGGTCATCCCCGGAGTCCCGCTGCAGCTGCGGGTCGACGCCATGGGGATGTTCTTTGCCCTGATCGCCTCGATTCTCTGGTTCTTCACCTCGCTCTACTCGATCGGTTACATGCGCTCGCTGAACGAGCACGCGCAAACCCGCTACTTCGCCTCCTTCGCGGTGGCGATTTCGGCGACCCTCGGCGTGGCCTTTGCCGGGAACCTGCTGACGATGTATCTCTTTTACGAGATGCTTTCGCTCTCCACCTACCCGCTGGTCACCCATGAGCAGAACGCTGAAGCGCGCAAGTCGGGACGCAAGTACCTGACCTACATCCTCGGCACCTCGATCGGTCTTGCGCTGCCGGCGATGCTGATCGTCTACAACCTGGCGGGCAACCTCGATTTCACCGTCGGCGGGGTGCTGGCCGGCAGCGGTGTGACGCCGCAGACCCTGGCGCTGCTGGTGGTGTTGTTCCTGTTCGGCTTCGCCAAGGCCGGGATCATGCCGTTCCACGGCTGGCTGCCGGCGGCGATGGTTGCGCCGACGCCGGTCAGCTCCTTTCTGCACGGCGTGGCGGTGGTTAAGGCCGGGGTCTTCTCGATCCTGCGGGTGATCTTCCACATCCTCGGGCCGGAGACGCTGCAGGCGGCCGATCTCGGGGCGATCATCACCACGCTGGCTTCGGTGACCCTGCTGGTCGCCTCGCTGGTCGCCCTGACCCAGGACAACCTCAAGCGCCGGCTCGCCTACTCGACTATCGGCCAGCTCTCCTACATGGTGCTCGGCGCCGGAATGCTGACCGCCGCCGGGATGACCGGCGGCATGCTGCACATCGCCATGCACGCCTTCGGCAAGATCACCCTGTTCTTCTGCGCCGGGGCGATCTACGTCGCCGCGGGCAAGAAATATATCAGCCAGATGGATGGCCTCGGCCGGCAGATGCCGATCACCTTCGTTGCCTTTTTCCTTGGCTCGCTAAGTATCATCGGCCTGCCGCCCCTGGGCGGCTTTATCAGCAAGTGGACGCTGCTGGTCGGCGCGGTCGAAGGCGAGCAGTTGATTCTGGTGCTGGTTTTGCTCGGCAGTTCCCTGCTCAATGCGGCCTACTTTCTGCCGATCGTCTATCGGGCGTTCATCAATCCTCCCCCCGAGGGAACTGTTAATGGCATCAAGGAAGCGCCGATCTATTGTCTCGGGCCGATCTGCGTGACCGCCGCTGCCTCACTGGCACTGTTTTTTTTCAACGGAGTATTCCTGCAGCTGGCTCAGCAGGCCTTGGGACTGGGAGGATAAGTCATGGCTGACGAGATCCTGAAGAATGAAAGTGGAGAGATCATGGTCCTGGGTCATTCCCCCTGGCCAGGCTATCGCAAAGCATTTTATATCATCTTCGCGTTGGGAATTTTCTACCTGGTTCTGGCGTTCAGCGGACTGCTCTCTTCGGGAGGACACTGATGCAGGAGAAGCGCGGCTGGTTTGATAAGAAAGAGAATCTGACCCTGTTCCTGCGGATTTTTTACGGCAGCCTGGTGCTGCTGCTGGTGCTCGACCTGTTCGTCGAAAAGCATTCGGTGTTCGGCTTCGACGGCGCACCGAGTTTTTCCGCCGTTTACGGGTTTATCTCCTGTGTGCTGCTGGTGCTGATCGCCAAGATTCTGCGCATGCTGCTGATGAAAGACGAGGACTACTATGATAAGTGAACTGCCCCCGGCGCTCTGGTTTTTAGCCGCGGCAGTGATTGCTCCGCTGTTTCCCGCAGGGCTGCGGAAATTCATCCTGCTGGCGGCTCCCCTGCTGGCATTGCTGACCGTCTACAGCCTTCCCGAAGGGATCCACCTGAGCTTCAGTTTCCTTGACCAGGATATGGCGCTGCTCAAGGTTGATCGGCTCAACCGGGTGTTCGGCTATATTTTCAGCATCATCAGCTTCCTTGCGGTGCTGTTCGCTTTACAGAATCACGACCGGCTGGAACAATCAGCGGGAATGGTCTATGCCGGCAGTGCGCTGGGAGTCACTTTCGCCGGAGATTTCTTCACCCTCTATGTTTTCTGGGAGCTGATGGCGGTCGCCTCGACCTTTGTCGTGCTGGCCGCGCGTGATCAGGCGTCGCGCAGCGCAGCGTTTCGTTATGTGATGATTCACCTTTGTGGTGGACTGTTTCTGTTGGCGGGGATTATCCTGCGACTCCAGGAGACCGGGTCGCTGGCGGTCGATTTCGTCGGCCTGACCGGGTTCTCTTCCGCCCTGATATTTATCGGCATTGCGGTCAATGCGGCAATCCCGCCCGTGCACTCCTGGTTGAAAGACGCCTACCCGACCGCGTCCTACACCGGGGCGGTGTTTTTAAGCGCCTTTACCACCAAGAGCGCCGTTTATGTGATGGCCCGCACCTTTCCCGGCACCGAGCTTTTGATCCTCCTCGGCGCGCTGATGACCTTTGTGCCGATCTTTTATGCCGTGCTCGAGAACGACATTCGCAGCGTGCTCTCCTACAGCCTGATCAACCAGGTGGGATTCATGATGGTCGGGATCGGGATCGGCAGCCAGCTGGCAATCAATGGTGCTGTCGCGCATGCCTTTGCCCACATCCTCTACAAGGGGCTGCTGTTCATGAGCGCCGGCGCGGTGATCTACCGGACCGGCAAGATCAAGTGCACCGATCTGGGTGGGCTGTATAAATATATGCCGATGACCTGCATCTGCTGCATCGTCGGAGCAGCTTCGATCAGCGCCTTTCCCCTCTTTTCCGGCTTTGTCAGCAAGTCGATGATTGTCAGCGCCGCGGGTCACGAGCACCTGACCCTGGTCTGGTTGATCCTGATGTTTGCTTCGGCCGGGGTCTTCCATCACGCCGGGATCAAAGTGCCTTTCTTCATGTTTTTCGGCCACGACTCGGGGCATCGTCCGAAGGAAGCGCCCTGGAACATGCTGGTGGCGATGGGGATCGCCGCCGCCCTGTGCATCGGCATCGGCACTTTCCCGCAGCCGCTCTACAATATCCTGCCCTTCCCGGTCGACTACGTTCCCTACACCGGTGACCATGTGGTCGGCCAGCTGCAGCTGCTGATGTTCGGCGCTTTAGCCTTCGCCCTGCTGATGCTCTCCGGGATCTACCCGGCCGAGATCCGCGCCATCAACCTCGACACCGACTGGTTCTACCGCAAAGGCGCCAAGCTGTTCTTCGCCGGCTGCGACAAGCTCTTTAATGGCATCAACGACTTCGGCGACCGGGTGTTCGTCCAGCAGGTTCCGGCCCTGCTCAACCGCTTCTTTGCCGACCCCTCGCGGAATGTCCAGAAGCACTTTGTCAAGCTGTTTGCCGAGGCCAGCGGCGACGAGAGCCAGATCGAAAAACACAATGAGTCGATCGATCACCGCACCAAGGCGCTTGCCTATCCGATCGGTGGCGGGGTGTTCCTGGCCGTCATCTTCCTGGCGTTGATGTCGTTGCTCTATTTCTTCTAGTTTTTCATTCCCCCTGCGACCGCAGGGGGCTAAACTGAGCCAATGAGCTCGGTCTACCTGCATATCCCGTTTTGCCGCACCAAATGCCCCTACTGCGATTTTTATTCGCAGCCCGGCAGTGCTGCGCAGCTCGCCGAGTACCTTCAACTCGTTGAGCAGCAGCTGGAATTCCTGCGCCAGGATTTTCCCGATCAGCCCCCCCTGCAGACGGTCTTTTTCGGCGGCGGCACCCCCTCGCTGCTTGCGGCCGAGCAGGTCGCGCGCCTGCTCGACCGGCTGACAGATGCTTTCGGTCTGGCGCAAGACTGTGAAATTTCCCTGGAGGCGAACCCAGGCACCCTCGATGCGCACAAGCTCTCCGGCTATCGGCAGGCCGGGATCAACCGCCTGTCGATCGGGGTCCAGTCTCTCTCTGAGCAGCGCCTGCAGATTTTGGGACGCAGCCACAGCAGAGAAGAAGCGCTGGCCGCAGTCGCTCTGGCCCGCGCCGCCGGATTCGTCAACCTGGGCCTTGACCTGATGTTCGCTTTGCCGGACCAGAGCAAGGACGACCTCCAGGCCGAGCTCGACGAGCTGCTCGGCCTGGAACCTGAGCACATCTCTGTGTACGGTCTGAGCTATGAGGCCGGCACCGAGTTCGCCCGCCGCCAGGCAACCGGAGAGCTGCGGGAGGCGGACGAACGACTGTATGCGGAGCATTACCGGCTGCTGCATCTGCACTTGACCCAGGCCGGTTTCGAACATTACGAGATTTCCAACTTTGCCCGTCCCGGGCGGCGTTGCCGACACAATCAGGTCTATTGGCAGCGGCGCGCCTGCCTTGCGCTCGGTTGTGGCGCCCATGGTTTTGCCGAGCAGGGGTGGGGCGAACGCTATCTTGTCCCGGCCGACCTGACGGCTTACAGGGCCAGGCTGGCCGCACATCAGGACCCACGTGAACCTCTCGAGCGTTTCGATCGACAGGGGGCAATGAGCGAAACCCTCTACCTGGCCCTGCGTACCGCCGATGGATTGGCCCGGGAGCCGTTCCGGCAGCGCTTCGGCCTCTATCCTGAAGAGGCTTATCCGCGGCAATTCGAGCAGTTGCAGGGATATCTGCAGCGGGTTGCCGACAGCTGGCGCTTCGACCTTGCCGGCTGGCTGATTTACGATCATCTGATCAGCGAATTCCTCTGAATTCCCTCGCCTTGATTCGGCATAAGGGCCCTTTTCGCAAGATGAAACTCTCACCTTAAAGCGGCTTGACAAAGCCATGGGCCGTTGATAATGTGTCATGTTAGCACTCGGTAGCATTGAGTGCTAACATGACCTGAGTCCATCTGCGAGTGGCTCTTTTTTTTCGGAGTATGAGATGGCTGATGAGCTGAATGAGCGCAGCCAAAATATCCTCGAAGCGATCGTCAAGGACTATATCGCTTCGGCCGAGCCGGTCGGCAGCCGCGCGATCACCCGGCGGCACAGTTTCAACCTGTCGCCGGCGTCGGTGCGCAATGTCATGTCCGACCTCGAGGAGATGGGATTTCTCTGTTCGCCGCACACCTCGGCCGGGCGGATTCCGACTGAAAAGGGCTTTCATTATTACATCGACTCGTTGCTGCAGGTCCGCGACCTGAGCGATGCCGAGAAGCAGAACCTGCTCAGCAGTTACCGCTTCCAGGGCATGAAGATGGACGATGTCATGCAGGAGGTCGGGCGGGTGATGTCAGGGCTGGCCAATTACACCGGCCTGGTGATGGCGCCCAAGTTCGCCTCGACGGTGTTCCGGCAGATCGAGTTTATCCGTCTTTCACATGGGCGGTTGCTGGTGATCTACGTCTCGGAGAGTGGCCTGGTCCAGAACAAGGTGATTGACGCCGACCCCAGCCTGACCAACCGCGAACTGGAACAGATCAGCAATTATCTGAACCGGGAGCTGACCGGCATGAGCATTCCGCAGGTGCGGGCCAAGATCGCCAAGCAGCTGCAACAGGAACGCAGCCGCTATGATCAGCTGCAGAAGCGCGCCCTGAACCTTTCCAGCGCTGCTCTGCAGGATGAGGGTCAGGAGCTGGTGTTCGTTTCCGGCACCTCGCTGATGCTCGAACAGCCGGAGTTTTCCACCCCGGAGCAGATGAAACGTATTTTGCGCACCCTGGAAAGCAAGCAGCAGCTGATCGAGCTGCTCGATCGCAGTCAGCAGGCGGATGGCGTACAGATTTTCATCGGCAACCAGAGCAGCCATGCCGAGATTGATGGGTGTAGCCTGATCACCTCGAAGTTTTCCAACAAGAAAGGGGCGATCGGCACCTTAGGCGTGATTGGTCCGATGCGCATGGATTATTCGCAGGTCATTCCGATTGTTGATTTTACCGCCCAGCTGGTCAGCAGGATCCTGGAGCGGGAGGCAGAATAAACAAGGAGCAGAAGGTGGGAAAAAAAACCAAGAAGCAGGATCAGGCGGTGGCCGAAGAGGTTGCCGAAGAAATTGACAGCGTCGAACAGGAAGCGGCCGAAGCTGCAGAGGAGACCCTCGAAGAGCAGCTGCGGGCCGAATTGACCCAGGTCCAGGGGGAGCTGCAAGCGGCTCAGGAGCAGTATCTGCGGACTCTCGCCGATATGGATAACCTGCGCAAGCGGACCCAGCGCGAAAAAGAAGAGCTGGCCAAGTTTGCCAACGAGTCGATACTGCGTGAAATTCTCGAAGTCGTCGATAACCTGGAGCGGGCTGTCGAACATGCCGAGCAGACTGAAATGGGTGAAACGGGCTCGGGTTTGCTGGAAGGGGTGCGGATGACCCTCGGCCAGTTCAGCCAGGTGTTGAAAAAATTCGGCGTCACGCCGGTCGAAGCCCTGGGAGCGCCATTTGACCCGGCTCACCATCAGGCGATGGGGCAGCTGGAAACGGTTGAGTACCCGGTCAACAGCGTCGCCCAGCAGATGCAAAAAGGCTACCTGCTCAACGACCGTCTGCTGCGTCCCTCTTTGGTGATGGTCGCCAAAGCTCCGGCCGCGCCGGTTGCAGAAGCCGCTGATGATGCGAACACCAACATCGAAACAGACGAATCGAACTAGTCTGAAACAGCATTCCAATAGGAGGATATAGATATGGGCAAAGTTATCGGGATCGATTTGGGGACCACCAACTCCTGCGTGGCGGTCATGGAAGGCGGCGAGCCGGTGGTTATCGCCAACTCGGAAGGCGCACGCACCACGCCGTCGATGGTTGCATTCACCGAAAGCGGCGAGCGGCTGGTCGGCCAGCAGGCCAAGCGTCAGGCGGTCACCAACCCGGAGAACACCCTGTTCGCCATCAAGCGCCTGATCGGCCGCAAGTTCAACTCTGACGCGGTCAGAAAAGATATCGAGATCAGCCCCTTCAAGATCATCGAAGCGGACAACGGCGACGCCTGGGTCGAAGCGCGTGACAAGCAGTACAGCGCCCCGGAAGTTTCGGCGATGATTCTGCAGAAGATGAAGCAGACCGCCGAAGACTACCTTGGCGACAAGGTCACCGATGCCGTCATCACCGTGCCGGCTTACTTCAACGACTCCCAGCGCCAGGCGACCAAGGACGACGGCAAGATTTCCGGTCTCAACGTGCTGCGGATCATCAACGAGCCGACCGCCGCTTCGCTGGCCTACGGTCTCGACAAAAAAGATGAAATGACCATCGCCGTCTTCGACCTCGGCGGCGGGACCTTCGATGTCTCGATCCTCGATCTGGGTGACGGCGTCTTCGAGGTCAAGTCGACCAACGGCGACACCTTCTTAGGTGGTGAAGACTTCGACCAGAAGATCATCGACTATGTCGCCGACGAGTTCAAAAAGGATCAGGGCATCGACCTGCGCGGTGACAAGATGGCGCTGCAGCGGCTCAAGGAAGCTTCTGAAAAAGCCAAGTGCGAGCTCTCCAGCTCGATGGAGACCGACATCAACCTGCCGTTTATCACCGCCGACCAGTCGGGCCCCAAGCACCTGAACATCAAGCTGTCCCGTTCCAAACTGGAGAGCATCTGCGCCGAACTTCTCGGCCGCCTGGTCGACCCGTGCAAAACCGCGCTCAAGGATGCCGGGCTGGCCGCCAGCGAGATCAACGAAGTGATCCTGGTCGGCGGCATGACCCGGATGCCGGCGGTGCAGGAGAAGGTCAAGTCGATCTTCGGCAAGACCCCGAGCAAGGGGGTCAATCCCGACGAGGTGGTCGCCATCGGCGCCGCGATTCAGGGCGGCGTGCTGACCGGCGACGTCAAGGACGTGCTGCTGCTCGACGTGACCCCGCTCTCGCTGGGGATCGAGACCCTCGGTGGTGTCATGACCAAGCTGATCGAGAAGAACACCACCGTTCCCTGCAAAAAGAGCCAGGTCTTCTCCACCGCGGCCGACAATCAACCGGCGGTTTCGGTGCACGTACTGCAGGGCGAACGCGAAATGGCCACCGACAACAAGACCATCGGCAACTTCGAGCTGGTCGGAATCCCCACTGCGCCGCGCGGTGTGCCGCAGATCGAGGTCACCTTCGATATCGACGCCAACGGCATCCTGCACGTTTCGGCCAAGGACCTCGGCACCGGCAAGGAGCAGTCGATCCAGATCACCGCATCCTCCGGCCTCTCCGACGAGGAGATCGACCGCATGGTCAAGGACGCCGAGTCCCATGCCGGTGAGGACAAGAAGAAGCGCGAGCTGATCGAAGCCCGCAACCAGGCCGACGGCCTGGCCTACACCACCGAGAAGTCGCTCAGCGAACACAGCGAGAAGCTCGACAGCGAAACCAAGAAGCAGATCGAGGACTCCCTGGCGGAACTGAAGACCGCTATGGAAGGGGACGATCCGGAAGCGATCAAGCAGAAGAGCGAAGCGCTGGCCCAGGCCTCGCACAAGCTGGCCGAGATGATGTATGCCCATGCCCAGCAGGAGGGCGATGATGCTGGTGAGGCCAGCGAAACCGCCGAGGCCGACGCCGATGTAGTCGATGCCGAATTTGAGGATGTCGACGACAAGGAAAAGAAGTAACCCATGACGGATGAATTGCCGGCCGGGTAATCGGCCGGCAATTGCTTTTAGCAGCAGGTGTCTATTTTGTCCAAACGAGATTATTACGAGATTCTCGGCGTCAACCGCAACGCCAGCGAGACCGAGATCAAAAAAGCCTACCGGCGGCTGGCGATCAAATATCATCCGGACAAGAACCCGGGCGATAAAGAAGCGGAAAGCCAGTTCAAGGAGCTTTCCGAGGCCTACGCGGTGCTCTCCGATTCCCAGAAACGTGCCAGCTACGATCAGTTCGGCCACGCCGGCGTCAACGGTGCCGGCGGTTTCTCCGGCGGCGGCTTCGATTTCGGCGGATCCCCGTTTGAGGATATTTTCGGTGACATCTTTGGCGATATCTTCGGCGGCGGCGGTTCGCGCCGCGGCGGGCGTGGCCAGCGCGGCGACGACCTGCGCTACAACCTGACCATCAGTTTTGAAGAAGCGGCTTTCGGCACCGAGAAGAAACTCCAGCTGCCGCGCCGTCAACCCTGCGAAACCTGTTCCGGCTCGGGCGCGCGGCCGGGCACCCAGGCGCAGACCTGCGGCACCTGCCGAGGTGCCGGCCAGGTGCGCTATCAGCAGGGGTTTTTCACCATGACCCGGCCCTGCCCCGATTGTCGCGGCGAAGGAAAGATCATCGCCGACCCCTGCCCCGACTGCAAGGGGAGCGGGCTGGTCAAGCAGAAGCGCAGCCTGTCACTCAAGGTGCCCGCCGGGGTGGAAACCGGCAGCCGCCTGAAGCTGAGCAACGAAGGGGAATCCGGCCTGCAGGGCGGTCCGCCGGGGGATCTCTACGTGGTGATCTCCGTCGAGGAGCATCCGATTTTTCAGCGCGAAGGTCAGGATGTGGTCTGCGAGGTGCCGATCTCCTTTGTCCAGGCCGCGCTCGGCTGCGACCTGGAGGTTCCCACCCTGGAGGGGCGCGTCAACCTGAAGGTGCCGGCCGGCACCCAGACCGGCAAGGTCTTCAAGCTCTCCGGCAAGGGGATCGTTTCCCTGCAGGGCTACGGCCGGGGAGATCAGCTGGTGGTGTTGCGGGTTGAGGTGCCGAGCAAGCTCAATGCCCGGCAGCGGGAACTGCTGGAAGACTTCGCCAAGGCCGGCGGGGAAGATATTCATCCCCAAGGGAAGGGATTTTTTGATAAAGTCAGGGACATGTTCGACTGAAGTCTGTTCCAGCTAACCCCAGCCCCACATGAATACGGATAGCGAATGATGCGGATAATCTGCCTGGTCCTGCTCGTCCTGCTGTCGGCGCTGCCGGCTGGAACCCCTTCACTCGCTGCGGCAGCGGATTTGCCCGCCGCTGCGGCCGCAGAGTACTCCCGCGGCCGCGAGCTTTATCAGGCTGACGCCCTCCAGGAGTCGCTGGCGGTGCTGCGCGATTTCGTCCAGCGCTATCCAACGCATCCCCAAACCCCGCAAGCCTATACCCTGATCGGGCGGATTTTCACCCGCCAGCAACGCTATGCCGAGGCCCTGCTCTATCTGGAACGTGTGCCGCGCGGGCTGCGCTCGCCCGAGGCCCGGCTGCTGGCCGGCTATTGCCAGGTGCGCAGCGGCGACCATGCCGCCGGGCGCGAGCAGCTGCTGCCGCTGCTGGAGCAGAGTTTCAGCCAGGCCGACACAGAGCGACTGCTGCGGGCCTTGATCGAGGCCGATCTGGAAAGCGGCCGGCCGCTTCAGACCCTGGTTTTTCACCACCGGCTGCTGCCGTTCAGCGAGCAGCCGGCCCGGCAGCTGGACGAGGTTCATCAGATCCTGCAGAACCGTTTGAGCGACAGCGAACTGGAGGAGGCTGCGTTCATGTGGTCCGGTACGGTGATCGGTCAGGACGCCCGGCTGCAGCTGGCCCGCCGCGCCCTGGCCCGCCAGGATCGGCAACTGGCCCAGCAGCAGCTGCAACTGGTGCTGGCTTCGCCGGTCACCTTCCCCTACTGGGAGGAGGCTCAGCAGCTGTTGGCCCGCACCAGCGTTGACAGTTATCTCAGCCGGGATACTGTCGGTGTGCTGCTGCCCCTCAGCGGTCGCTACGCCTCCTACGGCGAGTTGGTGAAAAAAGGTCTCGAGCTGGCTCTGCAGCAGCACAACCAGGCCCAGCTGCCGGTCCGATTCATTTATCTCGATACCGCATCCGACGGGGTGACCGCCAGCCAACTGGTCAGCCGGCTGACCGATGATGAAAAAGTGATGGCGATTATCGGCCCGCTCACCGGCGCCGCGGCCGAAGATGCCGCTTACCGCGCCCAGCGCGAGATGGTGCCGCTGCTGACCCTTTCGCAACGCGACGGCCTGCCGCAGAGCGGCAACTTTGTGTTTCGCGACTCGCTGACGGCGCAGGCTCAGGTTCAGGCTCTGGTCCGGCAGGCGCTGGCGGACGATCATATCTCCTTTTCCGTGCTGCACCCGGAAAACCGGCTCGGCGAGGAGATGACCCGCCTGTTTATCGCCGAGGTGGAAAAACAGGGCGGCGAGATCGTCGACGTGATCAGTTATCCGGAGGACGCCACAGATTTCCGCCGGCAGATCAAACAGCTGCTCTGGGAAGACCCGGATGAAAGAAAGTTTGCCGCGGACGCCGCCGAAGCGGATCAGTTGCCGGAGCTGGAATACCCCCTGCCCCCCTTCCATGCGCTGTTTATCCCCGATTATGCCGAGCGGCTCGGGCTGTTAGCGCCGCAGCTGATGTTCTACGGCATCAAGGATGCCACCCTGCTCGGGACCAACGGCTGGAATTCCCCCGAGTTGATCCGGCGGGCCGGCCGTTTCCTGCAGCAGGCGGTCTTTGTCGACGGCTTCTTCGGCGACAGCCGCAAGCCTGAGGTGCGGCGCTTTGTCGAGCTTTATCGTCAGGCCTACCAGGAGGAGCCGACGATTCTGCAGGCCCAGGCCTTCGACGTGGCCAACCTGGTGTTGCAGTTGATCGATGATCCGGCGATCCGTAATCGGGACGACTTTCGACGCGCCCTGGCCGACCTCGGCGGTTTCCGCGGGGTCACCGGGACGACCGGTTTTGATACGCAGGGAGAGGTGGTCAAGCAGCTGTATCTGCTGAAGGTCAAGCGCGGCAAGGTTGTCGAGATCAACTGATGATGAAACCGAAAAGGGTTAACAACGCCCCCCGGCAGTAGCCGGGGGGCGTTGTTTATTTCTGCAGCACTTCCTGGACCTGCTCGAGCAGGTCGTGAGGTAAAAACGGTTTCTGCAGCAGCGGGTAGGTGATGTCCCCGTCGAAGCCGAGCACCTGCTGCTCGGTGTAGCCGGTCATGAGCAGGATTTTCTGCTCCGGATCTTCGGCACAGAGCTGCTTGGCGAGCTCCAGGCCGCTCATGCCGGACATAACGATGTCGCTCAATACCAGGTCGAAGGGGCCGTTCCGCCCCAGCTGCTCAAGAGCCTGCTCGGCGCTGCTGACGCCGGACACGCGGTAGCCGTTCTTCTGCAGTGTCGTAACGGCCAGATCCTGAAGGCTCGCCTCGTTTTCGACCACCAGGACCTTCCCGCTCCCCGGCGGCAGATCAGGGGCGACAGCCTGCTCGCGGACCGGGAGTTCGGCTTTGATCGGCAGGTAGATGTTGAAGCTGGTTCCAGCTCCCGGGCCGCTGTCGACCGTGATGTAGCCATCGCTCTGCTTGACGATGCCGTAAACGGTCGCCAGGCCCAGGCCGGTTCCCTGGCTGCGCCCCTTGGTGGTGAAAAAGGGCTCGAAGATCCGCGCCCGGACCTCCTCGGACATACCACTACCGTTGTCGGAGACGGTCAGCCGCAGGTATTCGCCGGGCTGGGCTCCGGGGTGTCGTTCGGCGAAGGGTTCATCGATGACCGCCCGGCAGGTCATCACCACCATCAGCCCGCCTGAACCCATCGCATCGCGCGCGTTGACCGCCAGATTGATCAGGATCTGCTCGAGCTGGTTCGGATCGGCCTGGACCGACGGCAGATTCTGTTCCAGCTGCAATGACATGTGCATATCCTCGCGCAGCAGGTGGCTGAGCAGCTTATGGTTTTTTTGGATCAGCTCATTCAGGTCGAGCACCTGCGGATTGCGCAGCTGCCGGCGACTGAAGGCGAGCAGCTGCCCGGTCAGATCGGCGGCACGCAGACCGGCCTGCTGGACCAGATCGGCGTATTTATGCTCCTCCGACTCTTGCGCCAGGCTGGACACCAGCACGTCGCTGTAGCCGTTGATGATCGTCAGCAGGTTGTTGAAATCGTGCGCGATCCCTCCGGCCAGCTGGCCGACCGCTTCCATCTTCTGCGCCTGACGCAGCGACTGTTCGAGCTGGTTCTGCTCGCTGATGTCGTGGTAACTCCAGACCCGCCCGATAATGCGGTCCTCCAGCAGCTGCGGTTTCGAACTGCGCTCAAAGCAGCGCCCGTCGAGAAACTCGATCATGTCGAAGGAGTCCTCTTGCGGCTTGCGGTAGATCTCTTTGAGCCGTTTCCGATAGCCGCTCGGGTCGTTGAGCTGCGCGAAGATCTGTTCGTTGAGGTCGTGCAGGTCACGACTGCGATCGAGGGTGTCGGTCAGTTTCCACATTTCCGCGGCGCGCCGGTTGTAGCGGATGATCCGCCCCTTGAGGTCCTGCACGACGAGCCCGTCGGCGGTCGCTTCCAGGGTGGCGTTGAGCAGCGACAGGGCCTGGTCCATCTCTTCATGGGTGCGGCGCAGCTCGGTGATGTCATTGAGGGTCTGGATCACCGCGAGCAGCTCGCCCTGCTGAGTGTAGACCGGTGCAGCATTGGAGAGCAGGTAGCAGTCTTTGCCGTTTTGCAGAGAGAACCAGCCTTCCGCCTGATAGCCCCCTTGGGTTAACGGCGAAACCCGCGCCGTGACATAATAGTCGTTCAGCTGGATTTCGCCGGGCCTCAGAACCAGGTCGGCCAGGCAGGGGCGTTGATGGGTGTAAAAGGCCTGCCAATGGTTGCTGGTGCCGATCAGCTCTTTGGCGGAGATTCCGGTCAACTGCTCAGCGGCGCGATTCCAGAGCAGCACCTGATTCTGGGGATTGAGAGCAAAGCAGGCGATGGCGGTGTTTTCCAGCAGGCTCTCGGTGAAGCTCTGCTGTTCATGCAGTTTGCGGGTGCGGTTTTGCAGGTCGCCGAGCAGGCGGTTGAAGGCTTCGCCGAGGGTGGCCAGTTCGCTGGGTGAATGGCGGGGCAGGCTTAACAGCTTTTTTTCGCCGCGGCTGACCGCGCCGACCTGCCCGGTAAAATCCAGCAGGGGGGCCGACAGCTGGCGCATCAAGCGCCAGGCGGCCAGCAGGGTGAGAATCGTGATGATGATGATGCCGGCGATGGTCAGCTGACGCGCCTGGATGATCGCCGCGTACGCCTCTTGTTTCGGATAATGCGCTGCCAGGACCCAGTTGGTTTGACTCAACTGCTTGTAGGTCTGCAGCGCCTCTGAGTCGCCCGATCCGGTGTAGAGCGTCCCTTCGTAGCCGCGCATCGCCTGGGCGATGGCCGGCTCCGGGCTGCCGTTCTGGCTTGCCGGGCGGTTGATCCGCTCCAGCTCCGGGTGGGCGAGCATCAGCCCCTGCCGGTCGAACAGGAACAGATAGCCGCTTTTGCCGATCTCGATATTGCTCAGCCGGCCGAGCAGTTGCTCACCGAGCAGGTATTGGGTTCCGGCGACCAGTCCGAGCGGCTGCCCGCGGGCATCGAGGACCGGAGCCGTGATCATCAGCAGTGGCAGTTGACGCACTGCGAAAGGGGCCGCGATGTGCGGTTGTTTGTGTCTCAAGGGGGGGCGCAGGTATGCTTCCGGCAGGGTGGAAAAGGGCAGCTGCGGCGGGCGGCTGAGGCTGGCGAGCTGGGTGCCGTCGGGCAGGTAGAGGTGAATGCCGTGGCGGAACAGCTCCTTCAGTCCGGGGTTGTGCTCGATAAACTGCTCAGCAGCCCGGAGGGAGGAAAAATCCTCGGCGCTGGCGGTCTGCGCCAGGCCATTAATCAACTGCCGGGCGGTCTCCAGTCGCTGGTCGATATCCTTGGCCAGGCTGGCCAGCATGTTGAATTGTTGCCGGGCGATGTTGGAACGCAGCTGATTTTCGAAGTAGTGCAGGGAGAGGGTCGAGAGGATGCCGATCAGCAGCAGAATCAGCACCGAGATTCCCCAGGACATCCGCGAAGCCAGACTGTTCAGGAGCATGCGTCTTCCCCATTTAGCTCAACAACCTGTGGTGCGCCCGGTCTCCTGCCGATCTGCTTCAGGCTTCAGCTCTTGGCCGTGAAAGGCTCCACCAGTATTTCAAATTCACCCGAAAACTGATTGTAATATTTCAGCTGGCCGGTGCCGATATTGTAATACCAGCCGTGGAGCGCCAGCAGCCCTTTTGCGACCCGCTCCTTGATCCAGGGGAAAGTCACCAGGTTCCCCAGCGAGACCAGGATGGCCTCTTTTTCACAGGCCCGCAGCTGCTCTTCGGGGGATTTATCGGGGTATTTCTCCAGCACTTTATCGCGCGCGGGTGCCGCGATGCTGACCCATTTGCCGATAAATTCACCGACGTCCTTGCCGGCGGCGGTTTCCATCAGCCCGCCTATTCCCCCGCAGCCCGAATGTCCCATGACAATGATGTTGGACACTTCGAGAAAGCAGACGGCGTATTCCAGCGCCGAACTGACCCCATGATAACCGTGCGTGGTCTCATAGGGCGGGACCAGGTTGGCGACATTGCGCACCATGAACAGATCGCCGGGGGCGCAATCGGTCAACAGGGCCGGATCGACCCGCGAGTCGCTGCAGCCGATCAGCAGGGCCTTCGGACGCTGGCCATCCTTCAACTCCGAGGCGAGGTCCGGGTTGTTGCCGAAGTGCTGCTGCTGAAAGCGACTGATGCCCTGAATGAACTTTGTAATATCACTCATGTCCAAAGCTCCTAGATTGGTAAGTGGCGAAATTTTATCACAGATTCAGAATAATGGTTAAAAAAAGGCGCCCCGTCGGGCAACAGGGCGCAAATCGGAGAGACATAAAGTGGAGGTGCAGCAAGAGGTCGGATAAGAACAATGTTCTGCAACTCCGAGAGAATGTATACCGTCAGCGCAGTTGACAGGTCAAGAAAAATTTACCAGAAGTAAAGTTTTTTACTTCTGGTAAATAATCGTTGTTGTGTGATTAGCCGCTGCGGATTGGTTGATACAGCGTGGAATGCAAATGGCGTCCGCCGGGCCTTTCTGCTATGATGGGCGGCCTGAGATTGCCAAGATCCACCAGAGGTCTCTTGACGAAAAACTTTTCATTGCGAGGAAAAATGTCCAGCACTTTCGGTACTCTGTTTAAAATTTCCAGCTTTGGCGAATCGCACTGCCCCGGGGTCGGGGTGGTGGTTGATGGAGTGCCTGCGCGGCTCTCGCTCTGCGCAGCCGATATCCAGCAGCAGCTCGACCGGCGCCGGCCGGGACAGAACAAGCTCGGCACCGACCGCAACGAGGCCGATCAGGTAAAGATCCTCTCCGGGGTCGAGAATGGTCTGACCCTCGGCACGCCGATCGGACTGCTGGTCGATAACAAGGATCAGCGGCCCGGTGATTACGGCTCCATGAGTCAGATCCCGCGCCCGTCGCACGCCGATTACACCTACCGCGCCAAATACGGTATCCACGCGTCGAGCGGCGGCGGCCGCTCCAGCGCCCGGGAGACCATCGGCCGGGTGGCGGCCGGAGCGATCGCCGAGAAATTCCTGCTTGAACAGTACGGGATCGAGATCGTCTCCTGGGTCAGTTCGGTCGGCGAGCATGATGCCGGGGAGATCGATATGGAGAACCTCAGCCGGGCGCAGGTCGACGCCAGCGATGTCCGCTGCCCCGACCCGGTGGCGGCCGAGAAGATGACGGCCGAGATCCTCGCCGCAAGGCAGGCCAAGGATTCGGTCGGCGGCGTGCTCACCTGCGTCTGTCGCAACCTGCCGGCCGGCCTCGGCGAGCCGGCCTTTGATCGGCTCGAAGCGCTGCTGGCTCACGCGATGCTCTCGCTGCCGGCCTCGAAGGGATTCGAAATCGGCTCAGGGTTTGCCGGCGCGCGGCAGCGCGGTTCGGCGCACAACGATCCCTTTGTGCAGAAAGGGGAGCGGCTCGGCACCCTGACCAACCGCAGCGGTGGGGTGCAGGGGGGGATTTCCAACGGCGAACCGGTCTATTTCCGGGTCGCCTTCAAGCCGCCGGCGACCATCGGGCTGGAGCAGCAGACCGTTGATTATAGCGGCCAGCCAACTGTCCTTGAGGCCAAGGGGCGGCACGACCCCTGTGTCGTCGCCCGGGCGGTGCCGATCGTCGAGAGCATGGCCGCTCTGGTGCTGGCCGATCTGGTGCTGAGACAGAAAATGCGAAGCTGAGAAAAGTTGCGAGACGTAAAAAAGGGCGCGGCCGGTTTCAAACGAAACCGGCCGCGCCTTTATTTTCCGCTGTCCCTGGCTTGGCTACTCGGAGATCTTTTCCATCCGGTAGTAGTTGTAGACCGGCTCAATTTCGCCACCTTCAATCTGCCGTCGCAGCTCAAGAACAAAAGCCCGCAGCTGCTCCTGCTGCTCCGGAGTCAGCGGCAAAGGTGGCATCTTCGCACCAGGTTGCAGGTAGTCGGGCCGCTGAACATAGTTGAGCAGATAATTGAGATCGAGCTTTTCCATCGCCAGCAGCAGATCGGGGGCCAGGCGGTTGGCGTTTTCCTTGCCGCTCGGCTTGGCCTGGCGATAATCGCCGAAGGGATGGCAGGCGAGGCAGAGCTGCAGAGTCGAACTGCCCTCGAGCTGATCCCTTAAGGACGCGGACACCACCGTCGGCACGAAGGGGAGCGGATTTTTTTTGTAGTTGCTGGTGTGGCAGGCAAAGCAATCATAATCCTGCCAGGCTTCCTTGCGGTATTTATCGGCCGGGGTCTTCGCCTTGGCGACCCGCTCAAGGAAGTCGGCGATCGCCGTTACCTCAACTTCCTGCAGACTCGGCCGGGCGTTGGCCGAGGTGTACTGCAGCATCATCAGGTCGTCGAGCGCCGGGCGCAGCCGGTAGGGGTTGCGCAGGTAGTCCTCCAGCCAGCCTTCGACATACTTGTAACGTTTCCAGGTCAGCCCCGGGGCGTGCTCGGCGCCGAAGCCTTCGATCTGGTGACAGCCCCGGCAGCGGGCCGCTTTGATCAGTTTGCGGCCGATCACCAGTTCCTGTTCGATGTCGTTGATCCGGGCCTTTTTAAGGTTTTGCGGTTTATCGCGCTGCTGTCGATTCGCCAGCTCGGCCGGATCGTTCTCCAAGTGCTCGCGCAGGGCAAGGCAGGCGCCCATCTCGGCGCAGGCACGCACGTTGAACACGTCGGCATCGCCAAAGAAGCCGTCGTCGACCAGGATGCTCTGCAGTTCGTAATCGACCAGCACCCAGCTCTTTTCCGCGGCTGGAGCAAAGAGCTCCAACCCCAGAAAGACATCGATGGTGTTCAGACAATCGGGGATATTGTCGCGGGTATCGCCATAGGCCAGCCGAACCTGGGTGATCTGACCATTCTCGACCAGCTTTTTGTCAAGGAACAGCGGATGATTGTAGTAGGGGATGCCGGGGCGCCCTTCAGAGGTCAGGGCCAGCAAAGGCCAGGGAAGCAGCAACAGGCAAAAACACAAAGCTATCCGTAACATTTATTTTTATCCTTAATCATTTCGCGCGCCCGAGAAAAATAACTCAACGACATGGCACATGCCGTTGAAATGTGAAATAATTTAACTCTTAATTTTAGTCAGTATATCATTAAAGGAGCAATTGAATATGCGTCCATTTCTGCTGAGTGTTATTTTCATCCTGATCTGCGCGGCCCCGTTGCTGGCCAATTCGGTCGATGTCCGCCTGCTGCGCTCCGTACCCCTTGGCGAGACCCCCCGCCAGGTCGTCGCCACCGCCGACGGGCAGCGCATCTATGTGCTCACAGATGCCGGGAAAGTTCATTTATTCAACGCCGAAGGGCAGAGTGAGGGCAGTTTTGATGTCGGTCCCGATGTCACCGGGCTGACTGCGCAAGGCAGCAACCGGCTGGTGCTGCAGATGGCCGGGCGGCAGGAGCTGGTGCTGGTTGCCCTGCAGCCGGTGGTCGCAATCGATACCGTCGGTGCGCCGAGCCTGGGCAACGCCGACGCGCCGGTTGAGATCGTGATTTTCGATGATTTCGAATGCCCTTACTGCGCCCGGGCGGTTCCGCTGCTCAAAGAGGTGCTGGCGGCTTACCCCGAACAGACCAGGCTGGTGTTCAAGAATTTCCCCCTGTCGATTCATAAACATGCCCGCACTGCCGCACTGGCCGGTCTGGCCGCTGAACAGCAGGGGAAATTCTGGCCGTTGCATGATCAGCTGTTCGAAAACTACAACCGGTTGAACCCGCAGAAAATCCGCGAACTGGCCGAACAGGTCGGCCTGGATATGGGGCGCTTCGACCGGGCGATGGCTGATCAGCAACTGCAGCAGCAGCTGAATAATGATTTTCAGGAAGGCCAGCGGATCGGGGTGCGCGGCACGCCGACGATCTTTATCAACGGTCGGCGGCTGCAACAGCGCAGCATGGACGGCTTCAAGCAGATGATCGAGGCGGAACTGACCAAGCGCAAGTCGGACAAGGAGTCCTGAGGTTGTCGGTTCAGCTGCGCTGCGTCGGCACCGGTGACGCCTTCGGCAGCGGCGGGCGTCTGCACAGCTGCTACCATCTGCAGACCGATAAGATGCAGCTGCTGCTCGACTGTGGCTGCTCCAGCATTGCCGGCCTGCATGGCTGTGGGATCAAGCCGGATGAGATTGATCTGATTGTTGTCTCGCATCTGCATGGCGACCACTTCGGAGGCATCCCGTTTCTGTTTCTCGAAGCGAAATATGTCAGCCGGCGCAGCCGGCCGCTGACCCTGGTCGGGCCGCCCGGCCTGCAGCAGCAGATCGAGGCCACCCTCGAATCCCTCTACCCCGGGGCAATCGGCAAAGGGGTTGATTTTCCAGTTCATTATCGTCAGCTTGAGCCGGAAACCGGCCTGCAATTCGGCGACCTGAAGCTGACTTGCCGGCCGGTTGTGCATGGCAGCAGTCCGCATGTCTTTGGCTTGCGGGTCGAGATTGCCGAGCGCGTGATCAGTTACTCCGGTGACACCGAGTGGACCGATGAATTGCTTGAGCTGGCCGCCGGCAGCGATCTGTTTATCGCCGAGTGTTTCAGCTATGGACCGGAAACTCCCTCTCACCTCGATTACCAGACCCTGTTGAAAAAGCGTCAGCTGCTCGACTGTCGGCGGCTGGTGCTGACTCACCTGGGGGAGGCGCTGCTCGAGCGGCTGGAGGAGCTTGAGCTGGAAGTTCTCAAGGATGGGGATTTGCTGCGCCTCTGATGCTTGCCTTCCCTCCAGGCGGGTTTGATTCTATACTTGAATTAAAGACGTGATTCTATCCCAGGAGGAAAACCATGACGGATAAAAGCTGCAAAGACTCCGCAACCCATCATCTGCATATCTGTGAGCTGAAGGCGAAGGAAATGAACGAAGAGGTTCGCAGGCTGTTCGAAGAAACCCCGCACTTTGCCTGCACCAACTGCGGCGCCAAGGTCAGCAAGGCGGAGAACGTCTGTGCGCCGAAGGCGCTTGATTAAAACGTTAAGGGCGCCGCCAGAAAGCGGGGCTGTGCGAGTGGCCCCGCTTTTTTAGGTACTCATTGATCTGCGAAACCCATACTCCAGAACAAAGAACTGTGGGTTCAGATCGGCCATGGGAACACGAAGTTGCGCCAGTTCTTCGCTTGGCCCATGAACTTCCAGCCGGGTGAGTTCGGCAATCTTCAGAATCTCCCCGAGGAGCGGGCCAATGTTTTCGAGATGAGCAAGCGCCCCTTCGGCATCTTGATAACCTTCCCGGCAATGGGCCTGATCACCGTCAAAGCTGAATCCATAGAAAAGACACTTGGGTTCATTTTTGGTCTGTTCTACGCACTTTGCGCAAAGCGCTTTGAAATCAGCGAGTTTACCATTGGCAACCTTGAAATACGGGACAATCGTGCAACATTTGTCATTCGTCGCCATGAATTCCTCCTTGAGCTATTCCATCGCTTGATGTTGCGTCACTGGGCAACCGAGCTGTCTGGCCATTTAGACTTTATCCTCGTACGGCACACTGTCAAGCAATGCAGCAAGGCCTGAAGATGATGGACGGTGCCGGGGAGGGGGTCTGTGGGGACATTTGCGGCCGGGGGTGTAGGATCGACTGATGTAGCATGCAACAGAAATTAATGAACCGAATGAGTGCTTGCCAGGGTTCGCCGAGTCTTGCGGAAATTCAGCGGAGCAGAAAACAGAACGCCGAGCAGACCCTAAGGCTTGCGTGCCTTATAGAGCAGCAGTCCACCGACCGCCATCGTGGCCAGAGCCAGCTGCCAGCTGTCGTCGGCCGTCTGCTGGGCCGACATGCTGCGGGCGAACAGCAGGCCGCCCCAATTGAACAGAATCAGGGCGAGAATGAACAGGACGATGCGTAACGCGTTGCTGCTGACTGGCTTGAAGAGAAAATCAAACTTCATTGGTGCATCCGCTGTTAAGGGCATTTTTCGTCTCTTATACCCCGGCCGGCGCAGAAAGAAAAGCTTCCCCGGCTGTTCTGTCCCGCTTTGGGAGGTAAAATTCAAGTAAATTTTGCCCTCGGAGCCGCCAATCCGCTATCCTTATAAGACACACGCGAATCTGTTTGCCAGCTGTAAGGACCCTTATGTCTGCCAAAGTGATCCAGTTTCCCAAATCGAAACACCGTGCCACTCGGATGGTCGATGAGGTGATCGAGAGCAAGCTCTCGCACAAGGATCCCCAGACCCTCGCCTGTCTGAAGGTGGAGATGAAAAAACTGGTCGACAAGTATTTCGATGAGCGGGAACTGGAGGCGACCCTGATGCTTCCCCCCGACCTGACCGAAGAGCAGTTTCTGTTTATCAAGCAGAGTTTCGAACAGGTGTTCAATGAGCACAGCGAACGTCTGATCCGCCGGGCCAACGCCCTGTTTCTGGATCTCTGCCTGGCGAAAATGGAAGTCTGTGAATTGCGCATTCAGGATGAGGATCAAGATTGATCCGGCTGCCGGAGGGATTTTATGCCCGAAAATTATGACCTGCTGATCCTCGGATCGGGCACCACCGCCTTCGCCGGCGGCCGGCTGGCGGCCGCCAACGGCCTGCGGGTGCTGATGATCGAGCAGAGCCACCTGGGGGGCACCTGCGTCAACTGGGGGTGCGTGCCGAGCAAGTCGCTGATCCACAAGGCGGAGATGTATCACGCGGCGCGCAAAGGGCGCGGCTGGGGGCTGAACCTGCACGCCGGTGATCCGGACTGCCCCACGCTGATGCGGCTGAAGCGCGAGGCGGTGGAAAACCTGCGCGAAAGTCACTATCAGTTCGAACTGGATCATACCGAGGGGCTGGAGCTGCTGCGTGGTCACGCGCGCTTTATCGCTCCGCATGAAGTTGAAGTCGGCGCTGAAGTCGTCCGCGGTGAGAAGGTGCTGATCGCCACCGGCGGTAAGCCGCGCATCGTGCCGATCCCCGGGCTCGACCAGGTCAACTATCTGACCAGTTACAGCGCTCTGCACCTGCCCTGTTTTCCGAAGTCGCTGATCATGCTCGGTGGCGGCGTGGTATCGCTGGAGATGGGTCAGATGTTTGCCCGCTTCGGTACCGAGGTGACGATTCTTGAGCGCGGCCCCAAGCTGCTCGCCGAATTCGATCCGCGTCTTACTGAGCAGTTCCGCGCCCTGCTGGAATCGGAAGGGGTCAGGGTGCTGTTCAACTTCACGACCGAGCGGGTTGAGAAACGCGGTGAGCAGACCAGCCTGTTCGGGCAGATCAACGGTTCGCCGGTCGGCATGAGCGCCGAGCGGCTGATGCTCGCGGTCGGCACCCAGCCGGCCACCGTCGGGATCGGCCTGGAGGAGATCGGGGTCGAGCTGGATGCGGCGGGCTTTATCAAGGTTGACGCGCAGCAGCGCACCAGCGTGCCCGGCATCTGGGCGGCCGGCGATGTCACCGGGGGCCCGCTGATCGCCCCGGCTGGCGCCCGCGAGGCGCATGTGGCGGTGCAGAACATGCTCTACCCGGAAGCGAACCAGAGCATCGACCACCGCTATTCGCCGATGGCGGTGTTTGTCGATCCGGAATTTGCCACCGTCGGTCTGACCCACGATCAGGCGCTGGAGGCTGGTCTGGACGTTGTAACCAATTATCTGCCGCTCGACCGGGTGCCGAAGGCGCATGTGATGAACGAACTGCAGGGCGGTGTGCTGCTGACCGCGGAAAAGCCGACCGGCCGCGTCATCGGCGTGCAGATGCTCGCCCCGCGCGCCGCCGATATCATCCACGAAGCGACCCTGGCGGTGCGCTTCGGACTGACCGTCTGCGATCTGGTCACCACCGTGCACGTCTACCCGAGCATCAGCGACGGGTTGCGCCTGGCCGCCCGCGACAATGCCCGGCTGCAGGGGCTGATGTAGGCAGCGCGCGCTTTCTTCCTCGCTTATTCTTGTTTGCTCCCCGCCAACAGCGTGTTATAAAGTCACATATTGTATACTAAATACGCGCCACCGGTGCGTGTTTGCGCTGCAGGGGTGGAATGGGCCGAAATCTATTCAGCTTCGTCAACAATCTGAAGATCCGTTGGAAGATGTTGGTGGTGGTGCTGCCGCTGGTGGTGCTGCCGATCTTCCTGCTCGGCGGGCTGATCGGCTACGTCGCCACCAACCAGGCTTATCAGGGGCTGGCCGCGGCCAGCCGCGCCGACCTCGACCACATGGCCAGCTTCACCCTCGACCTGCTCGACGGTCACTACCGGCAGTTCGAAGTCTACCGCAAGGAAAAACAGAAGATCGTTCGCGACGAGATGAAGATTCTCGTCGATCTCGCCTCCTCGCTGGTCGATGAACAACAGCAGCAGCTACAGAAGGGTCAGCTCGACCTTGCCAGCGCCCAGCAGGCGGCCCGCGCGACCCTGAAAAAAGTCAGCATCGGCAGCAGCGGTTACCTGTTCGCCATGACCAGTCAGGGCCTGTTGACCGTGCATCCGGCCCGCGAAGGGGAGGATGTCTCCGCCGAACAGGATGAGAACGGCCGCTTCTTCATCCGCAGCCTCTGCCAGCGGGCGCTCAACTCCAACCCCGAACAGGTCCTCTACGCCGTCTATCCCTGGCGCAACAAGACCCTCGGCGACCGCCAGCCGCGCCAGAAGATCGTCGCCTTCCGCTACTTCCCCGCCTGGGACTGGATCATCGCCGCCGGCGGTTACCTCGACGAGACCTACGGTGACCAGGCCTTCGAACAGGCTTCGCTGGCGGAGCTCAAAGAGCAGATCCGCGCCAAGCGGGTCGGCGATACCGGCTATATATTCTGTCTGAACCGGGACGGCGACCTGACCATCCATCCTGATGCGGTCGGACGCAACATCCTCGCTGAGCGCGATTCGACCGGCCGCGCCTTTATCGCCGAAATGATCGATCAGAAGGATGGCTGGATCCGCTATCCCTGGAGAAATGAAGGAGAGCAGAACGCACGGATGAAGATCGTCCGCTACCGCTATTTCAAGCCCTGGGACTGGATCGTCGCCGTTGGCAGCTACGAGGAGGAGTTCTACCAGCCGGCCAACCGCCTGAAATGGCGAATTGCCACGCATGTGCTGCTGTTGCCGCTGGTGATCGGGCTGCTCGCCGCGGCGCTGGTGTTTCTCGCCGCCAAGGTGTTGACCGACCCGATCCGGAACATGATGACCGTGATCCGCCGGATCAAGAAGGGGCGGCTCGAGGAGCAGGTGCCGGTGGAGAGCCGCGACGAACTGGGGGAGCTGGCGATCGCCTTCAACCGGATGACGCGGATGATCCGCAAGAACAAGGAGCTGGAAGCGGCGCTCGCCCAGCAGGGGAAGATGGCCTCGCTCGGCGTGCTTTCTTCCGGGGTGGCGCACGAGATCAACAACCCCCTCGGGGTGATCCTCGGCTACGCCGGTTACCTGGAGAAGAAGATCCCCGAGGACGACCCCAATTTCACCTACATCCACGAGATCAAGCGCGAGAGCAAGCGCTGCAAGAAGATCGTCCAGGACCTGCTCAGCTATGCCCGCACCCCCAAGCCGGTGCTGGCGCCGACCGAGATCAACCGGCTGCTGCGGCAGATCATCGATTTTGCCGCCAACCACACCGACCTGTACCAGGTCCAGATCGTTCAGCAGTTGACCCCGCAGCTGCCGACCGTGCCGGCCGACGCCGACCAGCTGCGGCAGGTGGCGATCAACCTGCTGCTCAATGCCGGCGCGGCGATGCCGAACGGCGGAGAGATCATCGTCAGCACCAGCCTCGAGGTGGGACGCTGGCTCTGTATCGAGGTGGCCGATAACGGCGAGGGGATTTCTGAGGAGAACCTGGAGAAGATCTTCGAGCCGTTTTTCACCACCAAGGCGCGCGGCACCGGTCTGGGGCTGGCGATCACCAAGCAGATTATCGAGATGCACCAGGGGGAGATCTCCATCGACTCGCAGGTTGGCGAGGGGACCACGGTGGTGATCCGGTTGCCGTTGGAGCGGAAGGAATATTAAGGGTTGAAGCCCTGCTGGGCTGCTCATAATGCGGCTATATCGGCTGGTATTGCTGTAAGAAACTTTGCCCTGCCGGGCGGGCCCAAACTTTTGCTTGCCCAAAAGTTTGGATCAAAAGGGCACCCCCATGCCTCCGCCCGCTGCGCGGGAACCTGCGTTACGCAGGGTTTTCGGGGCCGGGAAAAAACTCGCTGCGCTCGAACAGTTTCCCGGCATCCTCCCGAAAGCCTGGCAGGAATTCGAGGGGCACTGTCTGAGCCGCAGGCGAGTTTTGCCCCGAGCTGCCAGGCGCAGCGAAACGCAGGGAACCCGCCAACGGCGGGCAAGGAGTTCGGGCGTCCTTTTCTGCTTACTCTTTTGTGACGAGACAAAAGAGTAAGGCGCCGAGCGGGGGCGCAACCCCGCGGTTTTTTTTGGTTTTAGATATTCTTGCTGCAAAGAGAGAGAAACTCATGTCCGCCAAAAAAATCATGATCATCGACAACGAAGAAGGCCTCTGCCGGATGATGCAGGCCGTCCTGATGGATGAGGGCCATGCGGTGCGCTCCTTCAACGACCCCCTCGAAGCGGTCGAACTGTTCCGCCCGGGTATCTGGGATTTGGTGATCACCGACATCAAAATGCCGGGGATCGACGGGCTTGAGGTGCTGCAGCGGGTCAGGCAGGCTGACGCCGAGGTGCCGGTGATCATGATCACCGCCTTTGCTACCGTCGAGATGTCGATTCAGGCCCTGCGCAAAGGGGCCTACGATATGCTGACCAAGCCGTTCGAGCCGGACGAGCTGCTGTTCCGGGTGCGCAACGCCCTGAACCACAATCAGCTGAAAAGCGAGAACCAGCAGCTGCGCGAAGAGCTGGCGGGAAAGTTCGATTTCGGCAACATCATCGGCGCTTCGAGCGCCCTGCAGAAGCTGCTCGACAAGGTCGAAAAGGTGGCGGTGCGCGACACCTCGGTCCTGATCACCGGCGAATCGGGCACCGGCAAGGAGCTGGTCGCTCAGGCGATTCATCACAATTCACCGCGCTGCGAGCAGCCGTTTATCCCGATCAACTGTGGTGCGATCCCCGAGTCGGTGATGGAGAGCGAGCTGTTCGGGCACAAAAAGGGCTCATTCACCGGCGCCGATCGCGATAAAGAGGGACTGCTGAAGGCGGCCGACGGCGGGACCCTGTTTCTGGATGAGATCGGCAATCTGCCGCTCAACGTGCAGAAGAGCCTGCTGCGGGTGCTGCAGGAGCAGGAGTTCCGTCGCGTCGGCGACACGCAGCCGACCCGGGTTGATGTGCGCTTGATTTCGGCGACCAATTCCGACCTGAGCGCGGAGGTGGGGCGGGGAAACTTCCGTGAGGACCTCTATTACCGGCTCAACGTTATCAACCTGCACCTGCCGCCGTTGCGCGAGCGCTGCGCCGACATCCCGCTGCTCGCCGCTCATTTCATCGCCCGTCAGAACGACAGGTTCAAAACCGCCATCAGCGGCCTGTCCGCCGAAGCGCAGCGGGCCGCCTGCGAGTTCAGCTGGCCCGGCAATATCCGCCAGCTGAAGAATGTCATCGAAGCCTGCATAACCATCGAGACCGAAGCGCAGATCAGTCTTGGCACGCTCGCCCAGTTCATTGAAATCGACGGCTGTCCGAGTGAAGACGCCGACTACAATCAGGCCCTTGGCCGCTTCGAAATCGATTATCTACACCAGCTGCTGCGTTCAGTCGATGGCAATATCGAGGAGGCGGCGCGTCGGGCGGGGATGAACATGGCGACGATCTATCGCAAGCTGAAAAAATACGGCCTGCGCAAAGAGGATGTGCTGGGCTGAACGGCGAAAAGTCATACAGGCTCTTTTGCAGATTTGCGAATCGTCTGTTGTTGTTCCTAACCCACTGAAATTTAGAGATTTTTACTTTTAGGTCAGGTGCGGACCGGTTATTCCGGGCCCGCGGTTTTGCAGCGCTGCGAGACAACGGCTTGCAGGTTGTTCTTCTTTCGTCCGTGGCTGATTCGTAACATGCTTTTATTTATAGGTTTTTCTTCTTTATTAGCGCTGGGCACAGCCCTTGCTTAACTACTGAGGCATAGAGACATCTCATTTCCGGGGGGACGAGAAGCCTGCCCCGAGTCCCCCCAATTTTTTTCGGAGGTGCCCATGTCAACTTTGCGTCCATCGGTCACTCCACCCTTTCCGAGCCTCGGCCTGCTGGCCCTCTGCGTGACTCTGATCACCTATTCCGTCGGCCACCTCGGGCCGCTCAAGCCTCCCCCGACCAGTCTGGGAACCGTACTGCTGCTGGGAGGGATTCTGCAGATATACGCCGGTCTCTGTTCCCGTCGGGGCGGGCGCCAAGCGACAACGACCGTCGCCCTGCTGCCCCTGGGGCTGTTCTGGCTGTCGCTGATCGGCCTGGAAATCTTTCCCGCCCTCGGCTTCGGCGAGCCGCCGAGCCCCGCGGCGCGGGTGGCTTACTTGAGCATGTGGGGCTTCTATGCATCGCTGCTGTTTCTGAACAGTTTTCAGCAGCACCGCTTGTTGCAGACCCTGTTCGGCAGCCTGATGATCTGCCTGCTGCTGCTGGCCTTAGGCAGTCTACGCGAGAACCGGGTGTTTCTGGTCAGTGGCGGCGTCGCCGGGCTGATCGCCGGACTGGCCGCCGGCTACACCGCGCTGGCGCAGCTCTGCAACCAGTGGCAGGCGGCGCTGGAGGATGAAGAAGAGTCGTTCGCGCCTTGATAAATGGCTGAACAACTGGTTAACTTGGGAGACCTCTGCATGGTGCGGAGGGGTAGCAAAAGGGAACGGAAAGACGTGAATCTCAGTCAGCAAATGACCCTGCTCGGGCTGGCGGCGATGATTTTCTACAGCGTGCTGCTGGCCGCTGGCATCGTCGGCGTGAATGTGATGCCGCAGTTTCTGGTCTCGGCGTTCATCTTCCTCACCTCCGGCCGCCTGATGCGACAGCTCGCCCGCAACCTGCCCGCCAAAGAGAAACCGGAAAAGAAAAAGACCAGCGAGCCCGACTGGGCCTGGCTGAGCCAGTTTCTCAACTGGTTCATGGCCCTGCTGATCATCGGCCTCCTCGCCCTCTGGGTGATGAAACCGGTCGGCGTCTCCTTTTTCGATTCACTGAAGCATCATCAGCCGGATTCCCAGCCCTACTTCTCTGATTCAATTCCTTAATCTTTTTAATGGTTCAATTCGTGGGCGCCCAACAGGTCCTCATGCTTTAACCTTCGCCGATGTGCCTCAAACCTGTCACCGATTCACACTTCTACATGGGCCCGCTCAAGCCTTCTTCATGGTGCTCTCTCCAACTGACCTTGCCATAGGTATCGTACACGCGGATACGCGCATTGGGATAGCGCGCTTCGAGCCCCTGGACCGCACGGGTGCAATGAAGACAAGGGGCTCGCTCGGTGTAGACCCAGATCTCGCGCACGCGCTTCGGATCGACGGCGAGATCGTCGAGAGCGCCGATGCCGAGCTGCTCATTGTGCAGGCGCGCCGCGACCTCGGATGAAGAGCCCTTGGCCGGCTTCTGGGAAACATAGACCTCGTCAACGACGACCGTGCCGTCGTCAAGGGTGACGCGTTGGGCACCGATGTTCTTACGGATCGACTTGTCGGTCCCGCGCAGGGGCACCCGGGCACGTTTGTAGTCCCCGGGCCGAGCTTCCGGCGGCATGCGCACGTTCCGACCGGGATTGCCTGCCGGGAGCGCACTGGCCTCCTTGGCACGCATATCGATGACTTCGTTTTCACGCTGTAATGACCAGCGGCGAAAGCTGGACTGGGTGCGCCAGCCGCCAATCCCGAGCACCGACTCGATCCCGGTCACTCCCAGCGCCGCGAGGGTGCTGCCCTCGGCAAAAGTACTGACGCCGGCAGCCAGATGTTCTCCGGCTGCGGTGCCGCCCAGATACAGGCGCGTGGAGAGCGATCCGCCGCCACGCA
>CALZHR010000141.1 GCA_945787335.1 uncultured Desulfuromonadales bacterium
ACGGTGACGACTCCCAGGGCGATGCCGGTCACCTCCAGGAAATAGAGCCGCCCCGGCTCGCCGAGCAGCGCCCCCCAGGCGCCGGGGAACAGGAAGGCCAGAAAGTGCGCCAGCAGGATCAGCAGGATGGCGTAGTGCCAGGGAACCGAACCCCAGAACAGCGCCTTGCTCTCGAGAAACTGCGACGACTGCGATGAATAGGAGTAACGGTCGAAGCAATAGCGGTAGATGCCGACGGCGACAGCGAGGGCAACGGCCACATAGGGGAATACGCCGAAGAGAATCATATCGATCATGATAGAGCTCCTTTTTCCGCGCTGTTTTCGCTCAGAAAGCTGTGCAGGGCCACAAGCAGCCCCTGATAGGGATGGTCCTCGTTGTCGATCGCCGCAATCAGCTTGTCCAGGGCCGGCAGCAGGCCGTCGTTGATCAGCTCCTGACGACAACCCTGATCGTCGGTGATGCCGATAAAGCGCAGCACCTCGCTCAGGTGGTCCGGCAGCTCGCTGACGGGACGGTAATCGTGCTGCCGGTAGATCTCCTGCAGCTTGATCAGGAACAGGGTCCGCTGCTGACTTTCCCCGCAGAGCTGATAGCCGACATAAGGGTGGCAGAGCGGCTGCAGGTCGAAGGTGGCGGTGAACAGCTCCTCGTTTTGTGCCGGATCGCCGGTTACCAGATGGTCGACAAATCTCTGCAGCAGCGTCGCGACTTCCGGACGGTTTTGTCGCAGCAATTGCTGACAGGCAGCCGCCGTCTCCCGGACCTTTGTGCCCGGGTAACTCAGCAGCACGGAGAAGTGCCGGCAGATATCCTGATGGGTCTGGAGTCCGGTCATGATCACCACCGCCGTTTCGCCGGCTGGCGTTTGCCGAAGCCCATTTCCTGCTTGTGGGTTTCGGGGTCAATGCCCGCTTCGATCGCCTGATCGCGCAGCATCGACGGGATAACGATCCGTTCTTTGATGGTGGTCAGCGAGGTCATGCGGTAAATCGCCTCGACCTGTTCCGGGCTGATAGCGGCCGTCTCGCGGGCCTTGGCGACTTCCGCGTCCGCCATGTCGCCGACGCTGGCGCTGCGTCGCTGCATGCGCACCGCGATCAGCCGGCGGTAGACCGCCTTGACCTCCTCGACATTGCCGCCGGCGAACAGGCCGGCCAGGTACTGCATCGGCAGCCGGGCGTTCTCCAGGGTGGTGAAGAAATCCTCGGCCAGCTTCTGCGCACCCTGGTTGGCCACCGACAGCACCGGCAGGAGGGGCGGCACGTAAAACAGCATCGGCAGCGTACGGAACTCCGGGTGCAGCGGCAGGGCGATCCCCCACTCCTTGACGAACTTGTAGGTCGGTGATTTCTGCGCCGCGGCGAGCACCTCTTCGGCGATCCCCGCCTTGAGGGCGGCGGCCTGTATCGCGGGATCGTGCGGGTCGAGGATCATCTCGCGCTGGGCGGCAGCCAGTTCGCCGTCCTCCTTCATCGCCGTTGCTTCGATCCGGTCGGCGTCGTAGAGCAGCACGCCGAGATAGCGGATGCGGCCCACGCAGGACTGGAAACAGGCCGGGGCCTCGCCGGCTTCCTGGCGCGGGTAGCAGAGAATGCACTTCTCCGACTTGCCGCTGGTCCAGCCGTAGTAGGTCTTCTTGTAGGGGCAGCCGGACACGCACATCCGCCAGCCGCGGCACTTGTCCTGGTTGATCAGCACGATGCCGTCCTCGCCGCGCTTGTAGATCGCCCCGGAGGGGCAGCTGGCGACGCAGCCGGCGTTCAGGCAGTGGTTGCACTTGCGCGGCATGTGGAAAAAGACCATCTTCTCAATGGCGAACAGCTGCTGCTGCTCCTCTGCCGTCAGCTTGACCACGCCGGGATCGTTGGCGGCGTAAATGTTGGAGCCGGAGAGGTCGTCGTCCCAGTTGGGGCCGGCTTCGATCTTCATCGGTTTGCCGCTGATCATCGAGATCGGCCGCGCGGTCGGCTGGTCGTCGCCGGCCGGGGCGCTGGTCAGGTCGCCGTACTTGAAGGTGAACGGCTCGTAGTAGTCGTCGATGGTCGGCAGGTCGGGGTTGTGGAAGATCTTCCCCAGGGCGCCCGCCCTGCCGCCCATTTTCAGCTGCAGCTGGCTGCCGGAGCGTTCCCAGCCTCCCTTGTACTGCTCCTGGTCCTCCCACTTGGTCGGGTAGCCGGTGCCCGGCTTGGTTTCGACATTGTTCCACCACATGTACTCGGTGCCCTTGCGGTCGGTCCAGAGGTTCTTGCAGGCGATGCTGCAGGTATGACAACCGATGCATTTGTCGAGATGGAAAACCGTGGATACCTGTGCGCGTATGTTCATGGCATTTGTCCTTTTATTGATGGTTCTGTAGGGGCGACACATGGGCCTCCCGCTCTGCCGCCAAAGGCGGGCGAGATTTATCTCGCCACTACCGACAACCGAGCCCCTTTACCATTCCGGTTCGCCAGTTAACTTGCGCACCAGGATGAAGGTATCCCGGTTGGCGCCGGTCGGGCCCCAGTAGTTCCAGCCGTAGGTGAACTGGCCGTAGCCACCGACCATCAGGTTCGGCTTCAGCCGGACCCGGTTGAGGCTGTTGTGGCCGCCGCCGCGCTTGTTGCCGCGCAAGGGGGACTTGGGCACGCCGACGGTCCGTTCCGGTGAGTGGTAGAGCAGCGAGATCCCCTTCGGAATCCGCGAGGTCACGATGGCCCGGGTGACCACCACGCCGTGGTCGTTGTAGACCTCGACCCAGTCGTTGTCGACTACGCCGATTTCGGCGGCGTCCTGCTCGTTGATCCAGAACGGGTGGCAGCCGCGCGACAGTGTCAGCATGCGGTGGTTGTCGCCGTAGGTGCTGTGGATGCTCCACTTGCCGTGCGGGGTCAGGTAGTTGAGCATGATGCTCTTCTCTTCGGTTTCGGTGACAATCAGGTCCTGCAGCACGCTCGGGTCCGGCTTCGGCTTGTAGGTCGGCAGGTGCTCGCCATAAGCGATATAGCTCTCGTGATCGAGATAAAAGTGCTGGCGACCGGTCAGGGTCCGCCAGGGAACCAGCCGCTCGTCGTTCAGACTGTAGGCGCTGTAGGCCCGACCGTTGTTGGTCAGCCCGCTCCAGCAGGGGCTGGTCAACAGGCGGCGCGGCTGCCGGTCGAGGTCGGCGAAGGTGGTGCGCACGTCGCGGTTCTTCTCCGCCAGGTCGAGCAGCGGCACGCCGACCTTGGCCTCTTCGGCCTGGAAGGCCTTATAGGCGGCCTCGCCGTTGGTCTCCGGCGCCAGGTGGAGGATGATGTTGGCGGCGTCCTTGGCGTCGACCAGCGCGGGGTATCTGTTGCCGCCCCATTCGACGGTCGGGTTGTTTTCCAGCAGCTCGTCGTAGAACTCCTCGATCTGCCAGTTCAGCCCGTGAGCGCCGATGCCGTCCTTGCGCGGGTTGGGTCCGTAGGAGATGAAGCGGTTATAGAGGTTCTTGTAGTCGCGCTCGACGACCACAAAGTTCGGCATGGTCTTGCCGGGGATCGCTTCACATTCGCCTTTGCTCCAGTCCTTGATGGTCGGCTGGGCCATCTCCGCCGGGGTGTCGTGGGCCAGCGGCACCGCGACAATGTCGCGGACCGGCTCGGGCAGGTGCACTTCTGCGAGTTCACTGACCTTTTTCGCCAGCGACTTGAAAATATCCCAGTCGCTGCGCGACTCCCAGCAGGGGGGCACGGCCGCTTGCAGCGGGTGGATGAAAGAGTGCATGTCGGTCGAGTTGAGGTCGTCCTTCTCGTACCAGGTGGCGGTCGGCAGGACGATGTCGGAGTAGAGCGCCGAGGTGTCCATGCGGAAGTTTATGTCGACCACCAGATCGAGCTTCCCTTCCGGCGCCTGGTCATGCCAGACGACGTCCTTGACCGAATCCTTGGCGGTCTCCGGGGCGACGGTGTTGGTGTGAGTCCCCAGGTAGTGCTTGAGGAAATACTCGTGCCCCTTGGCGCTAGACATCAGCGCGTTGCCGCGCCAGATGATCCACATGCGCGGCCAGTTTTCCGGCGCGTCCGGGTCCTCGACGGCGAACTTCATCTTCTTGTCGGTCAGCTGCTTGACGGTCCAGGCGACGATCTCCTCGTTGCTCTTGGCGCCGTCGGCGACCGCCTGCTTGACCGCTTCGCTCGGGCTGCGGTCGAACTGGGGGTAGAAGGGGAGCCAGCCGCTGCGCACGGCACGGATCTGGTGATCGATGGTATGCCCCTCGGTAATGTGGTTCTTCTTCGCCGCCGGGTTGATCTGGATCTCGTCGGCGGTGCGCTCGTAGCGCCACTGGTCGCTGTGCACGTAGTGGTAGGAGGGGGCGTTCTGGAAGCGCGGTGGCTTGTTCCAGTCGAGTGCGCCCATGATCGTCGCCCAGGGGGCGACCGGGGCGAGTTTCTCCTGGCCGACATAGTGGTTGAGGCCGCCGCCGTTCCTGCCGACGCAGCCGCAGAGCATCAGCGAGACGATGCCGGCGCGGTAGATCAGGTTGGCGTGGTACCAGTGGTTGATGCCGGCGCCGATGATGATCGAGCACTTGCCTTCGGTGGTCTCGGCGGTCGAAGCCCACTCGCGGGCGAACTGGATGACGTTGGCGCGGTCAATACCGGTGTATTTTTCCTGCCAGGCCGGGGTGTAGGCGCTGTTCTCGACGTCATAGTCCTTCGGGTAGTCGCCGCCGAGACCGCGGCCGACCCCGAACTGCGCCATCAGCAGATCGTAGACGGTGGTTACCGGCACCTGGCCATCGGGGGTCTCCAGATACTGCACCGGCACCCCGCGGCGGACGGTATTGTCATCGGCGAAGTCGTCAAAGATGACCTGCAGCACCTCGTCGTGGCTGTCGACGAAAGACAGCTGTGGGGCGATGGCGCTGCCGTCCTGCCCGTCCTTCATCTGCAGGTTCCACTCCCCTTTCTGCTGCTGCCAGCGGAAGCCGAGGGTGCCGAGCGGCATGCGCGGCTGCTGGCTCTCTTCGTCCCAGACCAGAAATTTGAAATCGGCCTTGTCCTCGTCCTTGTAGCGCGCCAGACAGGCTGCACTGGCCATCCGCCCGGCGGTATACGCACCGTCCTGCTCTTCCAGCTTGACTAGGAACGGGGTGTCGCTGTAGCGCTTCAGGTATTCCATGAAATAGGGGGTTTTCGCTTTATGGTGGAATTCGTTGAGGATGACATGGTTGACCGCCATCCAGAAGGCGCCGTCCTGTCCGGCGTGGACCGGGATCCACTGGTCGCCGAACTTCGAGGTCATGCTGAAGTCGGGGGAGAGGATCGTCACCTTGGAGCCATTGTGGCGCGCCTCGGTCAGGTAGTGGACGTCCGGGGTGCGGGTCATGCCGGGGTTGGAGCCCATCACGGCGATAAATTTGCTGTTGTACCAGTCGGCGCTCTCCGCCACGTCGGTCTGCTCGCCCCAGATCTCCGGCGACGCGTTCGGCAGGTCGCAGTACCAGTCGTAGAAGGAGAGGTTGGCGCCGCCCAGCAGCTGCATGAAGCGCGAGCCGCCGGCGAAGCTGAGCATCGACATGGCGGGGATCGGCGAGAAGCCGACCAGCCGGTCGGCACCGTGCTTCTTGATGGTATAGACGGTCGAAGCGGCGATAATCTCTTCCACCTCGTCCCAGCTGGAGCGCCTGAAGCCGCCTTTGCCGCGTGCCTGCTGATAACTCTTGCGGCTATCGGCGTCCTTGACGATCGACGCCCAGGCGGCGACCGGATCGGCATGCTTGGCCCTGGCGGCCCGCCAGAGGTCGGTCAGCGCGCCGCGCAGGTAGGGGTACTTGATGCGCAGCGGACTGTAGAGGTACCAGGAGAAGGAGATGCCCCGCTGGCAGCCGCGCGGCTCATAAGGAGGGATGCCGTCTTCGAGCAGCGGGTAATCGGTCGCCTGCAGCTCCCAGCCGACGATGCCATCTTTGACGTGAACATTCCAGGAACAGCCGCCGGTGCAGTTGACTCCGTGGGTACTGCGCACCACCTTGTCGCATTGACTGCGGTTACGGTAGAACTCTTCCCACGCCCTGGCCTTCGGATCGATGATATCTTTAATCCAGCTCATGACAGCCCACCTTTTCGCAAGAGGTTTCGTTGCCGTTCCACCAGCGGTTGACGGACAGCGCGCATGCGCCGCAGGCCGACCAGAAAGGTGATCGCCAGCATGATCGCCACCCCGATGATCACCAGCAGCGCCAGTTTGCCGTTGTCCGGCGTTGCCGACAGCTGAGAGGTCTGCTCCAGGTAGGCGGTCAGGTCGGCCTGTTCCGTTTCGGTCAGCGGCCGACCGGCGTAGATCGCCTCCATGCTCGGAAACTCCAACGATTCGAGCACCCCGGCGACACCATCGGCACCGTACTCTTCAAAAAGGCTGCTCAGGTCGGGGCCGTAGTTGGCGCCGTCGCTGATGCCGACACCAGTCAGGCTGTGACAGGCCAGGCAGGGGGCGCCGCCGTTTTCGAAGGCTGTACTGCCGACGAACAGGGCTTCGCCGCGACTGGAATCACCGGCGGCACTGACCTCAGCCCAGGGGCAGATCAGTAACAGTGCCAGGGTGACGACGGACAGACTGAAAAATCTGTTTCCCGACATAACCGCTCCTTTTTCAGGTAAATGTGATGTGGCTTTTCAGTTGGTGACAGACCAGCAACGTCAATATCAAGGTGCTGCGCTTGCAGCAAAAAAGCAGGTCTTGCAGAGAAGGCATCCGACGAAGGGGATAAGGGCGGCCGGATTATTCTCATGATAGCTGCGGAACGTTCGATAACAACTCGGGTTGTTTCGTCCCGTCGTACTTTGTTTCTTTTCCATTAATCGTACCAAGTCGCTAAAAAGCTCCTAAGTGCTTGATAATAGGTCTTAAATTGCGGTGAGCTCGATTTTCTATCTGGCCCGAAGGATCGGGATCTGGGGTGTCTGTTTCGAAATCGTTACGTTTTCATATGCATGTTTCAGAAAGGTAACGCAGCGGGAAAGCCGGCGTTCAACGGACTTTTCTGGGAGGGGTGCGGTGGGCCGGGCGGGGGGGGCTGGTACGGAAACAGAAGAAATCATTTTTGCTACACTAAAGGGCATTCCTTACGGGAGCTGCAAACAGGCCGCGTACTCGTCTGTCCCGGTGCCGTGGGCATGTCACTACCCAGGGAGGTTTTGCCATGGAGCAGAAGAATGTGCAGATTATCTGTACCGTCGGGCCGACCTCGCTGAACCAGCGGGTCCTGCGTTGTCTGGAGGTGCGGCATGTGGATCTGGTGCGCCTCAACATGTCCCACATCGAGATCGAGAAACTGCCACTCTATCTGGAGATGCTCAAGCAGTATTCTATTCCGATCGCCATCGACACCGAAGGCTCGCAGATCCGTACCGGCTTCGTGCCAAGCGGCGCGCTCAGCGTTCACCTGAATGATGTCGTCCGTTTGCACGCCGCGGAAATCCCCTGCGATCAGCAGAACCTCTACCTGACGCCTTTGCCGGTCATCCGGCAGATTCAGCCCGGTGACTTGATTTCCATCGATTTCAATTCGGTTCAACTGCGTGTGGAAGATATTTCGCAGCTGGATTCTTTGGGTTATATCGAAGCCCGGGTGATCATTGAAGGGAAGGTCGGCAGCCGCAAAGGGGTTCACTGCAGTCAGATCAATACGAGCTTACCCCCTTTTTCAATGAAAGACCTGCAGGCGTTTGAACTGGCGAAACAGGCGGGTGTCGAACATTTCACCCTCTCATTCATGAACAGCGCCGCTGATGTCCTGCAGTTCCGTGAGTTACTGCCCCAGGCCGTCGCCTATGCCAAGATCGAAACAGCCTCAGGTGTCAGAAACGTGGAAAAAATCCTCCCGCAGGTCGACGGCATCCTGATCGATCGGGGGGATTTAAGCCGGGAGATTCCGATCGAGAAAATCTCCCTGGCGCAGAAATACCTGATCGAGGTGGCCAACCAGGCGGGCAAGACCGCTTTTGTCGCCTCCAACCTGCTGGAGACGATGGCAACGGAACTCAAGCCGACCCGCGCCGAAGTGAACGATATCGTCAACACCGTACTCGACGGGGTCGGCGGCTTCGTGTTGACCAGCGAGACAGCGGTCGGCCGATACCCGGTCGAGACGGTGAATATGCTGCAAAACCTGATCCGGCAGGGGGAACTGGCGCTGGCGCAAGCGCAGGCCAAGAGCTGCAATCTCAGCCGCGCCGTTGATCTCTCCTTTCTTGCCGACAAGTACTACCTGCTGCACCCCGAAGCCTGTAGCGGGCTGCCTCAGCCGCATGGCGGCGAGCTGGTCGACCGGCTGGTCGACCGGCCACCCGAGGTGACCGAATGGCCACTGATCAGCGTCGGCGTCGAGACCCTGGTTGACCTGGGGCAGATCGGCATCGGCACCTTCAGTCCGCTGGCCGGGTTCATGCCGGAACGGGACTTTCAATCGGTGTTGGAGCGGATGCGGCTGGCCGACGGCACCCCCTGGCCGCTGCCGATCATCTTGGCGGTTGATGAGGTGACGAAAGAGCGGCTCGTACCGGGGGGGAGGGCGGCGATCGCTTCGGCAAAGAACGGTCAGGTCTACGGCAGCATCGCATTGGAGGATGTCTACCCCTTCTGCAAGAACGACTATGCCCGGAAGGTTTATGGCACCACGGATCCGCAGCACCCCGGGGTTCAGCGCCTGGCAAAGGCGGGAAATTTCCTGGTCGGTGGCGCGATCGATCTCTACCAACGACCCCAGTCGCGGGTGTCGCGCCTGCACCTGACTCCGCGGCAGGTGCGCGATATCTTTTCTGCCCTCGGGTGGGCGCGGGTGGTTGGCATCCATACCCGGAACGCCGCTCACCGGGCTCATGAATTCCTGATGCTGCAGGCCATGGAGAAGTTTGGTTGTGACGGGTTGCTGATCCACCCGACGAGCGGTCGGAAGAAGTCCGGGGATTTCCAGGCCAGGGTTCTGATCGAGAGCTATGAGTTGCTCCTCGAGAAATATCTGCCGATCAACCGGGTGGTGCTTGGCGTATTTTCAACCTTCTCCCGCTACGCCGGCCCCCGCGAGGCGGTTTTTACCGCCCTCTGTCGAAAGAACTACGGGTGCAGCCACTTTATCGTCGGCTGGGATCATGCCGGCTACGCGGATCTTTATCACCCCTTTGCCGCGCAGGAAATTTTCAGTCAGTTTGATGATCTGGGGATTGCGCCGATATTCTTCGGCGAGGTCGGTTATTCGCCACGGCTGCAGACCTACGTCGAACGCTCGGCAACGAACACCGAAGAACTGCAGCAGATCAGCGGGACTCAGGC
>CALZHR010000142.1 GCA_945787335.1 uncultured Desulfuromonadales bacterium
CGAACTGGTGTCCGCCGTAACACATGGCGTATGGGTCCATCCCCGGCAGCAGGCGGTTGCCGGCGAAGACCTCGGCGAAGTCTGGCGATTCGCATGAGGCCGGTTCCAGCCCGAGCAGCGCGGCGACTTCACGCGAATATGCCACCAGCTGCGGATTGGCCACCGGCGTCGGGTTGACCCGGGAGTAGCAGGCCCCGGGCACCTGGCGCACCCGTTTGCTGCGATCCGGATCGGCGGGCAGCTCGCGCAGGAAACGGTTGTCGAAGTGGAGTTCATCGAGCGAGACTCCGGCAGCGGAAATATGCGGTGCGGCTTTCATGAGTTTGATTGTCGCACTGGCGGCAACCGGAGAGCAAGTGTGCGGCGGTGTTTCCCAGCCTGCAGCAAGAAAAAATGCCCGGGCCGCGATTGTTCTGTCTCAAACCGGTGGTAAAGTTGTTCATTAGAAGGTGCAATGCCCCCAATCTATGTCCAAAGGAGCGGAAAGATGAAAAGCTTGGCGACCCTTATTCTGCTGACCCTGGCCTCAACCGCGTTCGCCGCTGGGGCCCCTGTCGACTACCAGGTTGGCGGCGAAACTTATGAAGGTTATTACGTCAGTCCCGGCTCGGATGCGCCGCTGGTCCTGCTGATTCACGATTGGGACGGGCTGACCGGCTATGAAGTCAACCGCGCCGAGATGCTGGCGCAAATGGGCTACGCGGTGTTTGCCGCCGACCTGTTCGGCAAGGGGGTGCGGCCGACCGAGGTGGTCGACAAGCGCCAGCACACCGGCGAGCTGTACAATGATCGGGCCAAAATGCGCGCTCTGCTCGATGGTGCGCTGAAGACCGCCAAGTCCCTGGGTGGAAATATCGCTAACGCGGTGAGCATGGGCTACTGCTTCGGCGGTGCGGCGGTCCTGGAGCAGGCCCGCTCCGGCGCCAACCTGAAAGGCTTCGTCACCTTTCACGGCGGCCTCAAAACCCCCGCGGGGCAAGATTACACCCAGACCCGCGGCAAACTGTTGATCTTTCACGGCAGCGCCGATTCGGCCATCACCATGGAGCAGTTCGCCGCCCTGACCAATGAACTGGAAACGACCGGCGTCGCCCACGAGATGACCAGCTACGGCGGCGCGCCGCACGCTTTCACGGTGTTCGGCAGCGAGCGCTACCGCCAGGGCCCCGATCAGAAGTCCTGGCAGCGATTCAGCGAATTTCTCGCCGAGACGCTGCGCGGCGAAGATCCGCTCGCGCCCTCGAGCCCTTCCGGGATGAGCGTGCAGTAAAGTTCTGCGGACATTCACGCTCTGCATTTTGCGCCGAAGCTCCGCCCGGCCAGCCTCTCAACGCGGCCGGGGCGGAGCTTTCAAGTTTACGTTTTTCGTTTACTTTCCAGTCACTTTCCCCGCCATAGCCGCTTTAGCATGATATGCTTGAAACACGTCAGGAGCTATTTCAACCGCCTGTTCAAAGGAGTTTGATATGCGCGCTGGCCGGGTTCGCGAAATGTTGCACACCATCGAACGGGAAGCCAGGCTGACCGCTTCACTGACCGGCCGTTGCTGCTTCGCGCCGGCGGTCATGGAGGCGTTGGAAGAGGTGCCGCGCGATGCCTTTGTGCCGCCCGAGCTGTTGAATCAGGCCTTTGCCAACGGCCCCTTGCCGATCGGCCTGGGGCAGACCATCTCCCAACCCTACATCGTCGCGCTGATGACCGACCTGCTCAAGCCGCAGCCGCAGCACAGAATCCTGGAGGTCGGCACCGGTTCCGGCTACCAGGCGGCGATTCTTGCCCAGCTGGTCGAACAGGTCTACAGCCTGGAGATCATTCCGGAGCTGGCGGCCGCGGCCGCAGAGCTGCTCTCCCGCCTGGGCTATCGGAACATTGCCGTAAAAATCGGCGACGGCCACCACGGCTGGCCTGAGCATGCCCCCTTCGACGGCATCATCATCACCGCCGCCGCCACCCACCTGCCGCCGACGCTGCTCGAACAGCTGCGCCCGGGGGGGCGCCTGGTGGTCCCCGTCGGTTTGCCTGACATGTCGCAGGAACTGCTGCTGATCGAAAAGGACGCGGCCGGCGAGCTGCACACCCGGGAGGTGCTGGCGGTCGCCTTCGTGCCGATGACCGGCGGCGAGCAGAGTGGGGAGTAAGCGGGCCGGAGGCGAATGGCCCGAAACCGAAAGGAGGTTGCCATGCAAGCCGGTGAATTCTGTAATCGTGAAGTCGTTATCGTCGATCGGCAGGCGTCGATCCTGGAGGCCGCGAAACTGATGCGCAAGCTGCACGTCGGTGATCTTGTGGTCACCGAAACCCGCAACAACCGCCAGCATCCGGTCGGCATCCTTACCGATCGGGATATCGTCATCGAACTGCTGGCCGAGGAGGTCGCGCTGGACAAGGTCTCGGTCGGCGATGCCATGAGCTATGACCTGCTGAGCGTCAATGAACAGGACGATCTGCAGGAGACGATTGAAATAATGCGCGATCATGGGGTCCGCCGCCTGCCGGTGGTCGACGCGCATGGGGCGCTGATCGGCATTGTCACCGTCGACGACCTGCTCGACCTGATGGCCGAACAGCTGACCGACCTGGTGCGGCTGGTCGGCAACGAGCTGGTTCGTGAGCGGGCCAGGCGGGGGTGAAAGCATGCAGGAGCCGTTGTTCCCGGTTCGGGTCGTCTGCTATTCTGGCTATCGTGGCGAGGAGACCCCGCGCCGCTTTTACCTCGGCAACCGGCTGATCGAGATCGTCGAGGTGCTCGACCGCTGGCTGGCCCCGGAACACCGCTATTTCAAGCTCCGTACAGCAGGTGGAGATCTTTATATTCTGCGCCATGACAGTCAAGCCGACAGCTGGGAACTGACCCTCTTCGAAAGTCGCGAATATCCCCCCGAATGAAGATATCTGACTAAATTTGTGATATTATCTAACCATCTCCTGTCCTAAGGGGGCGGTCCATGAACAGACAGAAACTGAGAGGCAGATGGGACGAGACCAAAGGCTTTGCCAGAGAATTCTGGGGTGAACTGAGCGGCGATGACCTCAACTTTATTGCCGGCCAGCGCGACCGCTTGATCGGTCGACTGGAACGAAAGTACAACCTGAGCCGTTCCGAAGCCGAAATGCAGGTCGAAATCTTCGAACGCAAGGTCTCCACGCCGCAGGCAAGCAGGAATTACCACTGACCACCGCAACAGCAGCTCCACTTTCAAGTTCCGCTGACCAACATCATGGGATCAATTGAGATCAAAGTTCGGGCTGCGCATAACCACCCCCGTCCTTTTGCGATCTGCCCTCGACCACCCGCACCGCCGATTCACTTCACGGGCACAATCACCAGGTCGAAACGCGCTTCGGTTTCTCCCGGCTGCAGATAGTGCTGGGTCACCAGTGGCTTGAAGCCGTCGGCCGAAACCCGGATATGGATATGCGGCGGGCGGCTCACGTAAGGGGGCGGTGCGTCGGTCTCCAACTGGTACCGCCCCTGCCGGTCAGCGATGATCGTCGCCCGGTAGGCGTCGCTGTAGTGTCCATTCGGCCCGGCCTGCCAGAACTCGATCAGGGCCGTCGGCAACGGCCGGCAATCGGTTGTCGACAGCACTGCCCCCTGCAGCAGATAACCGCTGCCGATTTTGCTTCGCACCGGGGCGCCGGGGCGGTAAAAAGGCCCCATTTCATCCGGGGCGGTCGCCTGGCAGCGGGGCGGCGGCGCAGTCGAACCCATGGCGTCAACCGGCGTCTCGGATAGCGTCAAAATCAGCAGCAGCAGACCAAACCAGCGCATAGCGCAGCCTTTCTGTTAATTCAGAGCCTCATTTCGGCTTTTTCAGCAGGTCTCCCAGACCGGCAAAAGGGGAGTGACCCAGAGACGGCGCCTGCCCTCCGGCGTCTGAGCCCCCCTCGCGCCCCTGCTGCACCCCGCGGGTATGCTCATGATCGTGGCAATAGAGGCAGAGCAGCTCCCAGTTGCTGCCGTTCGGGGGGTTGTTGTCGTGATTGTGGTCTTTGTGGTGCACGGTCAGTTCACGCAACGACTTCCCCTCGAACTCGCGGGTACAGCGGGCGCAGACATGCGGGAAGAGCTTGAGAGCCCGTTCGCGGTAGCCCGCCTGCCGCTGCTGCTCTTCCCGGCGCATCTCGGCAACCAGCTGCGCCTGCCGGTCGGCGGCGCTTTTTTTCGTGGCATCGGTCATTTCAGCCTCGCTTATTCAGCATCCGTTTTGAGCTTACTTCTTGTCGAAAATCCCTTTGAGAAGTTTACCGGCCTGCTCTTCCACCGCCTTGTCGGCCCCGGCCGGCAGCGGCACCTTCTCCAGCTGCTTGCCCACCTGCTCGGTGACCTGCTTGACCTTCTTGTCGACCTCGGCGGTCGCCTTGCCGATCATCTCGGTCTTGATGCTGTCGAGCCCTTTGAGTTCGCCGCGCAACAGGGCGGCCAACTCGGGAGAGAGGCTGCCGGAGCTCTTCTCCGCGGCCGCGAGGATCGCCTGTACGACCTTCTGCACCAGCTCCTCCATCGGCATGCCGCCCTTCTCCTTGCCCAGGTCGCGCAGCTCGATCTTCGGCAGCGCCAGGTTGACATTGGCCGTCTGGCCGAGCAGCTCGAGCGCCGCGTTCACGTTGACATCCTCTATCGAGAGATATTCCAGGATAAATTTCTTGGCCGGCCCATCGGCCGCCGGCTTCGGAGCGGTTTTCCCAGCGCCGCTCATCGCCTTGACGCGGTCGAGAATCGGTTGAATGTTGTTGGTCTTGCCCTTTTGCTCCAGATTGACCTGGATATCGGCGAAGCGCACCCTGGGGATCACCACCGTGTCGCTCTGCAGGGAGTCGATGGAAACGGAAAACTCGCCGGTGCCGAGGCGCATGAAATTCGCTTGGGCGAAGCCGCTCGGGTTGGCGACCTGCAGGCCGCTGAGGCTGGCCTCGCCGCCGAGCAGTGAGATGTTGATGCCGTCCAGGGTGGTCGCAACCCCCAGGGCCTCGGTGCCGCCATGTTCGATCGCCTGTTCCGCGATTGAATCGACGTAATAGAGGAGTGCGCCCGCGGCGATTACAAGAATCACCGCCAGGGCGACGACCAGCTTGAGGATAAGTTTCATAATCAGCTCCATTTTCAGGTTGGTGAAGAGGTCTCGGGGTCGGCCAGGTATCCGGTTGACGCCCTGGCAAGATTTCGACCCTACAGGTAATTATACAGTGCTCAGCCGATCTTCAAGCGGTTCAATGCCGTCTGAGCTTCTCCTGCGGGTCGGGCCTGATGCCGCGCAGGGCTTTCTCCAGCAGGACCACCAGCGCCGTTCCGACCAGGGCGGCGACCAGCAGACCGACCACCACCAGCAGGTTCTGCAGCAGAATCGGCCGGAACACCAGCACCAGCCCCAGCGCCAGCATCATCATTCCCGAAGTCAGTTTCAGCAGCCGCCCCTCGAACTCGCTGAGCTTATGACTGCCCAGGGTGATCGCAAAGATAACCACGATCAGCAGCAGCGGTGCGATGTAGGCCAGGTTGTAAAGGCCCAGGTAGAGATAGTAAAGCCAGGCCGGAAGCTCGTGCAGGGTCAGCACCCGGGTGTAGACCATCGGAAAGCCGGCGGTGCAGAGCAGCTCGTAGCTGTTCGCCACCAGCGCCAGCACCACGGTGCCGACCAGGGTCGGCAGCAGCCGCTCCCCCTTGAGCAGGTTGCGCATCCGGGTGATCAGCTTCGGTTTGGCCGTCTCGGAGAGCGACAGCGACGGCCCCTGGTGCAGATAGAAATGATCCTTGATGTTGAGCACCGCGATCACCAGCGCGACCAGACCGGCGCAGGTGGTCAGCAGCGGCAGCTGGCCGGCGACCAGGAACAGGTTGAGCCAGGCGGCCATGAAGCAGAAATAGACCAGCCCGGAGAAGAAGATGAACACCCCGCCGACCAGCAGCATCCGCTTGCGGGAGTGGGTGTGGACCATCAAACTGAGCAGAAACAGCAGGACGAAAAAAGCGCAGGGGTTGAAGCTGTCGAGCAGGCCGAGGATGATGGTAAAGGCCGGCAGGGAGTAGGCCTCCGGATCGACCGGCAGGTTTGCGCTGAGCGGCGCCTCGCCAGGCGCCTCATCTCCCGGTCCGGTGCCGGCCGCCAGGCTGGCGACCAGGTCGAAACACCCATCGCTCAGGCAATTCTCAACTGCGCGTCTGATTTCGGCGGCAATCTCGTCGTTATAGCCGAACCAGACCCGGTGCCCGATGGCGGTGGTCGGCGTGGTGGCGATCTCCGCCCCGGTCGCCTCGGCCAGCGACTGCATCAGCTCATAGCTGTCGCGCTCCAGCCAGACGTCATAAATCTGCACCTGCAGCTGCGGGTGTTGCTGCTGCAGCTCGGCGATAAACGGCTTTTGCTGACGGCAGCCGGGACAGTTCTCGGCGTAGAAGAAATGCAGCCTGACGTCACTCGCGGAAGCGCTTTGCGGGCAGAGGATCGCGAGGACAAGAACCAGCAGAAACAGGACTGATCTGCAGTTATTCATGCACCCCCCCTGGACTGGACCGGCTGGTATTGTTCAGGCAGGTCCTGTTATCAGCATAGCGCTTCGAGAGCTGTTCTCAAGGGGGAAAACGATTGGCCGTCAGGCTTTCTTTTCAACCGCGCCGCCGGCGCTCTTCCAGGCCTCGAAACCGCCGCCGATATGACAGAGGTTCTCCAGGCCCATCTGCTGGGCGACCTGGGCGGCGAGCGCCGAGCGCCAGCCGAGGTTGCAATAGAAGATGAACCGCTTCGGCTCGCTGAACAGCGGCTTGTGATAAGGGCTCTGCGGATCGATCCAGAACTCCAGCATGCCGCGCGGGATATGCCTGGCGCCGGGAATCATCCCTTCGCGCTGCAGCTCGCGGATGTCGCGCAGGTCGATAAAGACCGTCTCCTCATCACCGGCGGCGGCGATCGCCGCCACGGCGTCAATCGTTTCAATCTCCGCCTCTGCACGGCGGACCAGTTCCTGATAACCGACTTTGCTCTGCATGATTCCGCTCCTTTTCCTCTGACCGACGCTCTTGCCTCATCAGCATAGCACACCGGTTTCGCGTTAAAAGAGAAGCCTGCCTCTTGCCCCGCATCCTCCAGGTGCTGCGGCAGCGCCTTAAAAAGAATTACCGTTTCAGCATCCGGGTTCGCTGACGCCGCTCGGCATAATCAAACTGATGGCTCATTTTCCAGACCACCGCAAGCCGGCGCAGCACCGCCCGGAAGCAGACCGAAACCACTAGAAATGCGGTAGAACCCGCCAGCAGCAGCGGCGTTCCCACGTACCCGAACCTGAACTCGCGGCGGACCAGGCCATCGCCTGTTTTCAGCAGGAGGAAAAACAGCAGCCCATAACCCGCGACCCGCACCAGCAGCTTCAGGTTGACGGTGTAATTGATGGCGCCGAGCGCGCCCTTTTTCGCCAGGCGCTTCCAGCGCGTCAGCAGCAGCCCGTGCAGGCAGAAGCCGACCGCCAACAGGTTGGCCAGGCTCTGCAGGGCCAGAAAGCCACCCACCGCCCCCCAAAGCAGCGCGACCAGGGTCATTTGACTCGTCATTTAAGGTCTCCGTCGTTTCATCGCAGCGGCTATCCTAGCACTGAAATTCCGCTTTGCCTACGCTCGCGCTTTTGCTATTTTTCCGCCCAGGCAACATCTCGTCGAACGACAGAAGGAACCATGAATAAAACCGCCCTGCTCGAACAGATATTAAACCGCCTGCAGACCGATTACGCCCTGCTGCTCCAGGCCGCCAGGAGCGCCCACGCCGCGGCCACCCACGAAGACAATATCCCCGACAGCAAATACGAAACCCTGGCCCTGGAAGCCTCCTACATCGCCCAGGGGCAGGCTAACCGGGCCGGGGAGATCAAACAGGCGCTGGAGGCTTACCGCCAGCTGCCGCTGCAGTACTTCACTGACCAGACCCCGATCCGCCTCTCGGCGCTGGTGCAGCTGGAAGATGAGCAGGGGCAGCAGCGCTGGCTGTTCCTCGGCCCGGCGGCGGGCGGCATGAAGCTGAACGTAGCTGGACAGGAGGTGCTGGTCATCACCCCCGAATCGCCCCTCGGCGAACAGCTGATCGGCCTGCAGGTCGATGACAGCTTTGAGCTGCTCAGCGCAGGTAAAAGAAAAGATTACGCGGTTAGCGACGTCCGTTGATGATCGATCCGGCCCCTGTGCAAGAGTGGCGGGCAGGCTGACGGCGTGTTCAGTCGGTCTTGAGCGTTCCGACCAGTTCGAGTTCACCGCTGGCGGCGCGGCGCATGATCACCAGCTCGCCGGAATCGGGATAGACCCCGCTCAAAGCGGTGATATTGACCTGATGGCTGACCAGCACCAGGGGCTGAGCAAGGTTCTGCCGGGCCAGCCAGTCGCGGAGAGTCTGCATCTGCGGCTCCTGCCGTTCGCGCTGCGAAAAGAAGGAGTTGAGCGCAGCCAGCTCCTCGACCGGCCCGAGCTTGAGCAGCCTTGCCGTCTCCAGGCAGCGGCACCACTGACTGGAGACCACCCGGGCGGCGCGGATGCCGTTGGCCTGAAAGCGCTGGCCGATCGCGGTTGCCTGCTCACGCCCCTCCTCTGACAGATTCCTTTGCGTCCCGCAATTCCCCAGAGTGAACTCCGGCGGATCACCAAAGCCCGGCGCGATCGCGTGACGCAACAGAGCAAAATGTCCGCCGGAACGCAGTGCGTTCCAGAGCTCGGCCTCGTCGGCGGCGGCAAACGTGGGCGAGCAGCACAGCAGACAGATCAGCGTCAACCAGATCCTTTTACCGTTCATCCCGTTGCTCCTGTCGTCATTCATCTGCATGTGGCAGAGCCCTAGAAGGCGGCAAAATAGTCCAGCATCCGCTTGCGCGTGGCGGCGTCGGGCAGGCGGCCGAAGCCCGCGCCCATGTTGTCCTGCAGGTGATGGACCTTCGCGGTCGCGGGAATCACGCAGGTCACCGCCGGGTGCGCGACGATAAACTTGAGGAAAAACTGCCCCCAGCTGGCGCAATCGATTTCTGCGGCCCAGTCGGGGAGCTGTCTGCCTTTCACTTTTCGAAAGAGATCGCCGCGCTGGTAGGGGCGATTGATCAGCACCGCCAGCCCGCGCTCGGCCGCCAGCGGCAGCAACCGCTCTTCGACGCTGCGATCGGCGATGTTGTAGCTGAACTGGACAAAATCGAACGGTTCGCTGCGCAGAATCTCTTCCAGCTCCCGGTGCGAGCGGCCGTGCGAGGTGGTGATGCCGATGTAGCCGATTTTCCCTTCGGCCTTCCAGGCTTTGAGGGTCTGCAGGTGGGCCTGCCAGTCGCGCAGGTTGTGGATCTGCATCAGGTCGAAACGCGGGACCCCCCAGAGCCGCAGGGAATTTTCCATCTGCCGGATGCCGGCCTGCCGGCCATCGGTCCAGACCTTGGTCGCGGCAAACAGCCGCTTTTGCTGGCCGATGCGCTGGAGCAAAGCGCCGATGACCTGTTCCGCCGCGCCGTACATCGGCGATGAGTCGATCAGCTCGCCGCCGTTGGCGAAAAACGCCTCCAGAACTTCAGCGAGGTTGGTCAGAGCCGTCTCGTCGCTGCGGATGTCGAAGGTTCGGGAGCTGCCCAGCCCGATCACCGGCAGGGAGTCCGCGGTCCCCGGAATCACTTTGCGGAGCGGCGCTTTGTCGGCCGCCCGCAGTCCGGCCGGCGCCAGTCCGACCGCGGCCAGGGTCGCGGCCAGGGCGCCGAGAAAGGTGCGGCGCGACATCGCGTAATCCTGTGCATTCATGATGACACCTCCATTGCTGCTGCGCGGGTCTCTTGCATTTTGCCGAGCCGGTAACAGAGGCAGGCCCAGAAACCGGCCAGCGGCACGGCGATCAGGGCAATCGCCGCCAGACCGAAGCCGAGCGCCTGCAACCCGGCATAGGCCCAGGCGCTGACCGCATCACCGCTGCGGTAAATCACCGTGTCGATAATATTTTTCGCCTTGTACTTTTCCTCCCGGCTGAGCACCACGAAGAGCATCTCCCGCGCGGGTTTCATGAGCGCATAATTTCCGGCCCGCCGGGCCACCTGGACCACCACCAGCACCCCGAGAATCGGCGACAGGCCGAGCAGAAGGAATCCACCTCCCAGCAGCACCGGGATCAGGGCGAGGGTCCAGGCGAGACCAAGCGTCTTGACCATTCGGCCGGTCAGAAAAACCTGGATGACGATGGTCAGGGCGTTGGCGGCAAAGTCCATGGCGGCGAAGAGCGTGGTGCGCTGCGCCGGGTCGGCGAAGCTGTCGCGAATGATCTGCGCCTGCTGAAAATAGAGGAAGGTCGACAGGGTCGTGTAAATCAGGATCAGCAGGCAGATGCCCAGCAGGTAGGGCGAAGCGATGATCAGGCGCAGCCCCGCCAGGGCGCCGCCAGCCAGCCCGGCCGCCGGTTTTGTCGAGCGGAGGTTCGCAGAATCGGCCCTGCGAACGGGCGGGTCTGCCCCCTGGCGACTGCGCCAGGTGCTCAGTCGACCAATGCAGAGCACCGCCCAGCCCAGGCCGGCGGCGGAGATCAGCAGCAGGTTGGTCGGCCCCAGGGGGATCGCCAGGGTGGCGGTCAGCACCGGTCCGACCAGCGCGCCGGCGGTGCCGCCGGCGGCGACCACGCCGAACAGTCGCTTGGCCTGGTGGTCGGTGAAAATATCGGCCATGAAGCTCCAGAAGACCGAGACGATGAACAGGTTGAAGACGCTGGTCCAGATAAAGAAGCCCCGCGCCACCCAGGCGTGGGTGAGTCCGGAGCGGAACAGCAGGTAAAAAATCAGCAGATTGACGATGAAGAACAGATAAACCAGGGGAAGGAATTGCCGGCGGGCGTAGCGCGAGGTCACCCAGCCGAACAGCGGCACCGCCGCCAGCATGGCCAGAAAGGTGCCGGTAAACAGCCACTGCAGATTCTCGACCCCGCCGGCGATGCCCATTTCATCGCGCATCGGGCGCAGGATGTAGTAGGCACAGAGCAGGGCAAAGAAATAACTGAACGCCCAGCACAGCGCCGGGAGCTCGCCCTGCTCCAGCTTGACCAGCCGCATCAGCCAGGCCTGCAGCCGAGAGCGTCGAAGGTTCAAAGGTTCAGCCATACGATAATCCCTGAAAAGTGGGCTGCAACTATGGTCTTACTATAGCAGAGATCAGCACTCTGCCGGGTCGAGCCGGGCGGCTCCGGAAGGGGTGCAGGAAAACGGGAACCCCTGCATAAAGGCTACTGGCCACCAGAGTAAGCAAGGACTCGCCGCCAATCGCTTGATTGTGTATTTCATGTGCATGGGTACAATAAAGACAGGCTTGAAAGCAGGAGGCAAAGCTTAAAACCGACCGCGAACCCCTGGCCAGAAAACAATTTCTGACCACCGAAGGACAAAACGAAAAAATTGAACGGCTGGCCAAGGCGGAAACCGGCAAATCGGGTGAGGATGCCCCACGGCCTGAACTGATCTCCGACGGGAAAGACCTATCTCCACCTCTCGAAACCGGAGCAGGTCATTCTCTTGCACCCTCATGAGCGTACCGTTCCTCCATCGGGATGAAGCGGTGTTGTAGAGAACTTTGAGCAAACGTTGAAAAGACCACGACAGCCACAAAAACAGGGGATAAACTGCGGTCATTTATTATCCCCGGAATTCTCCAGGATTGAACCGCCGCCAAGCAAGCCCGGAAGGTTAATTTTTGCTGAGGAGAGCCCCTCGATGACTGATCAATATCGGAAGTTTCAACAGGATGTTGCCCGTTTCATTCCAGCAGAGCGTCTGATTACCGACCCGCTGCGTACCCTCGCCTATGGCACCGACGCCAGTTTTTACCGTTTGGTTCCCAAGGTCGTGATTACCGCCCAAACTGAAGCCGAGGTGCAACAAGTTCTGCGACTGGCCAAGCAACACCAGCTGGCGGTGACCTTCAGGGCGGCCGGAACCAGCCTGTCGGGGCAGGCGATCAGTGACAGCATCCTGCTGCGCTTGGGGGATAATTGGCAAGGTTATCGGATTTTCGACAATGCCGGGAAGATCTCCCTGGGGCCCGGAGTGGTCGGTAGCATGGCCAACCGCTGGCTGGCGGAGTTCGGCAAAAAGATCGGCCCCGACCCGGCCTCCATCGACAGCGCCATGATCGGCGGGATTCTGGCCAATAACGCCAGCGGCATGTGCTGTGGCGTGGCCGACAACAGCTACCAGACCCTGGAGAGCCTGCGGGTGATTCTGGCCGACGGCAATTTACTCGACACGGCGGATGATAAAAGCCGTGCCGCTTTTCAGCGCCGGCATGGCCAGCTGCTCGAGGGACTGGTGGCGCTGCGCGAGCAGGTGCTGGCCGACCAGACCCTCGCTGAGCGGATCAGGCAGAAATTCAAAATTAAAAATACCACCGGCTACAGTCTCAATGCGCTGCTCGATTTCAGTGATCCCTTTGATATTCTGCAGCATTTACTGGTCGGTTCGGAAGGGACTCTCGGCTTTGTCTCCGAGGTGGTCTATCGGACCGTGGTCGAGCACAAGTTCAAAGCCAGCGCGCTGATTCTGTTCCCCGATGTGAAGACCGCCTGCCGGGCGATCCCCCTGTTACGCGAGACGCAGTTGGCTGCCGCCGCCGAGCTGATCGACCGGGCCGGCCTGGCCTCGGTGCAGGACAAGCCCGGCATGCCTGATTACCTCTCTGGCCTGGGGGCAACGGTAACCGCCCTGCTGGTGGAAACCCGCGCTGGCAGTCAGTCCACCCTGAAACGGCAGATCGCTGAGATCGCGCAGGCATTGGCCAAGCTGAAATCCGTCCGGCCGATCGAGTTCAGCGACGTACCGGCTGAGTACAACGCGTTATGGAAGGTCCGCAAAGGCCTGTTCCCGGCGGTGGGCGCGGTGCGCGAAACCGGCACCACGGTGATCATCGAAGATATCGCTTTTGCCAGCCAGCACCTGGCCGCTGCCGCCCTCGACCTGCAGGCCCTGTTTAAAGAGTATGGCTATCATGAAGCGATTATTTTTGGCCATGCGCTGGAAGGGAACCTGCACTTTGTCTTTACCCAGGACTTCTCCAGCGAGGCCGAGGTGGTTCGCTACCGAGAATTTATGGACCGGGTGGTGGAGATGGTCGTGGATAAGTACGACGGTTCCCTCAAGGCCGAACACGGCACCGGTCGTAATATGGCGCCCTTTGTCGAAAAAGAGTGGGGCGAGGCCGCCTATGCGCTGATGAAATCGATCAAGCAGCTGTTCGATCCGGACGGGCTGCTCAACCCGGGGGTGATCCTCAACGCGGATGCCGAAGCCCACATCAAGAACCTGAAACCGCTGCCCGCCAGTCATGAAATTATCGACAAGTGTATCGAGTGCGGTTTCTGCGAGCCGATCTGCCCATCGAAAAACCTCAGCTTCACTCCGCGCCAGCGGATCACCAGCCGCCGCGAAATCAGCCGGCAAATGGCGGCTGGAGAGGACCCGGCCAAGCTGAAAAAATTTCTGCGGGCCTATCAGTATCCGGGCAGCGATACCTGCGCCGCTGACGGTCTTTGCGCCACCTGCTGCCCGGTGGAGATCGACACCGGGAAAATGACCAAACAGCTGCGCCAGGAAGCCAATGGCCCGCTGGGCGAACAGGTCGCCGGGTGGGTGGCCAACCATTTTGGCCTGGTCAGCAAGTCGATCAGCACCACTTTGAAAGGCGTCGACGGCATTCATCGCTTGACCGGCACCGAATTCTTGCAGCGTCTTTCGCAGACCGCCCGGACCGTCAGTCTGAAGAAACTGCCCTTGTGGAATCCGGAGATGCCGACCGGCGCCCTGAAAATCAAGCCGGAGCCGGTAGATCCCGACAACCCGTTGCAGGTGGTTTATTTCCCCAGCTGCGCCAGTCGCGCCATGGGCGGCCCGGCCCGCCATGACAGTCAGCGTACACCACTGCCCCAGGTGACCAGCTCACTGCTGCGCAAAGCCGGCTACCAGGTTCTCTATCCGGCGGAGTTGGACGCTCACTGTTGCGGACAGGCGTTCGAGAGCAAGGGGTTCCTGGAGCTGGCGGACCAGAAGTCGGCCCAGCTCTCCGATGCCCTGCTGCAGGTCTCGCAGAACGGCAAACTGCCGATCCTCTGCGACACCAGCCCCTGCCTCTATCGGATGCGGGCCACTCTGGACGAGCGGCTGCAGCTGTATGAGCCGATCGACTTCGTTCTGCAGTTCCTTCAGGAGCGGCTGAAGTTCCAACCGCAAAATCAGCGTATCGCTCTGCATCTGACCTGCAGCGCAAAGAAGATGGGCCTGGCCGAGAAGTTTGAGGAGCTGGCACGGCTCTGTGCCATCGACCTGGTCATCCCCGAGGGGATCGACTGCTGCGGTTTTGCCGGTGACCGCGGATTTAATTTCCCGGAGTTGAACGAATCGGCGCTGAAAGGATTGCAGGAACAGGTTTGCGACTGCGACGCGGGCTATTCAACCAGCAAAACCTGCGAAATCGGCCTGGCCCTGCATGGCGAGATCCCTTACCGGTCGATTCTCTACCTGGTGGACCAGGCGACCGAACCGCGCCAGGCACAATAGGGGACTCTTGTTGACCTTCTCGGCCCAATAACCGCAAAACTGCGACAAGGACCAGGCTATTGATACGGCTGGATTCTGGAGACAGCATAGAGTGGTGAAAGAGTGGGTCTGATAGGTTCATGCGGGTGGCTATCATGGGCAACACAATCAATAGAAAGACCCAAGGTATTTTTTCTGCTTGGCTCCCAGTCGCGCTTTTCGCCGTTCACGCCCCCCGCCGCCACTTGCGCAGCAGCAGCTCGTTGGCCATCAGCACCAGGTAGGAGAGGACGATCGACACCAGGCAGAGCGACAGGGCGCCGAACTCGCCGAGACTGCGGGCGAAGCAGAGGGTGCTGCCGGTGATCAGCCCGTCAAGCAGAGCTTTGCCGCGCAGCCGGCTAAAGACCAGCAGCCAGGCGATGGCGAAACCGACCGGCAGGTCGTCGGTGCGGTAGACGAGGGCCGCGTCGACCTCGCCGCGATCGGCGTACAACAGGGCCTGGCGGACATCCTTGGCCATGATCAGTCTGTTCCCCGCCAGCAGCTGCGGATAGAGCCCGGC
>CALZHR010000143.1 GCA_945787335.1 uncultured Desulfuromonadales bacterium
ACGGCGGCGACTACAGCATCGTCGAGTCGGTGAAGAACATCTGTAAAAAGGTCACCCCGAGTTTGATCGGCCTGCACACCACCGGCCTGCCGGAGACCAAGGGGGATGACATCCGCGGCGTCGCCGCCAAGGTCGATTATCCCATGGTCACCGTCAACACCCCCGACTACGAGGGGGGCTTCGAAAGCGGCTGGGCGCTGACCTGCCAGGCGATCATCGAGCAGCTGGTCGAGGTGAGCACGGCCACAGCTGCGAAAAAGGTCGTCATCCTGCCACACGTCAGCCTGCAGCCGATCGAGGTGGAGAAGATCAAGCAGCTGGTCGAAAGTTTCGGCTTTTCCGCCTTCGCCCTGCCCGATTTGTCGACCTCCCTCGACGGTCACCTCGGCGAGAAGCAGAGCGCCCTGTCGAGCGGCGGGATCGCGGTGGACGAAATCAAGCAGCTCGGCGATGCGGCGTTGGTGATCACGGTCGGTGACTCGATGCGCAAATGCGCCGCCGCGCTGCTGGCGAAGAATCCGGCGATGCGCCATCAGCACGTCTCCCACCTGGGCGGTCTCGAAGCGAGCGACAACCTGGTCGCCCTGCTGATGGAGGTCAGCGATGTTGAGCAGCCGAAAACCTCGGTGGTCCGTTGGCGCGAACGCCTGCAGGACGCCATGCTCGACTCCCACTTCTCCCTCGGTCAGACGCGGATTCTGGCAGTCGCCGAGCCGGATCAGCTGGCCTCGATCTGCCAGTCGCTCTACGAAGCTGGCGGCCGAGTGACGCTGGCGATCTCGAGCGTCGATTCGCCGCAACTGGAAAAATTGCGGGCGGAGAAGGTACTGGTCGGGGATCTGGAGGATGCGGAGCATTTGGCGGCTGAGTACGACCTGATCGTTGGCAACTTCCACTGCGAGGCGCTGGCGCAGCGGCTGCACAAGGGGCTGGTGCTGCGTGGGTTTCCCAATTGGGAGCAGGTGGGGAATGCTTTGAAGAATGACATTCTGTATGAGGGGGGGGCGTATTTTTTGTTTGAGTGTGCGAATGCGGCGAGTGCTATGCGGCACGCGGGATGACATCCCGGAACTCTGCCCTGCCGGGCGGGCCCAAACTTTTGCTTGCCCAAAAGTTTGGATCAAAAGGGCACCCCCAATGCCTCCGCCCGCTTCGCGGGAGCCTGCGTTCCGCAGAGCTTTCGGGGCCGGGAAAAAACTTGCCCTTCGGGCTGCGGACAGTTTCCCGGCATCCTCCCGAAAGCTCTGCACCACTCCGGCGGAGGCAAAGGGGGAGGGTCTGATTTTTCTCTCCCGTGTGACGCAGCCGGAGTGCAGTGGAGCTTGGCAGGAATTCGAGGGGAAATGTTTGAGCCGCAGGCGAGTTTTTCCCCGAGCTGCAAAGCGCAACGAAACGCAGGGAACCCGCCAACGGCGGGCAAGGAGGTCGGGCGTCCTTTTCTGCTTACTCTTTTGTGACGAGACAAAAGAGTAAGGCGGCGAGCGGGGGCGCAACCCCGCGGTCTTGACTTTGACCTTGACCGATAAAAAATCCAGGCGCCCCAAGGGTCGCCCCTACAGGGTAAACAAGATGACAGGTTACACCGAAACCATCCTCAAATACGCCGCCGACGAATCTCGCGTCGGACTGCTCGACGCCCCCGACGGCACCGGCGAGGTCGGTCTCTCGGCGGAAGACGCCGGTAAGCGCCTGGCGGTCCGCTTCACCCTCAAGCTCGCCGACGAACAGGTTAAGGATATCCGCTTCCAGGTGTTCGGCTGCGGCTTCACCATCGCCGCCTGCGCCGCCGCCGCCGAACTGAGCGAGGGCCGTTCGCTGCGCGAGCTCCAGGGCCTGACACCCGCGCTGATCGACCAGCAGCTCGGCGGGCTGCCGAAAGACCGGGACTACTGCGCGTCACTGGCCCACCAGGCTCTGCAGGCAGCCATCGACAGCGCTTTCAGCGATTCAAAAACGGTTCAGGCGCAGCTGACGGCCCAACAGGATGAGGAGCATGACGCACGGGTCAGTCCGGAGGATCCGTTCTATCGAGCCTTGCTGGCATCAGCGGCGCCGCTCGGCAGCGCGCCGGAAGACCGAAGCCTGTTTGCCGGTCTGCTGGCTGTCGCCAGCCAGGAGGACTGCGCGCTGCACGACGCACTCGGCCTGGACGCTGAAGATCTCGCAACCATCCTTACCAGCTATTTTCCTGATTTCGACCCGGCAGAACTGACGGGTGCTGAAGAAAAATCCGCTCCGCCGCCCGAGATCAATCCGGACGTATTGCAGATCCTGCTCTCCCACGTCCCCTGCGACGCGACCGGCGGCCGGCACCGCCCCGCCGAGTGGCTGGCGCGGATCATCGCAGCCCGAGCGGCGCAGCCGGGTCACCTGTGGTGCGCGATGGGCTTTTTCGAGCGGCCGCAGCTGACCGCGGCGATCCGCCGCCATCTGCCGACCCTGGCGGCCGCCAACAGCCAGGGGATGCGCTGGAAGCGCTACCTGTTCAAGCAGGTTTGCGACCTGAACGGCGGCGTGATGTGCAAATCCCCCAACTGCGGCGACTGCAGCGACTACGCGCTCTGCTTTGCGCCGGAGGACGACTGAAGGAGCAATAAGCGATGGCGAATATCATCTTCTGGGAAAAACCGAACTGCCAGGGGAACAAGCGGCAGAAAGAGATCCTGCTGGCCTCCGGTCACCAACTTGACGTCCGCGACCTGCTGACCGAGCCCTGGGACAGGGAGACGCTGGCGCAGTTCTTCGGCGCGCGGCCGGTGACCGAGTGGTTCAACCCCTCCAACCCTCGGGTCAAATCGGGCGAGCTGGAGCCGGCGGCGATCCCTCCCGAGCAGGCGCTGCGGATGATGGTCGCCGAACCGCTGCTGATCGTCCGGCCGCTGATGCAGGTGGGTGAGCAACGTCTGGCCGGATTCGACGTCGAACAGGTGCACAACTGGGTCGGCCTGAAGCTCGCTTCGGTTGGCGAGCGCGACCCGAAAAACTGCCCCTGCGTGACGAGCGCAGCCTGAAGGAGAAGCAATGCGGATCAACGCCATCGGCACCATTCACACCCCTTTCAAGGAGATCGCCCGGATGCCGATCCAGCCGAGCGGTGCCGCCGGGGTGCGCGGCGAGATCGTTCTGCTGCCCGAGCTGGTCGAAGGGTTGGCTGACCTGGCGGGGTTCTCGCACATCATCGCTCTCTATCAGTTTCACCGGGTGGAACGCTGCGACCTGACCGTCACCCCTTTTCTCGACAACCGGCCGCACGGTGTCTTCGCCACCCGGGCGCCGACCCGGCCGAACCCGATCGGCCTTTCGGTACTCGCCTTGAAGGGCATCCGTGACAATATTCTCGCGGTGGAGAACGTCGATATGCTCGACGGCTCGCCACTGCTCGACATCAAACCCTATGTGCCTGAATTTGATCAGCCCGAGCAGGTGCGGACCGGCTGGCTGGAACTGGCCAGAGACCGCGCACGCAGCATGCGATCCGACCAGCGCTTCGGCTGAAATGTGAAAGGATAAGATAATGACAGAACTTGACCAGGCGTTAACCAAGTACCTGCAGGACGAAGACGAGCAGGACCAGTACTATGAGCTGGTGCTGAAGACCGATTTTTATATCCCGCTCAGCATGGAAAGCGCCGCAACCCCGGCGGCGGAGCGGGAGAGCGTCACGCCGCTGATTCTGACGTCGGAAGAGAAGCACTACATGCTGCTGTTCGACAGTGAAGAGCGGCTGACCCAATGGGCGAAAAAGCCGATCGACTTCGTCGTCCTGGCCGGCTTCCGGGCGGCGGCGATCTCCACTCCCGAGCTGCATTGGGCGGTGAATGTCGGCGGGCAGTTTGCCAAGGAGTTCCTCCCGGAGGAGATCGCCTGGCTGAAAGAAACAGTCGGCTAAACCGTTTCATTGTGAGGGGTCAGCGGCCCGAAGGCGCCGGCAAGGCACAGCCGGCGCCTTTGAAGTTCCGGCAGCGCATGGTCAGGTAGTCCAAAAGCTGTTGCTGCGCCTCCGCCGACAAGCCCAAGTCAGCGATTCCGGCCCCCAGCTCCGTTGGCTCGCCATTGCAGCCGAGATAACCGTTCAGGCGGGTGGCCTCGGTCGACGCCAGCAGCTCAGCTTCACCTGCATAGCGTCCGCGCAACCCATCCATAAATGCCCTGGCTCCGCGCAGGTAGTGCTTCTGATGATAATCCTCGGCGACCGTGAACGCGGCGACCGGCTCGATGGCGGTCCGGATCTCCTGCCCGGTGCGTGTCTGCAGTTGCTCTTTCGACTGCTCGGCCAGCTGGCGTTGCCGCTCATCCAGAGTCAACACCGCGTTGCGGTACTGCCACAAATATGGGGCGGAGTTCGAATCGTGGCTGGCCCAGAACACCTCCAGCAGCTCCTGGTAGCTGATGACGGCGGGATCGAAGACAATCCGCACCACCTCGCTGTGATCGCCGATATTCCGGTAATCAGGATTGCTGGTCGTGCCGCCGGCATAGCCGGAGGTGGTATTGATGACCCCTGCCAGACCCCCGAACCGGGAGTCGATCCCCCAGAATCAGCCGAGGGCGAAGAGGGCAACCTCGTACCTTGGATCGGCTGGCTTCAGGTTGGAGGCGGGGTCCGTGAGATTCTTTTCAGCGGCCATGACATGCTCCCGGGATGCGGCTGACCAGGCCGGAAACGGACTGAACTGCGGCAGCAGGGCGAGAACCAGCAGCGCTGCCAGCACTGACAACAGAACAGTCAGCGACCGGTTTTTCTTCAGCCATTCCTTTTTCATGCTTCCACTATAGCAGAGATGGGCAGCTCAACAAAAACCACCCGCCCAGAGAGAATAAGCCCCAACCCGGGTCGCCGGGTTGGGGCTTATTGCTCATTCGCAGGGCAGGGTTATTTCACCCAGTCTGCATACAGCTCCGGATTGAAGCCGATGACGTATTCATCCCCCGCCCGGTAAGTCGGGGCACGCAGGTTACCGGTCGGCCCGATCGCCTGCTTGAGCAGCTCCTCTTTCTGTTTCGCGACCTGCTCGAAGCGCTGGAACTTCTTCCCCTTGGCCACGGTGACCGCCTTGGCGCTTTTCAGCATCGCCCAGGCCTGGTCAGCATTCAGCGACTCCTTGCGGGCGTCGGTCACCTCTGTTGCTTCGATCTTTTTGTTCCCAAGAAACTCCTGGGCATTTTTACAGGACGTTCAGCCCTTGCGCAGGTAAGCCCAATCGATCTTCATCCTGACCTCCTTTTCGATTTTAAGGTTGCTGGTCATAATAGCATAGCCCCACGCGGCTCACGGGCATGCAGAACATTCACCCCACGAGCGCCTGCTCGATATCGGCGATAATATCCTCGGGATGCTCGCCGCCGACGCAGAGGCGGATCAGGTTGTCGGGGATGCCGGCCAAATCGCGGCCCTGTTCCCCCTGCTGCTGATGGGTGGAGATCGCCGGGATGGTGGCGATGCTCTTGATCCGCCCCAGGTCGGTGGCGCGCATGATCAGCTGCAGCCGGTCGAGCACCTGCCGTGCCGCCTGGTGGCCTCCGGCGACACAGAAGCTGAGCAGGTGGCCGTAGCGGTTCTGCAGTTCACCATCGGCTTCGCTGTCGACCAGCCGCATGTAGCGCTTGGCCACGGCGTGCCCGGGATCGGTTTCCAGCCCAGGATAGCTGACCGATTCGACCCGCGGGTGGCCGGCGAGGATGCAGGCGACCCCCATGGCACTGCTGCTGAGCTGATCCAGCCGGCCGCGCAGACCGCGCAGCTCGCTGAGTGCCATCAGCGCGTTGAAGGGCGACATGCAGGGGCCGAAATCGCGGGCGGGAAACCTTTTGACATAGGCGGCAAAATCGCTGCGCAGCTCCGGCGGGCCGACCCGGCTGGGGATATCGGCGCGGGAGATCAACGCCCCGCCGATGGCAAAACCGCTGCTGGTCATGCTTTTGCTGACCGAGTGTACGACGATGTCGGCGCCGTGACACAAGGGGCGGGTTAAAGCGGGGGTGGCCAGGGTCGAATCGACCAACAGCGGCAGCTCGAAACGATGGGCCAGTTCGGCCACCGCGGCGATATCGAACACCGCAAGCGCCGGGTTGCTGGGGATCTCGCCGAACAGAAAGCGGGTGTTGTCATCAATCGCCTCGACCCACTGGTTGAGATCGAGCGGGTCACGAATCCAGCGCACCTCGATGCCGCGCTCCCTGCCGAAGCGCTCATCAAACAGCATGAAGGTACCACCGTAGCATTTGCTCGAGACGACGATATTCATCGCCCCCGTGTCTTCCAGAAAGGGCGTGGTCGCCATGCAGATCGCCGCCATGCCGGATGCCGTGACATGCGCCGAGGTTTCGCCGGTAAAGCCGTAGCCTTCGAGCAGGGCAAGGGTCTCTTCCAGATAATGCAGGGTGGGGTTGGCGATCCGGCTGTAGGCCCAGGCGGGCATCAGGTAGGCCAGCGCAGCCTCCAGGTGGTCGCTGTTCTCGAAATGCTGGGCCGAGCTGAAATAGGCCGGTTCGATGATACTCCCCTGGTTGGCCAAAGCCCCTTCGGCCCCGTAAAGGCCGTGTACGGCGATGGTGTCGAAGTGCTTGGCGCGCATCGTTTCCCGCTGTTTCTGCACTGCGGCAAGCCACTGCTTTCCCTGTTCAACATACCGCCGGACCCCGATCGGGAGCTGCTCGTCTGCCATCCTGCTCCTCCTGTGCCTGTGCATGAAACCTGTCTAAATTCTAACCAGCATTTGGCCGCTGGCAACAGTTGTCGATAATCTTGCTGCCGCGAAAAGCAACTGATGCGCTTTGCGCTATAGTTTTCGAGAGGACCTGAAAGGATCTGACTCATGGGCAAAAACGATCTCGCCAACCACCGCGATTTTCTCAAAGACAGCCTGCGGCTGAAGATTAACTTCTACCAGACCGATCAGAACCAGGGGCTCGAACCGCCGCCGGTGCAGAAACCGAAACAGCCGGAGCAGGAGCTGATCGAACTGCCCGGGCAGGATGGTTGGCAGGACTTCGCCGGCACCGACCTGCTCGAAGCGATCGGCAGCCGCCGCAGTCACCGGCGCTTTCTCGACGAACCTCTCAGTCTCGCCGAGTTGGCGCTGCTGCTCTGGGCGACCCAGGGGGTCAAGGGGGTGATCGGCCCAGGCTCGGCGCTGCGGACCGTCCCTTCGGCCGGCTGTCGCCATGCCTTCGAGAGCTACCTGCTGGTGAGCGCGGTCGAAACCCTCAAGCCGGGGCTGTACCGCTATCTGCCCCTCGACCACGCCCTGGTGCTGGAAAAAGAGCTCGGCGTCGACCTGCTGCAGCGCTCCCTGGCCCAGGCAACCCTGAATCAGACCTTTATCGCCGCGGCGCCGGTCTGCTTTGTCTGGAGCGTCATCCCCTACCGCATGGAGTGGCGCTACCAGCTGGCCGCCCACCGGGTGATCCTGATGGATGTCGGCCACCTCTGCCAGAACCTCTACCTGGTCTGCGAGGCGATCGGCTGCGGCACCTGCGCCATCGCCGCCTACCACCAGGAGCTGATGGATAAGCTGCTCAGCCTGGACGCAGAGCACGAATTCACCATCTACCTGGCACCGGTCGGCAAAGTTTAGTTGCCGGTTGGACTCAAGGTCGTCAAGAAATTGATTTCCGCCGGCAGCTCTAATCCGGTGCTTTGAACAAACTGAAATCGTTCAACCTTTACCGAGATGGAAGTCACTGAAAATAAAGGGTGTTTTCTTCAAAGCATTCTGCTAAAATAGTGTTTTATCTATAATTGTAAAGTGCTCTCGCCACCCTCAGCAATGAGGACCTGCCCATGAAAGATTCCCTGCCAAAGCGCCGCAAGCTCGGTGAATATCTGCTGGAAGACCGGTCGGTCACCCACGAGCAATTGAATGAAGCCCTGAGCAAGCAGCAAGAGACGGGCGGCCAGCTCGGCTCGAAGCTGGTCGAGATGCACTTTCTCGAAGCCAAGAACCTGGTTCGAGCGCTCTCCAAACAGCTGGGGCATCCGGTCGCCAACCTGCTCGACATCCGCCTCGACCCCAAAGCCCTGAAACTGCTGACAATCGAACAGATGCAGACGTATCGGGCGCTGCCGGTCGCGTTTTACGACAAGCGGATCGTGATTGCCGTGCTCAGCCCTAATCAGCAACCGGCCATGGACGAGCTGCCGCGCCTGCTCGGCAGGCCGGTCAAGCTGATCGTGGTGCCCGCCTACCAGCTGCTGATGGCGATCAACGAACTGGCCAACCGGGAGTTGCCGGACAACAAATTCAAGCTGAAAGTCCCCAAAGAATGGCAGTATCCCGGCATTTGGGAGCTCTGTTCGATGCTGGCGAAATCGGACGCTTCAGATCTGCTTCTGGTCGCCGGGGCGGTTCCGGCCATCAAAGAAAACAACGAACTGGTCCGCCTCGATGTGCCGCCGCTGAATCCGGAACAGGTGGAAACTTACGCCCTTGAGCTGATGAGCCAACAACAGAAAGATGAGTTTCGCGAAAACAAGGATATCGACTTCGCCCTCACCGACAATAGCCTCGGGCGGTTTCGCGTCAACATCTACCGGCAGCGCACCAGTATCTCGATCGCCATCCGCCACATTTTCGAAGACATCCCGACCCTGGAGCAGCTCAATCTGCCCAGCTGGCTGGAGAACTATGCCCTCAAAGGCCAGGGGCTGATCCTGATCTCCGGCCCGAACGGCCACGGCAAGAGCACCACCATGGCGGCGATGATCGATGTCATCAACAGCAAGCGCAAGCGGAACATCATCACCATCGAAGATCCCATCGAGTACCTGCATCAACATAAAAAAAGCAACGTCAACCAGCGCGAGGTCGGGATCGACACCAGCACCTTCCAGGAAGGGTTGCGGCATGTCTACCGGGAAGCGCCGGACGTCATCATGATCGGCGAAATGCGCGACCGCGAATCGATCGCCATCGCCCTTGAAGCCGCCGACACCGGCCACCTGGTGATCAGCAGCCTGCACGCCAATAACAGCGTCATGGCGATCAATCGGATCATCGACGTCTTCCAGGCCGAGCACCAACAGCAGATCCGCGTGCAACTGGCCGACAACCTGCTGCTCTCCTTCCACCAGCGGCTCTTGAAGCGGCGCGACAGCGAAAGCCGCATCCCAGCCTACGAAAAGCTCAGCAACAGCCACCGGGTCGCCAACCTGATCCGCGAGGGGAAGGATCACCACATCCGCAGCCAGCTGGTCAGCGGCGAAGAGTTTGTCGCCCTCGACGCGCACCTGGCGCAGCTGGTCAAAGAGAAGAAGGTCGAACGGGAAGTCGCCCGGCATGTCAGCCAGGATCAGAAGGCGTTTCTGGATATGCTCAAGTAATCGGTCGTTCCGTCAGTGCAGAATCCGCCGCACCATCAACTTGATCGCCAGCGGCAGCAGCAGCGCGGCAAAAACCAGCAGGTAGAGCAGGCTGAGCCACATCCCGCCGCTCCATAAGTGCAGGGCGCTGCCGCGCACCAAGGCGACCAGGTGGGTGAGCGGCAGCAGCTGGGCTAAGCCCTGCGCCCAACCGGGCAGGTTCTGCAGCGGGAAGAAGGTGCCGCTGAACAGGAACATCGGCGTGATGCCGAGGAAGATCGGCAGGTTGAAGGTTTCAATCCCCGGCACCAGGGCGGTGCAGATCATGCCGAAGGCGGCGAAGCAGAGCCCGCCGAGCAGCGCCAGCGGAATCAGGAGCAGCGCCCCCGGATAATCGAACAGCCCGAACAGGGAAATCATCCCCCCCATCAACAGCGTCGCGATCAGCGACTTGGTCGCTCCCCAGAGCAGCTCGCCGAGAATGATCTCCTCCAGGTTGAGCGGTGTCGCCAGCAGCGCGTCGAAGGTCTTCTGGTAATACATACGGACGAAACTGTTGTAGGTGGTTTCGAAGAAGGCGTTGTACATGATCGCCACCGCCACCAGCGCCGGGGCGATGAAGCGGGTGTAGGAGAGGGTGCGCCCCTGCAGCTCGAACTCGCCGACCATCACCGCCAGGCCGACGCCGAAGGCGAGGATGTAGAGCAATGGCTCGAGCAGCGGCGGGACGAAGGAGATCTTCCAGTTCTGGCGGTAGATTTCGAAGTTGCGCTGCCAGACCCGCAGGCAACGAAAACTGATCGGGGCGAGGGGCGGCAGCTTCATTCGCGCAGCTCCCGTCCGGTCAGTTTGAGAAACAGATCTTCCAGCGAAGCGGGGCGCAAGGTACAGTTCGCGGTGCCGAGCTGACGGGTCAGGCGCAGAAACAGCTCATCGCCATCCTGCAGGTAGACCAGCAGCCGCTTGCCGAGAGTCTCGACGCGGCAGTCTTCTTTCTTGAGAATGTCCAGAATTTCCGCATCCGGCGCTGCGATCTCCAGCACCGACTGACCGACCTGCTCGCGCACCAGCTTTGCCGGTTCCCCTTCGACCAGAATTTGCCCGTGATCGACGATCACCAGCCGATCGCAGAGCCGCTCCGCTTCTTCCATGTAGTGGGTGGTCAAAAGGATGGTGATCCCCTGCTCTTTCAGCTCGGCCAGCTTCTGCCAGAGCAGCTGACGGCTCTGCGGATCGAGGCCGGTGGTCGGCTCGTCGAGGATCACCAGCTCCGGAGCGTTGACCAGCGCCCGCGCCAGCATCAGCCGGCGCTTGAGGCCGCCGGAGAGGACCCGCACGTTGTCGCTCGCCCGGCTGGTCAGGGCGAAGAACTGCAGCAGCTCGTCGGCGCGCTGCTCGGCGACGGTCTGGGGAATCGAGAAGTAGCGGGCGAAGCCGACCAGGTTCTGGCGCACGCTCAGATCGGGATCGAGGGAATCTTCCTGCTGACAAACGCCGATGCGGCTCTTGATCTGCCGCAGCTGTTCGTCGATATCGAGCCCGAACAGCTGCAGCCGCCCGGCGTCGCGCGGGGTGTAGCCGTAGAGCATGCGGATGGTTGTGGTCTTGCCGGCGCCGTTCGGCCCGAGCAAGCCGTAGCATTCACCTTTTTCGACCGCGAAAGTGATGCCGTCGACGGCGGTCAGGGAACCGTAGCTTTTGCGCAGCGAATCAACCTGAAGAATCGGCATGGTTGAGCTGTCCCGTAGCTGAAAGAAGAAGGGGTGACAGCGCAACACTCCCCTTCAGAGAATAGATAATGAATCAATTGCCAGCCGCGACGACCAGCATCAGTGCACGGTTTCCGTCTTCTCCTTCTCGTGCCGCGCCACCGCCTGATTGAGATCTGACAGCAGCAGGTCGACATCGATATGATGAAATTTCGCCGCCCAGCGCACCTTCATGATGTGCGCCGAGAGCGCGTAAATCCCACTGCGCATGTCGGGGCAGCCGAAGCGCTTGAACACTTCGAAGGTTTCCGGATGCTGCTGGATCACATCCCACACCTTCATGTCGCCGTTAATCGTCTGGGTTGCCATTGTGCACCTCCATCCGAAACGCAGAACTCTTTTCATTATCATCCACCCGTTCAGAATTCGGCGTCAAGCCGGGAACAAGGGCACGAAGAAAAGTATTTTAACGTAGAGACGCTGAGTCCGCGGAGATAGCAATAATTTTTCTCTTCTGATTTAACCAAAAATGGTTCTCTTTTTGGCTCCTGGTCATCTCTACATCTCTCCGACTCCGCGTTAATTCTTATGATTTTCCTTGGTGTTCCTGGTGCCTTAGTGGCCAACCTTCTTTTGGTTTATGGAACCGTTTAAAATATGGCAGGCAACGGCGTCGGCAACGGCATTGCTTGTTTCTCCTTCGCCAGGGCAGCTCTTAGGCGCTTACGCGAAAACTTAGCCTGCCACAGCAGCAGTAGGCGCTGTTGTTGCCATTAAACTGATATCCGCTATCATTTAAGAGAAGCTGAAGAATCGCTCCGCACCCAGGAGCTGCCCCATCTCATCAGCGCGCTCAAAAGGAGGGGAACCGGATGGGATTTGACGAACCCCGGATCACTATCCTGCTGGCCATTGGCAATAATATTCTCGCCGAAGGTGTCCGCTGCATCCTGGTGAACGACCCTGAGTTTCGGGTCCGTAGCGCCCACAGATCTGCGCCAACCCTCACCCCCGACCTGATCCTGTTTGATGCCAACCAGAACCTGCGCACCCTGGCCGCCAGCTATCCCGAAGCCAAGCTGGTCCTGCTTGATACCGGGCTGAAAGAGCAGGAGATCACCTACCTGCTGCTCTGCCACCAGGTCAACGGCATCATCGCCCCGGATGTCGGAGTCGAGCTGTTTCACAAAGCCTTGAAAGTGGTGCACGGAGGGGAGATCTGGATCGCTCAGGAGCAGCTTAAATCGTTGCTGCGCAGCGGCGGCGCGATCAGTAACAACGGCGACGTAAAAGGGCTCAGCCAGCAGGACCAGCAGATCGTGCAACTGATCGCCCAGGGCTATCGCAACCGCGAGATCGGCGCCAAGCTCTGCCTCAGCGAGCACACCATCAAAGCGCATGTCAGCCGCATCTACCGACGCCTGAATATCAACAGCCGCACCCAGCTGGTCAGCCTGGTGATGGAGACCGACCAGGGCAGCGGCGGCGCCTTGAAACAGGCCAGGACCTGATCATTTCGTTCACTATTCCGATCCTTTCGTATCGATACTTTGGTACTTAAAAAGTATTCCCTCGTCCAATTGAAGTGTTTTCCCACATATGAGAAAACTCTCTCCGTAAGGCATGCTGCCGTCTGAAGCAGTCAAGGAGGAAGGGCCGATGGACAGAAAACGCTGGACCGATTTCACCCCGAAAGAGAGAAGCCAGGAACTCAAAAGCATCACCCATAGCAACTACTGGAAGCACCTCCCCCTCGGCGTTCAGGAGAACATCCTGGGTCTGCTGGCTGAATATTCCGGCCAGTACCTCAGCCGCTGATTCAATCCATTACGCTTTCGATTGCGATAACTCGATTTCAAATAATCCGGTTCCCTGTCTCGGCTCGAGGCAGGCTTTGTCGATGAATATTCAATCGCCATTATTGTCAGGCATTAAGGGAGGGTGGCTGACAATAATGGCGCGTTTTTTTCGGCGGCATGTCATGCATCCGGCAGTTTATCGTCAGCAGGCTGAACGGGTTACTGAGGCTTCGATGTCGGGCGCTGTCCCGTCATGTCGCCGGATATGGAGGATGCGCTCTGCGGCTTTATTGCGCTGGCGATGAGTCAGCTCGCACTCCGCGCGAATCGCCCCCCCCTTTTCCCTTCTAATTAAAGAAGAACGCTGTTATATTTATCGCCTGCCGGCAAAATAAAAAAAGCGCGCCCTGATTGAATTCGTCATAAGGCCAATCGAGATGAATCACGCCCGTTTTTTCGAGATCATTGAGCAACTTCGCCAGGCCGACTCGGTGGAGGGGATCCACGCGACCTGCTCGGCAGTCTGCATTGAATACGGGTTTGAGCATTTTCTCTATGGCGCCCAGGTTCCCGTTTCGCTGGTTAAGCCACAAA
>CALZHR010000144.1 GCA_945787335.1 uncultured Desulfuromonadales bacterium
CTCGGAAGCGCGGCCTCGGCGATCGAAGCGAGCTGGTCCGGGCTGGTGTCGAACAGGTAGACCCGGGCGGCTGGAAGCTCGGCGGGCGACGTCACCTGGACGCCGGTTCGGATCTCACCGCCAAGCTGCCTCAAGAGACTGCCGAGCCTGCAAGCGTAACCAAGCCAACACCGGCGGGCGAAACGCGTAGCGACCATTTCCCGTTAACAGCGGCTGTAATGATAAGTCATGCCGTTCAAGATAGGCGAAAACAGCTTCGACATCGTCAATTTCGCTAAGCTTGCCGGCCAGCGGCATGGGGATTTCATCCAGCAGCGCCAGCTTGAACAGGGTCCGCCGCCAGCGCAGAGGAAACTTTTCCGTGAGTTTTTCGATCAGCAGCTGTTCATTCATCTGCCCGGGCTCCGACAGCTCGGCTGCCAGTTGCTTCAGCAGCTGCTGATCCGGCTGGGTCAAAGTCCCGTCTCCGGAGAGCAGCAGACCACTCAGCCAGCGAACCTTTTCGGAGTTTTCACTCACCTGTTGCTGCAGCTGCTGGCGATCCCGGCGCTGCTGCTGTTCCCCCTCGCAAAGCCGCAGCATCACCTTGATCCGCGCCAGCATTTCGACATTACTGATCGGCTGGGTAATAAAATCGTAGGCACCCGCTTCAAGCCCTTCGGCCCGCATCTCCGCCGAAGCCAAATGGGCGGTGATCAGAACCACCGGGATCTCCGCAGTGCGAGGATCGCCCTTCAGTGCCCGGCACATTTCCAGGCCACTCATTTGTGGCATCTGCACGTCAAGAAAGGCCCCATCAACCGGCTGTTTTGCTGCCAGCTCCAGACCCTCCATGGCACTGTTGGCAGTCAATACCCGCACCTGTGGCAGATCGAGTTCGACAATCTGCGCTAACAGCAACAGATTGGTCGGATTATCGTCCACGAGCAGCAGGGTAAATTGTTCGGGGGTCTCTGGCATATTTCCTCCCGATCTGCCTGTCAGGGTTAAACTGGAATCAGGCCGGCAAACTTCAGCAACAGCTTCTTCGGGCCCACCGAGCTAAAATAAACGGTAACTTTCTGCTTGTCCCCCGAGCCTTCCAACCGCCGGATGGTGCCGGTGCCGAACTTGATGTGCCGAACCTTCATCCCCAGCCGAAAGGCGCTGCTATTTTCGGGCTCAGCTGCAGCTTGAGGTTTGGCCTCCGCAGGTTGGCGCACCGGCTCGAGCGCCTCTTCGACCGGCGATTGATCTTCAGCGGCCAGATCGAACAGCGAGGCCAGGTTGTGCTCTGCGGCCTTCGGCTTGACTGGCGGGGCAACGGGTTCAGAATCAGCCAGTAGCTCAGCTGGGATCTCGGCCAGAAACCGACTCGGCGGATTAAACTGGTAAGTGCCATATACCCGTCGCCGGCGGGCATGGGACAGATAGAGCTTCTGCATCGCCCGGGTCATGCCGACATAGCAGAGTCGCCGCTCCTCGGCGAGATCCTCACCGGCTTCGCCACTGCGCGAATGGGGAAAAATACCTTCTTCCATGCCGGTCATGAAAACCACAGGAAACTCCAACCCCTTAGCTGAGTGCAGGGTCATCAGCGTTACCCGTTGCTGCCCCGGGTCATAACTGTCAAGATCGGTGATCAAGGCAACCTGTTCCAGGTAATCTGCCAGGGTCGCTTCGCTTCCGGCATGTTCTTCCATTCCGGCCAGCAGCTGCTCCAGGTTGTCTAGTCGCCCGCGCGCCTCCTGACGACCGTCGCTGGTCAGCGCCTGCTCTGCTTCCTCTTTGAGGGCGGGCCCATAGCCGCTTCGCTGAATCAACTCGGCGGTTAGTTGCGGATAGGGTAAGCGCTCAAGTTGCTGAGTAAAATCCTCAATCAGGGCAACAAACTCCCCAACCCGCCGGGCGGCCGCACCTTTGATGCCACCTTGGGCAATCGTCAGTCGACAGGCAGGCAGAAAACCTCCCGCTTCGGCTTCAAAGACGGCTATCCGCTCAACGGTGGTGGCACCGATGCCGCGCGCAGGGACATTAATGATCCGTTTGGCCGCCAAGGAATCGGCGGGATTGATCAACAGCCGCAAATAGCTGAGGATATCCTTGACCTCCATCCGCGCGTAAAATTTCACCCCGCCGAACATCACGTACGGCAGGCGCTTGCCGCGCAAGGCCTCCTCCAGCGCCCGCGATTGAGCATTGGTCCGATAAAAAACCGCAATCTCCCGCAGGCCGTGGCCATCGCGCTGCAAACGGCCGATCTCATCGGCAATGAAACGCGCCTCTTCCTGATCGTCGGGCGCCGCCTCGATCCACAGCGGCTCGCCGGCCGGGTTCTCGGTCCAAAGCTGTTTATCGCGCCGCTCGGGGTTGCAGCCGACAACGGCTCCGGCCGCCTGTAAGATCGTCTGACTGCTGCGGTAATTCTGCTCCAGACGGATGATCTCGGCGTTCGGAAATTCGTTATCAAAGCCAAGAATATTGCCCACCTCGGCCCCGCGCCAACGGTAGATCGACTGATCATCGTCGCCGACCACACAGAGGTTTGCCTCTGGCCCAACCAATAATTGCACCAACCGGTACTGAACCCGATTGGTGTCCTGAAATTCGTCGATCAGCACGTGCTCGAAACGCTCCTGCCAACGCCGCCGCACCTCCGGGTGCTCTTCGAACAACCGCAGAGTCAGCAGCAGCAGATCACCAAAATCAACCGCGTTGGCAGCCTTGAGCCGCTGCTGGTAGAGGGCATAGAGTTCGGCAAGTTGCCGTTCATCGGGCCGCAGCTCGACCAGCTGTTCCGGGCTGAGCCCACGGTTTTTTGCGCTGTCGATAAACGCTGCCGCAGCCCGAGGTTTGAGCGAACGTTCAGCGATCCCCTGTTCTTTGAGCAGCTCACGCAACAGCCGCAGTTGATCCTGATCGTCGTAGATGGTGAAATCTTTGCTGAATCCTAGCTGGCCAATCTCCTGGCGCAGAATCCGCACACAGCTGGCATGGAAAGTCGCTACCCAAGGAGCTTCCCCGCCATCGAGCAGCGCCTCGAGCCGCTCGCGCATTTCCGCGGCGGCCTTATTGGTGAAGGTGACCGCCATGATCCGCCAAGCCGGCACTCCTCGCTCACGGATCAGATAGGCAACCCGATGGGTAAGTGCTCGGGTTTTCCCTGAGCCGGCCCCGGCCAGCAACAACAGCGGACCCTGGTCGTGCAGCACCGCCTGCCGTTGCGGTTCATTGAGTCCGGCCAGCAGCTCAGACATCCACATCCTCCAGGGTTTTGCTCATCAGCGCACGATTGTAGGCTGAGACCATGTCGCGACGGGAGATAATCCCCAGCAGCTTTTTATGGGTCTCACGATCGACCACCGGCAACTGTTCAATATTGCGGTAGCCGATCTTGCGCATTGCGGTATCCAGGTCTTCGGTGGCATGGGCGGTAATCACCTCGGTGGTCGCCAACTCTTTGACCACCACCAGATCCATTAGATCCTCCTCAAAGACCGCCCCCATGAAATCTTGCACCGAGATGATTCCGGTCAACTCTCCGGCCTCATCCACCAGCGGAAAATTGGCGTGGTGGGTCTGCTGCATGAATTCAGCAAAGCTGCGCAGGCTCATATTCTCCGGAACGGTTTCGACCTCGGACGCCATCACCTCGCCGACCAGCAGTGCTTTCATGATGTTGCGCTCTTTGCCCGCCTCAAGATCGATGCCGGCGCGGGTCAGCTCGACGGTCTCCAGGCTGTCCTTCTTCAGATGGCGGGCGATCGAGGTTCCGATAACGCAGGTCAGCATGATCGGCACGATAACTTCGTAACTGTCGGTGATTTCAAACAGCAAAAAGATGGCAGTCATCGGTGAATGGGTTGCAGCGGCCAAAAACGCCCCCATGCCGACCA
>CALZHR010000145.1 GCA_945787335.1 uncultured Desulfuromonadales bacterium
ATCTCCAGCTCTTCTGAGATGCCGACCTCTTGTAGCAGGATATACCCCAGCCTAGACCGGCAGGCTTACTGCTCGTTGATGATACCGCGGCGTAATTGGTCGGCGACCAGCGTGTGATCCTCGCTGAGCTGTTCAAGTTGCTGGTTACGCAAGCGGTATAGGCGGCTGTCGCCGACATGGGCCAGCAAGGCCTGCCGGTTGTCGATCAGCAGAATGGTCAGGGTGGTCCCCATTCCGGACCAGGCTTCATTCTCCGCGCCTGCCTGTGCGATCGAGCGGTTGGCTGTGGTGACCGCATCCGCAAGTCGCGACAGCAATGACACCGTGGATTCCCGCTCAGCTAATTGCGGGCACAGGTGTTCCCGCACCGCTTCGATCGCCATCTCGCTGGCGACTTCACCGGCAGCATGTCCGCCCATGCCATCAGCGACGATGAACAGGCCGTGCTGTTCATCTAGGAAAAAATTGTCCTCGTTGTTGCTGCGCAGCAATCCGACATCGGTTTTTCCGCAAGCGCTCAGTTTCATCCGATCTCCAGTTTTTGCTGTAAGGTTTCAAGCTCCTTAGCCAACAGGCCCGCCGACTTGATCCGCCTGGTGACACCTTTCTGCAACAGCTTGGCAATGACGGTCTGACACTCGCGCGGCAGCTGCGGGCGGAGTTCGTCGAGCGGGCGGTAATTACAGCTGGCGATATTGTACATCAGGGCGGCCATGTTTTCCCCCTGGAAGGGTTTTTCACCGCTGAGCAGTTCGTACATCACCACGCCGAGAGAGAACAGGTCGGAGCGGGCATCAACTTTTTTGCCGGCCACCTGCTCCGGTGACATATAGCTGGGAGTGCCGAGGATGATCCCGGTTTCGGTCTGGGAGCTGGAGATAACCCGCGCCACGCCAAAATCGGCGACCTTGATCTGGCCATCGGCGAGGATCATGATGTTGGCCGGTTTGATGTCGCGATGAATCACCCCCTGCTGGTGGGCATAGTCGAGAGCCTGGGCAATCTGTTTGCTGATCTGTACCACCCGAAGTGGCTCCAGCAACTGTTTCGTCTGGCAATGATGGCTGAGATCCTTGCCGTCGAGCAGCTCCATCGCCAGGTAGGCCAGGTCATTCTCTTCGCCGACATCGTAGATGGTGACAATCTTGGGGTGGTTGAGCCGCCCGGCCGCTTCCGCCTCGCGGAAAAACCGCTCTTTGACTGATTTCAGCTGGTCGGGGTCGACCAGCTGGTAGGCGAGGGTTTTGATCGCTACCTGGCGGTTGATTTTCGGATCGATTCCCAGATAGACGGTGCCCATCGCGCCCTGGCCCAGTTCCTTTTCCACCCGGTAGCGGCCCAGGGTCGGTTTTTCGCCCGGCCGGTCGAGTACCAGGGTCGCGTCGGGCCGTTGTGATTGAACCGGATTCTCTTCGCCGGCCTGAAGCTGTTTGATGCGTTCTTTGCTGTCGCGGAAGCGACCGCAGGCAAGCAGATGGCGGTAAGCGGTCAAGGCTTTGTGCGGCATCCGTTTGCGCTCAAAATCGAGGCCCAGGTTGTAGAGCATCTCCTTGCTGACGCTGTCTCGCGGCTCGAACTGCAGAAACTTCTCCAGCGCCTGATCGAGGCGACCCTGTTCCAGATAGTTGATCGCCAGCTGGC
>CALZHR010000146.1 GCA_945787335.1 uncultured Desulfuromonadales bacterium
TGAGTGAGCAGCTCCCGATCACCTCGGCGGCACTGAATCAGCTCCTCGAGCAGCCCCCTTACGCCCTGCCGCAGGTTCAGAAGAATGCCCTGCTCGACCCGGCGCTGCGCGAGCTGACCGAGCACCACCGCCAGCACTGCCTCCCCTACCGCAACATCCTCGCCGCCTACGCTGACCAGAACCCGACAGCGCCCGGCCGCCTGCCGTTTCTGCCGGTGCGGCTGTTCAAGCAGCTGCAGCTGTGCAGCGTGCCGGAGGCCGAGGTGTTCAAGGTGCTGACCTCCTCCGGCACCACCGGGCAGGTGCCGTCGCGCATCTACCTCGACCGCGCCACCGCGCAGCTGCAGACCAGGGTGCTGGTGAAGATCATGCAGGATTTCCTCGGCAAGGCGCGGCTGCCGATGCTGATCGTCGACCACCCCGGGGTGATCAAGGATCGCAGCTCCTTCTCCGCCCGCGGCGCCGGGATTCTCGGCATGCAGACCTTCGGCCACGCGCAGACCTACCTGCTCGACGACGATTACCGGATCAACTTCCCCGCCCTGGAGGAGTTCGCAGAAAAGTTCGCCGGCGGGCCGATCCTGCTGTTCGGCTTCACCTTCATGGTCTGGCAGTACCTGATCCGCGCCCGGGAGGAGGCCGGCCGGCAGATCGCCCTGCCCAGCGGCATCCTGGTGCACAGCGGCGGCTGGAAGAAGCTTCAAGACCAGGCGGTCGACAACCAGAGCTTCAAACAGCGGCTGCGCCAGGCGACCGGCATCGGCCGGGTGCACAACTTCTACGGCATGGTCGAGCAGGTCGGCTCGGTGTTCGTCGAGTGTGAGGCGGGGGTGCTGCACGCGCCGGGCTTCGCCGACGTGCTCATCCGCGACCCCTTCGACTGGTCGGAATGTCCGATCGGGGCGGACGGCCTGATCGAAGTCGTCTCGCTGCTGCCGCGGAGCTACCCGGGGCAGCGGCTGCTGACCGAGGACCGCGGCCGGCTGCTCGGCGAAGATGACTGCCCCTGCGGCCGCAAAGGACGCACCTTCGCCGTCCACGGCCGGCTGCCGAAGGCGGAACTGCGCGGCTGCAGCGATACCCACGCCCAGCAGCAAGGAGGCGCCGCATGAGCCTGGAGATTCTGCTCGCCCCGGAGGCCGGCCGCGCAGCGGTATTGGAAAAGCCGACCCGGCTGCTGCCCTTCGCGCCGCTGCTGACCGACTTCATCGGCGCCTTCAGCGCCGCCGTGCTCGGCAACCCGGAGCTGCGCCGCTACCCCGACCTGGTCGCGCTGGCCTTCTGGATGCGCCCGGCCCATCTGCAGCAGCTCAAAGAACAGTTCGCAACCGGCCGTTCCGACCGCATCCGGATTCCGCGCGGGCTGGTCTTTCATCTGGCCCCGGCCAATGTCGACACCCTGTTCGCCTACTCGCTGCTGCTGTCTCTGCTGCTCGGCAACAAGAACATCGTCCGCCTGAGCCAGAGAGGAAACCCGGTGCAGGAGCAGATCCTGAGGATTCTCGATGACTTACTGCAGCAGCCCGAATTCAGCGAGCTGGCCGAGTCCCTGCTGGTGGTCCGCTACGGGCATGACGAGGTGATCACGTCCGAGTTCTCGACATACTGCAACTGCCGGGTGATCTGGGGCGGGGACGAGACGGTCAAGCGGATCAGCGCCCTGCCGCTGCCGCCGACCGCCACGGAGATCAAGTTCGCCAACAAATGGTCGCTGGCGCTGCTCGACGCCGCGCGCCTGCTGCAGCTGCCAGAGAGCGAGCTGGAAAAGCTGGCGCGGGCCTTCATCAACGACAGCTTCTGGTACGGTCAGGCGGCCTGCTCGTCGCCGCGGGCGCTCTGCTGGCGGGGCACTGCAGAAGAGATGGGCAAGGCGCAAGCCCGGTTCTGGCCGCAGGTGGAGACGCTGCTGCTGGAGTTCGATCACCAGCTGGAGGCCGCCGACTTCGTCAACAAGCTGGCGACCAGCTGCGAGATCGCCGCAAACCATCCCTGCACGGTCTCAGAGACACCAAGCAATCTGGTCAGCCGGATTCAACTGGCCGAGCTCACGCCGGAGCTGCTGCAGCAGCACTGCGGCGCGGGGCTGTTTTTCGAGAGCGCCATCGCCGCGCTGAACGACCTGCGACCGCTGCTGTCGCGACAGATCCAGACCCTGAGCTGCTTCGGCTTCGACCCGCAGGAGCTGCGGGAGCTGGCCTGCTCGGTGCCGGCGGGGATCGATCGGATCGTCCCCTTCGGCCAGGCCCTCGACTTTGCCGTCAACTGGGACGGTTACGACCTGTTCGAGGAGCTGACCCGCGGGATCTCGATCAAAATTTAAGGAAATTACCGTGTTCTCGAAAGCCCTCTACCCCTATCGCGAACAGCTGGCGCTCGCGTTCCATAAGCGTTACCGGATGTCCGAATTCGTGCGCAGCTCGCTGACGACGTTGGAGCAGACCAGCCAACAGCTGATCAGCGAGATTCCGCGCGGGGCCCGGATCGGCATCTTCGGCACCTACGACTCGGCGCAACTGATTCATCTCAAACTGCGGCACTGCGGGCATAAAGATATCTGTTTCATCAAATCGAGCCCGCGCATGAAGAGCCTGCGCTACAGCCCGATCATCGACTCCGGGGCAAAGCAGATCGCCGGTCTCGATGTCATCATCACCTCATCGCTGGCCAGCTCGGCGGGGCAGGTTACCTATTTACAGGAGCAGGGCTTTGCCGGACAGATCATCCGCCTGCCCGACCTGAAGCATCTGGGGATCGCCCTGCTGCGGGACCTGGCCACCAATCAGCGGATAAGCGAACTTGAAGGGAGCCGGACGGGAATGCCGGCCTTCATCATCGGCAACGGCCCTTCCCTGAGCGAAACCGATCCGCGCCGGATCGACAACCGCTTCCTGACCTTTGCCGGCAACGGGATCGTCAAGCTCGGCGATTTTCAGCCGGATTATTTTTTCGCCATCGACCAGAGCGCGATCACCATGTGGAAAGAGCAGATCGAGCAGCTGGCCTCCAGGCTGTTTTTCCCATCAAACCTGAAGCAAGTCATCGACTGGGAGCTGCCGCGGGTTGCCCCTGATGCGGTTTTCTTTCCGCTCTGTTATGAGCAGCGAGGAGACCTCAACATCACGGACTGGTCGACAAGGGGGTTCGAATCGGGACACACCGTCATCTGCCCGATGTTGCAGTTTGCTCTGCTGATGGGATGTTCACCGATCTACATTCTCGGCGTCGACATTTCCTATGCCGCGGAAAATGCCAATTATTTTTCTGAGGATTACCACCAGGCGGGGGTCGCCAATTACAGCGAATCGCAGACGCAGATCATCAACCGCAGGATGCATCGCAGCATCGAGCGGGTCACCAGCGCTTGCGCCAGGGCAGGCATCGAGGTCTTCAACTGCTCACCGACGAAAAACCTGCCTTACATCGAGCAGATCTCTTTCGATGAGGCCCTGGCCCGGCACAACTCCGAACAATTTTCTGAATCAGCCTGCCTCGACCTATCTTTTTAAAACCTCCTGGAATTCAAGATTTTCCAGAATCGGAAGGTTCTTCGTCGGGGCACAGTTGTAGACCTCCACCCCGGCCCGACGGCAGGCCGTCACCGCGCGTTCAATGCCGCGGCTGATCGACTGATTGATCCGCTCGGTGTCGTTTGTCAGGTAACCCGGGGTCCCCTCGGGGTGATAACCGGACGTGAAGTAATCGTTCGCCGCGCTGTATGAGACATCCACACCAATCAGGTAGATCGGCCGGCAACCCATCAGCAGGGCGAATTGCAGCATCGGACTGACAATGGTATGGCCCGACTCAAATCCCTGTTGCCGCCAGGAGAAAACATCCAGCGCCGATTTCTGGGTGAAGCTCATGGGGAAAAAAACATCACTTGCGCGGCCAAACCCCTCCATCAGCCCAACCGCCCGGTTCATGCGGGCCGGAAAGAAGCGCCGGGCCCTAAGCGCGCTGATCTGTTCCGTCCACATCCCCAATGCGGTCATATCCAGAATAAAATAATAGTCCGGGCAAAACCCTTCATAGTTGACGATGCCATTGCCGGCGAAACAGACGAAAGACTCATCGATCAGCCGCGGATCGGTCTGATTCAGAGAGGGACCGTTGCCGATGACGAAGGCGGGCTGGTTCCGATGCCGATCGACCAGACGGCTGATCTCTCGGTTCGTGGCCGAATCTCGCAACAACTCAACGCTGAGGTGGCGCAGGTCCGGCAGGCAGACGATTTTTCCGGAGTAGCCATGCTTCAACAGCTCATTCTGCTGGTAGACCGACCGGGACAGCGAGGTCGTAAAGACGACTTCGGCGCTGTGGACCTCCTTCTCACTGACATCGACGATCAGGCAATCCCGGTATTCCGGCCGATGGTGATTTTTAGCGATGAAGAAAATATTCTTCCTCCCCCGCCGGAGCAGATGCAGATGAATGACCGTGGCCGCCTCTTGATTGCCGTAGACGCCGATGCGAGCTTCAGGAGCGACCCCGAGAAGCCCCTCGTCAACGATCGACTCAAGCGCTTGCAGAGAGTTACGAACGAATTCAGACATCAAAAAACGTCTGCGAAAACGACTCGAAAATCGCTCTTTCAAAGTCTCATTCGACAGCATTAGATCATTCCTCAATGGTCATGGTTATTTGACAGGTCGTAAATATTCACATGCTTTTTGCAATATAGATGCCTTAGGCAAGCTCATTGCAACCTGCTTATCAGCTGTTTTTTGCGTCCGGGAGCGACAGCTGTGACATTTTTCTGACACTTGACACGCTTTTGCAACTAAGGAAATCGGCCCCGCAGCTGCGATCGCTTTACAAGTTAACTTTTTTTAAATAGAATGGTTTTGTTATAAACAATAATTAAACTCTTTGAAAGGTTGATTTTTAAAGCAACTTTTCTGCCCAGAGAAGGTGGCACGCAAACGGATGAAAGACGAATTCATACCCTACGGGCGACAGGCGATCAGCGAAGCGGACATCGAGGCGGTGGTCGAGGTGCTGCGCTCCCCCTGGCTGACGACCGGCCCGACGGTTGCGGCGTTTGAACAGGACTTTGCCCGGCAGGTCGAAGCAGAGCATGCGGTCAGCTTCAGCAACGGGACCGCCGCGCTGCACGGTGCGACCCACGCAGCGGGCATCGGCCCCGGCGACGAGGTGATTGTCCCGCCGATGACCTTCGCCGCCTCCGCCAACGCGGTGCTCTATCAGGGGGGCACCCCGGTGTTTGCCGATGTCTGCCCGGAGACGCTGCTGCTCGACCCACATCAGGCCGAAGCGCGGATCAGCGAGCGGACCAGGGCGATCATCGCCGTCGACTATGCCGGCCAGCCCTGCGATTACTCAGCGTTGCGCGCGCTGGCCGACCGTCACCAGCTGTTACTGATCGCCGACGCCTGCCACTCCCTTGGTGGCAGCTGGCAGGGGCGCCCCTGCGGCTCGCTGGCCGATCTTTCCGCCTTCAGTTTTCACCCGGTCAAGCCGATGACCACGGCCGAAGGGGGGATGGTGACAACCGACAACCCCGCCTTTGCTGAACGGCTGCGCCGCTTCCGCAATCACGGCATCGACAGCGACCATCGCCAGCGCGCCGCCAGCGGCAGCTGGTACTACCAGATGACCGAGCTGGGCTACAACTACCGCCTCAGCGACCTGCAGGCGGCGCTCGGCCTGAGCCAGTTGCCCCGGGTCCCGGAGTGGACCGCCCGCCGGCAGCAGGTCGCCGCGCGCTACGCCGAGCGGTTCGCTGACCAGCCGCTGATCCGCCCGCTGCGGACGCAGCCCAGCGCAGGGCATGCCTTCCACCTCTTTGTCGTCCGCGTGCCGCAACGCGACCAGGTCTTCGCCGCCCTGCGCGAAAACAAGATCGGCGTCAACGTGCACTACACCCCGGTCCATTTACACCCCTACTACCGCGAGCAGCTCGGGACCGGCCCGGGAGACTGCCCGGTCGCCGAAGCCGCCTACGCCGAGATCCTCTCCCTGCCGATCTTCCCCGGCCTGACTGACGTCCAGATTGAGCGGGTCGCCGACTGCCTGATCGAGGCGGTTGCGACGTTCAACGGGGCAACTGCATGAGCCGACCGGCGGTCGCGCTGGTTGGAACCGGCAACTTCGCGCTCAACATCGAGGCCCTGCTGGCCAACTTTGCCATCGAGCTAACGTTCTGCGTCGACGAGTTCCGCGCCGAGCCCTTCCAGGGTGTCCCGGTGGTGCGGGCGGCCGACCTCTCCGGAGAGCAGATCGCCAGCGTCGCCAAGTTCATCATCGCCATCTCCAACCCGCAACACCACGCCGCGGCCCGCGAACGCCTGATCGGCCAGGGGGTTGATAAACATCAGCTGATCACCCTGACCGACGATCCGGCGATCCAGATCCTGCGGCTGCTGTTCGAAAAGTTCGGCCAGGAGGCGATTGATACGTTCTGCAGTGAGCGCTGCAGCTCGATCCCGCAGTTGGAGGAGCTGTTCCTCAAACAGGACTGGCAGCAGGCGCTGGCGCAATTCCGCCCCGACCGGGCGACCATCGCGCTCTGCTACTACGGACGCGGTGGCGGCTTCCGGCGTCACCTGAGCCCGCTGGTTCCCCACCTGGAGACCGATTACAACCTGCTGACCGTCTCTGACGAGCTGGTCGGCGGCGACGGCGAGTTGCCGGGGCGTCACCTTTACATGAGCTCCGAGTCGGCCTGCCGGCAAGCGCTGGGCGACCTGGTGCTCTCGGCGCACATCTTCCCCTGCAGCCCCAGAGAAACCCCGCGGGTGACCTTCTCGCATGTGATCTACGACTTCAACCTGACCCCCGACTACCACGCCGAGCGGATCGCCTGCAGCGACACCCATTACCTGTTCGCCTCCTCGCAGCCGAGCTTCGCCTGGTACCAGCGGCTGATCGAGGAGCGGCAGCTGAAAAACCGGCTCTGTGTGATCCCCGGCGGCTACCTGCACCTGGACGAGAACATCCAGGCCGCCCGGGCCTATACCGGCCCGGTCGACAGCTTGATCTACGCGCCGACCCTCTCCCTGGCCGACTACCCCCACTGCGACCTGGCGACCTCGCTGCCGGACGGCCCGGCGCTCTGCGAGCGGCTGCTCGAACAGTTCCCCGACTATAAGCTGATCTTCCGCCCGCACCCCAGCGACCTGAAGCTCTACCAGCTGAGCCGCGCCGACAGTCGCGGTGCGGCCTTCGCCCGGCTGCTGGAGATGTGCGAGACCCACCCGCGCTGCGTTCTCGACAGCAACCCGACCCGCTACATGGCCAGCTACAACCGCGCTGCACTGATGATCTCCGACACCTCGTCCACCGCCATGACCTACGCCTTCGCCACCGGCCGGCCGGTGGTCTTCTACGCGCCGCGCAACGCCGAGCTGATCAACACCCTCGGCCAGGAGCTGAGCTTCGTCAAAGACCGGCAGCAGGTCGGCTCGGTCGCCACGTCTCTCGACGCGGTTGCCGCGCAGGTGGAACAGCACTTGCAAATGAGAACTAACCAACATTTCCGGACCGACTTCCGTGACCAGGTGATCTTCAACGTCGGGCGGGCCGGGGCATACTTTGCCGAGAATATCGATTACCTGCTGCGCGGGGAGAAACACCCCGACTGGCGCTATTTCAATTGGTGACCTAAGAGACGATGACGTCGCAAACAATCGCACAGACCAGCTCCTGCCCGGTCGCCCTGGTGGGCGCGGGGGTGTTCGCCCACAACCTGCACAAGGTCTTCAGCGACGCCGGCTGCCGCCTTGCCTACGTGGTCGACGAATTCAAGACCGGGCAATACCTGGACGCGCCGATTCACGCCGCCGCCGCTCTGGGGCCGGCGCAGCTCGCCCAGGTGGAGAAGTTCATCATCGGCATCTCTTCCCCGCAGCACCGCGACACGGCGATCGAACGGCTTCTGCAGCGCGGCGTCGCGCGCCAGCAAATCTTCCCGGTGGAAGGGGACGCGACCATCCCGATCCTCAGCCTGATCTTCGCCGAACAGCGGGACAAGGCCCTCGCCTTCTTCCGCTCCGACGCCTGCCGGTCGGTCTTCGACCTGGAACGCTGCTGCTACGGCGCCGAGTGGGACCGGGCTCTGGCAAGCCTCGACCCGGCGAAGCAGACCCTGGCCTTTTGCTATTACGGCCGCGGCGGCGGCTTCCGCCGGCATCTGCGCGGCCTGATCCCCAGGCTGCGCGAGCGGTTCAATATTTTGACACTGATGGACGAGCGCCTGCCGACCCCGGCGGAGTTCGCCGCGCAAGAGCTCACCATGGGGCCAGAGGCGGCGATGCGCCTGGAGCAGGCGGATCTGGCGATCACCGCCCACTTCATCCCCTGCAGTCCCGACCGGAGCCCCAAGGTCAATTTCCTGCACACCAGCTTCGATTTCATCCTCGAGCCGGAGTGGCTGATCGAGCGCTTCGACGCCGGCGACCCGCACTACATTTTCACCTCGACGCGGGCCACTCTCGAATGGCTGCGGGGCCTGGCCCGACGCGGTGGCTTCAGCCACCGGCTCTGCCTGATCCCCGGCGGCTACACCCGGCTCGACGACAACCTGCGCCACGCGCAAGGCTACAGCGGCCCGGTCGACAGCCTGATCTACGCGCCGACCCTGTCGCTGAACGCGGTGCGCAACCACCACCTGACCTACTCGACCCCCTGGGGCCCGGAGATCGTCCAGGCGCTGCTCGACGCCTTCCCCGACCAGCAGGTGATCTTCCGCCCGCACCCCAACGACCTGCAGCTGATCAAAGGGGGGCGCGACGACGAGCTGGCACGGCCGTTCCATGACATCCTGGCGCTCTGCGAGCAGCACCCCCGCTGCCGGCTCGACGACAACGGCACCTTCTATATGGACAGCTACAACGCTGCGGCGGTGATGATCTCCGACACCTCTTCAACCGCCTACACCTACGCCCTGTCGACCCTGCGGCCGGCGATCTTCTTCGCGCCGCACAACCAGACGGTGGTCGAGGTGATGGGGGAGGACTCGTTCTTCATCCGCGACCGGGAACGGATCGGCGCGATCGCCGAGTCGACCGGGCAAATGGTTGAGCAGATCGCAGCGATGCTCGCCGCGCCGGCAGCCTGGCAAGAGCGGATCGAACAGTACCGCGGCGAGGTGTGCTTCAACCTCGGCCGCAGCGAGGCGTATTTCGTCGAAAACCTCCCGTACATCCTCGAAGAGCGCCAGCACCCGGACTGGCTCTATTTCAACTGGTGAAGAGGATGACTGAAATTAAACGCCCGAACGTCTTTATTCTCGTTTTAGACACCCTCCGACCTGACCAGGTCAAGGGGGCTGCAGACGATCAGTCACCAGAGAACTTTCTGGAACGACAGCTCCAGAAGGGAACCCTGTTCCGGAACTATATTGTCGCCGGAGGCACCACCCGCGTCAGCGTGAATGCCCTGTTCAACGGATTTTACGGCGAAACCAGCGGGCTGAATTACCAGAACTGCGATAAGGAATTTGCTCAGCATCCGGCAATTAACTTAGCCGAGGTCTTCAAATACAACGGCTACCAGACCCTTGCCGCGACCCAAGGGGACGTCAGTCTGCAACCGACAGGCTTTGAACATCTTTGGACCCGGCAGGAGTCGTTCGACCTCGATGCGCTGCAAGCGCTGCTGAAAGGGTCAACCCGACCAACGTTTACCTGCCTGCATTTCTATCATGTGCACGACCAGGCCTTCGGTTATCCGGAAAAAATGACCCCGGAGAATTACCGCGTGCTGGTCAACGAACTTGCCGAGGAGATCGAACAGGTCTGGTCCGAATTGATCAAAGAGGATGACGTGGTGGTGATTGCCAGCGATCACGGCGCCAGGCTGCGCAAGAGCTTCGATGCCAGCTGGCGGTTTTACCACGAAGATGAACCGACCGCAGGCTGGTTCCTCAGTGAGCAGACCATCCGTGGTCTCTGCGGCATCATCGCCCCCGGCCTCTTCCCGATCAGGAAAATCGACCAACTGATCCGCGGGATAGATATCTTCCCGACGCTCTGTGATGCTCTCAAGCTGGAAAGGCCAGCGGTCCAAGGTCGCACGCTCTGGCCGGTTCTGCAGGGGCACGAATCTGTTCCGAAGCTGCACGCGTTTATCGAGACCGGCGGTGAGCGCATGGCCAGCGGCCAGGCGATCTGCCGCAGCCTGCGGACCGAAAACTGGAAATATTGTCTCTATCAAACCCATGGCGAATTGCTGTTCGATTTACAGAAGGACCCCCTTGAGGAAAAGAACCTGATCGGCTCCGGGCATCCCCAGGAGGCGAGGATGAAGCAACTCTTTGCCGCCCAGAACGAGGAAAATCTTCAGGGTGTTGAAGGGTTCTATGCTTCGACAGCAGCACTCTGCAAAACGCTCAGGGAAAACCGCCCGCCGACACCGTCGGCGCAAAGTGGCGCCCGGACCTTCAGCTTCCAACGTCTGATCGACCAACAGGTTCTGGACCACCTGCAGGCGCAGCTGCGCCATCACCTGCCGCAGTGGAAAGCCAGAGGTGAACGCGTTCTTCTCTACAGCGCCTCAGATCATGTCCGCCATCTCCTGTCCCTGACCGATCCTGAGGAACGAGGCAGCATCATCGGGGTTATCGACCACAACCCCGAGCTGCAAGGGCAGACCTATCTGGGGTTGCCGGTCTTTGCGCCAGAGAATTTTGCTGCGCAGGCTCAACCGAGCATGATCATCGTCGCCCACCACGTCTATGCCAACGAGATTTATACGCGCATCAAGGATAGCGATATTGACCCCGTGCCGGTCCGTAACCTCTATCAACTTGATCGGGAAATCCCGCTCTGGTGGGACCGGCCGGCCGGGTTCAGGCAAAAACCAATGGAGAATGCCGCATGCCGCTGAATCTCGACCCGCGCGACTACGGCACCGTCTACTGGCTGACCGGGCTGGCCGGCGCAGGCAAGACCACCATCGGCCGACTGCTGACGACCCGCTTCCGCGAACTGGGGCGGCAGGTGATCTTCCTCGACGGCGATATCATGCGCGAGGTGCTCGGCGCCACCCGCGGCCACAGCCCGGCGGAGCGGCAGGCCCTGGCCCGCAAGTACGCCGCCATCTGCCGGATGCTGAGCCGCCAGGGGGTCGACGTGATCTGCGCGACGATCTCGATGTTCCACGCGGTGCGCGACTGGAACCGGGAGAACATCCGCAACTATGTCGAGATCTACCTGCGGGTGCCGCTGGAGGTGCTCAGCGAACGCGACCAGAAAGGCCTCTACAGCCAGGCGCGCGCCGGCGCCATCGACAACGTCATCGGTGCCGACAGCGCCTTTGAAGAACCGCTGACCCCCGACCTGATGATCGAAAACGACGGCTCGCGAAGCCCTGAGATGATTGTGATCGAGATTCTGCAACAGCTACCCACAACGGAGAAGACAACGTGAAGACTGAATGGGATTACACCGACCTGGCCGAAGCCTACCTGAAACGCCCCGACTATTCCGATACGGCCATCGACGAGCTGCTGTCGCTGGCAGGCATCGCCCCGGGCAGCCCGATCTGCGACGTCGGCGCCGGGGTCGCCCACCTGACCCTCAAGCTGGCTGAGCGGCAGATGCAGGTCAATGCGGTCGAGCCGAACGATGCCATGCGCGCCCTGGGGATCAAGCGCACCGAGGCCTTCAGCAACGTCCAGTGGTCGGAAGGGACCGGCGAAGAGACCGGCCAGCCCTCGGACAGCTTCGCCATGGTGTCCTTCGGCTCCTCCTTCAACGTCACCGACCGCCCCCGCGCCCTGCTGGAGACCAAGCGGCTGCTGCAGGGCAAAGGCTGGTTCGCCGCCATGTGGAACCACCGCGACCTGGACGACCCGATCCAGGACGCCATCGAAGAGATCATCAAGGCGGCGATCCCCGAATATGGTTACGGCACCCGGCGTGAAGACCAGACCGCGGTGATCGATGAAAGCGGCCTGTTCGGCCAGGTGCACCGGATTGCAGGAGGCGTGACCCACCGGCAAAGCGTGCCGGAGGTGGTCGAGGCCTGGCGCTCCCACGCCACCCTGCATCGGCAGGCCGGCGATAAGTTTTACGGCATCATCAACGACATTGAGAAAATGCTGGTCGATTCGGGTAAGGATGAGATCATCATCCCCTACACCACCCGCATCTGGACCGCACAACTGAAATAACACCCAATTGGCGGAAACGATGAGCATCGCATTCGGCAGCAAAGCAGAAACCCTGGAGCGGCTTGCGCCGCTGTTGACCAACGGCCGGGTCTTACCCCAGCTGCGCTTTACCGCGCAGCAGTGGGAGGCGGCGCCGCAGCAGCTGCTCGACCGTCTGCAGCAGGAGCCCTGGTCCCGGCAGCCGGTGATCGTGCGCAGCAGCGGCGTGGCCGAAGATTCAAGCACCGAGTCCCTGGCGGGGCACTTCACCTCGGTGGCCAATGTCAGCGGCCAAGGCGAGGTGCAGCGTGCCATCGAGAAGGTGATCGCCTCCTTCGGCGCGCGGCGGGCCGAAGACCAGGTCTTCATCCAGCCGATGCTCTGCGAGGTGTCCCTGAGCGGCGTCGCCTTCAGCCGCGACCCGCGCAGCGGCGGCTACTATCAGGTCATCAACTACGACGCCAGCTCCGGCACCACCGATTCGATCACTTCCGGCCGCTCCAACGAGGTGGCCACCCTCTACCTCGACAAGGCGACGCCGCCGGCCGCGGAGCACCGGTTCGCCGGGCTGGTGGCGCTGCTGAACGAACTGGAGGAACACCTCAGCCATGATGCCCTCGATATCGAGTTCGCCATCGCCGACGGCCAGCTCTACCTGCTGCAGGTCCGCCCGCTGATCCTCAGCGAAGCCGCCACGCTGAGCCTCGAAGGGCACCGCCAGACCCTGACGCGCATACGCGAAAAAGTCCGCCAGCTGAGCCGGCCGCACCCCTACCTGCACGGCACCCGGTCGGTGTTCGGCGTGATGCCCGACTGGAACCCGGCCGAGATCATCGGCGTGCGCCCCCGGCCGCTGGCCCTGTCGGCCTACAAGGAGCTGGTCACCGACAATGTCTGGGCCTACCAGCGGCACAATTACGGCTACCGCAACCTGCGCAGCTTTCCGCTCTTGATCAGCTTCGCCGGGCAGCCCTACATCGACGTGCGAGTCAGCTTTAACTCCTTCATCCCCGCCGACATCGACCACGAGCTGGCCGAGCGGCTGGCCAACCACTACACCGAGCGGCTGATTGCAACCCCGGCCAACCACGACAAGGTCGAGTTCGAGATCATCTACTCCTGCTACACCCTCGACCTGCAGCAGCGGCTGAACCAGCTTGAGCAGTACGGCTTCAGCAGCGCCGATTGCGCCACCCTGGCGGACAGCCTGCGCAAGCTGACCAACCGGATCATCCACGCTGACGGGCTCTGGAAGACCGACATCGAGAAACTCCACAAGCTGGAGCAGCGCCACCGGACCATCAGCGACAGCCAGCTGAACCGGATCGAGAAGATCTACTGGCTGCTGGAGGACTGCAAGCGTTACGGCACCCTCCCCTTCGCCGGTCTGGCGCGGGCCGGCTTCATCGCCGTGCAGCTGCTGAAATCGCTGGTCAGCACCGGCATCCTGCGGGAGAACGACTACGAACAGTTCATGGCCTCGCTCGATACGGTCAGCTCGCAGATGGCAACCGACCTGGGCAACCTCAGCCAGCGCGCTTTTCTTCAGAAATACGGCCATCTGCGCCCCGGCACCTACGATGTCACCAGCCCGCGCTACGATGAAATGCCCGAGCGCTATTTCAATTGGGACAACCTACCGGCACCTGAGCGGGATAGCGACCTGTCCGATGAACGCCGGGCGGGCGGCAAAGACGCTTTTGCCCTGTCGCTGTCGCAGATGAACCGGCTGGAGGCGCTGCTGCAGGAGCAGCAGATCGAGCACGGCGTGCTCAGCCTGTTCAACTTCATCAAGGGGGCCATCGAGGGGCGGGAGCTGGCCAAGTTCGTCTTCACCCGCAGCCTCAGCGACGCCCTGCAGCTGCTCGGCGAACTCGGCGAAGAGCACGGACTGAGCCGCGACGAGGTCTCCTACCTCGATATCGAGGTGGTCCGCAAGCTCTACGGCTCGAGCGCCGATATCGGCCAGGAACTGCGCAAATCGGTGGCCGCGGGAAAAGCGCGCTACGCGACGACCCGGCAGATCAGCCTGCCGCCGCTGATCACCGCGCCGGAGGACCTGTTCGCCTTCGAGATGCCGGTCAACGAGCCGAACTACATCACCCTCAAGGCTGCTGCCGGCAAGGTGGTTCACGCCGAAGCGGAGGAGAACGCCCTGCGTGGCAGTATCCTGATGATCCCGAGCGCCGACCCCGGCTTCGACTGGATCTTCTCCCACCAGATCGGCGGCTTCATCACCATGTACGGCGGCGCCAACTCGCACATGGCGATCCGCGCCGGTGAGCTGGGCATCCCCGCAGTGATCGGCGCCGGCGAGGCGCTCTACTGCTGCTGGGAGCAGGCGCAGCTGCTTGAGATCGACTGCGCTAAGCAGCAAGTAACGGTACTGCAATGAAACTGATCGCCGTAACCCAGCGGGTCGACATCAACACAAGCTACGGCGAGCGCCGCGACGCCCTCGACCAGCGCTGGAGCGAGCTGCTGCTGCAGGCCGGGCTGCTGCCGGTGCCGGTGCCCAATCAGCCGGAATGGGTCGCCAGCTATCTGCAGAGCCAGGCGTTCGACGGCCTGCTGCTGACCGGCGGCAACTCCCTGCCGAGCTGCGGCGGCGACGCCCCGGAACGGGACGCCACCGAAACGCTGCTGCTCGACCAGGCGCTCAAGCAGAACCTCCCGGTGCTCGGGGTCTGCCGGGGGATGCAGCTGCTGCTCGACCGCGCCGGCGCGATGCTACAGCCGGTCAGCGGCCACGTCGCTCCCTGCCAGGAGATCGAGATCGACGGGGAGCGGGGCACTGTCAACAGCTATCACGACTGGGGCACATCCGATGCGGGCGACGATTACCGCGTCTGGGCCAGGGCGGACGACGGGGTGATCAAGGCGATCCGCCAACGGCAGCTCCCCTGGTGGGGGATCATGTGGCATCCGGAACGTATCACCCCCTTCCGGGATGACGACATCGCCTTGCTCAGGCGCATCTTTGACCGACACGAGGAGCTCTGATGAAGGGAATTATCCTGGCCGCGGGACGCGGCAGCCGCATGGGCGGGCTGACCAGCGACCGGCCGAAGTGTATGACCATCCTCGGCGGCAAGCCGTTAATCCAGTGGCAGATCGACGCGCTGCAGGACGGCAGCGTGGCACAGATCGCCATCGTCCGCGGCTATCTCGGCGAGACATTCGAACTGCCGGTGCACTACTTCGACAACCCCCGCTGGGCGCAGACCAACATGGTCATGTCCCTGGCAGAGGCGCGCCCCTGGCTGCGGCAGGAAGCCTGCCTGGTCAGTTATTCCGACATCGTCTATGGCCAGGATACGGTCGCGCGGCTGAAGGGCGCGGCGGGTGATATCGTCATCAGCTATGACCCCAATTGGCGCGCCCTCTGGGAACTGCGCTTCGCCGACCCCCTGGCTGACGCGGAAACGTTCCGCAGCGACGCTGACGGCCGGCTGCTGGAGATCGGAAAGCGGACCGACAATATTGACGCGATCGAGGGGCAGTACATGGGGCTGCTGCGCTTCTCCCCGACCGGCTGGCAGCAGGTGGAGGATTCCCTGGCCCAGCTGCCGGATGGGGAGGCGGACCGCCTCGACATGACCTCGCTGCTGCAGCGGCTACTGCAGCAAGGTGTCACTATTCAGACGGTGGCGATAACCGAGCCCTGGTACGAGGTCGACTCGGAAACCGACCTGCGGCTCTATGAAGAGAAGTTCTTTTAAGCGGCGAGAGACGGACACCGGATGAACAATAGCGAACAACTCGTCACCATCGGCATCGCCTGCTACAACAGCGCCCGCTTCCTCGGCGAAGCCCTGCAAAGTGCGCTGGCGCAGACCCACCGGAACATCGAGGTCCTGCTTTACAACGACGGCAGCAGCGATGACTCCCTGGCGGTCTTCCGCAGCTTCGACGACCCGCGCCTGGTGCTGATCGATGTCGGCCGCAACTCCGGTGTCGCCACCGCCCGGCAGGTGATCAAGACCCTGGCGCGCGGCGAGTTCCTTGTCTGGCACGACGCCGACGACCTGTTTCACCCGCGGCGGATCGAGATTCTGTTGGATGCGGCGCTGCAAAGCGGCGCCGACCTGGTGATCGACAACACCCGCATGATGGATGAGGCGGGGACGATCCTGCCCGGCGGGCGTCGGGTGCCGGACAGCGTGACCAGCGACCCGCACTTCACCCGGATCTTCGAGCGCAACGCCATGCTGCCGCATCCGCTGATCCGGCGCCGCTGCTTTACCCGCATCGATTACGACCCGCTGCTGACCACTTCGGAAGACTATGACTACTGGCTGCGCTGCTCACAGGCCGGTTTTACCTTCCAGCGGGTCGACCAGGCGCTGATCGACTACCGGCTGACCGCCGGCTCGCTCAGCAGCGACCCGGCCAAGGGGCGCGCAGCGCTGACCCACATCTATGCCAAATTCGAGCTTACCGAGTTGCAGCGGCTTTACCGGCAACGGGGTTTTGCCGAGGAGGTCATCCATTACATGACCTGCCTGCAGAACATCTACCGCCAAAGCTATGCGGCGGCGCTAAAGAGCGCTTCATTCCCCTGGCCGCGGGAGAACGAAGCGGACCGGGACTTCTATCTCGGCACCCTGTCGCTGCTGTGCGACAATTTGGCCGCGGCAGAAAAGCACCTGCGACAGCATCTCGAGCAGGTGCAACAGTCGCCGGCGGGGCTCAACAATCTCGGCGTTCTGCTGCAGCGCCAGGGCAAGGATGGCGGCCCGCACTGGCACCGGGCGCTGGATCTTTTTCCCCAGTACCTGGATGCCCGAGCCAACCTGAACGGCACCGAGACCCTGACCCTGACCCAGCTGCCGCCGCAGCGCCATCGGTAATTCAAGCTAGGGGTAGCAATTATGACCACCGACTACCAGGCGAATCTCTCGCTCTGGCTCAACTGCAATCTGAAGTGCCCATACTGCTTTGGCCACCCGGCCCCGCCGCCGAAAGACTGGCCGGCGGAAACAGAGCAACGGCTGGCCCAACTGGAAAGCTTTCTCCAGCAAACCGGGCGCTGGCGCTTGCATATCAGCGGCGGCGAACCGACGATCTATCCCGGCTTTCCTGCCCTCTGTGAACGCCTGGCGCAGGCAGGTCACGAAGTGGTGTTCTTTACCAACGGGACCCTGTCGTTAGCGCAGCTTTTCCCGGACGAGCAGATCAAAACCGTGCACCGCGTCGACCTCTCCTATCAGCTCGCCTGCGAGAAGGTGGCGCGCTATGAGGAGACCTTTGAGGAGAATATTGCTTATCTGCTAAAAAACGGCGTTGAAGTCGGGGTCAATTACGTCATGTACCCTAAGCGCAA
>CALZHR010000147.1 GCA_945787335.1 uncultured Desulfuromonadales bacterium
CCGGCCTGCCGCTGATTGTCGCGATCGGCACGTCCGGGCATTCCGCCATTATCGACTGGAAGAATCACCTCTCCGACTTTCTTTTTATTCAAGTGATCATCAGCCTGGCGGTGCTGCTGTCGACTTTGCTGGTAGTGCGCAGCCTGTCCCGGATCGAGCAGTCGGAAGGGCAACTGCGCGACCGCGAGGAACATTTCCGCAGCGTCGCCAACTCCGCGGTGGATGCGATCATCACGGTCAACAGCGCAGAGCGGGTGCAGTTCTGGAGCCGCGGCGCGGAACGGGTCTTCACCTTCAGCGAAGCGGAGGTCATGGATCGCCCGCTGCGCAACTTTCTGCACTTCGTCGAAGAGGACGGCAGCGAGTTTTCGCTGCACGACCTGGTGCACGGCAATGTCAGCTGCGGTGCGGGTCCGACCTTCGAAATTCAGGGGGAGCGGCGCGATGGCTGGAAGTTTCCCACCGAGCTGTCGGTTTCCATGGGCACCAGCAAAGGGCAGCCGTTCTATACTTTGATCGTGCGCGATGTCACCGACCGCAAGCTGATGGAGGAGCGGGTGCGGCGGATGGCCAGTCATGACAGCCTGACCCGCTTGCCGAACCGTGGCCTGCTGATGGACCGCCTCAAAGTGGCGATGGCCCAGGTGCGCCGCAAGGGGGGGCGGTTTGCGCTGCTGTTTCTCGATCTCGATGAATTCAAGCCGGTGAACGACACCTTCGGCCACGAGGTCGGTGACCAGCTGCTGCAGCAGGTCGCCGACCGGTTGCTGACCAGCGTGCGGGAATCGGATACCGTGGCCCGGGTCGGCGGGGACGAATTCGCCGTGCTGCTGAATAATATCGATGATGATCAGGCGGTTAAAAGTGCCTGTGAAAATATCCTCCAGGCGCTCAGCCGGGAATTTATCACTGGCCAGGTCCGGGCGCAGATCAGCTGCAGTATCGGTGGGGTCGAATATGCCGGACAGAAGCTGGCGGCCAGTGATCTGCTGCGCGAGGCCGATACCGCCATGTATGACGCCAAACGGGCGGGGAAGAACCGGTATAAGTTTGTCAGCGCCGACCCGGCTGACGGACATTGCGCCTGACCAATTCTCCTTTGCCTGGATCGAGCACAGTGTAGACATGATGAGAAAACCTATTGTTCTGTTCCTGACCGCCCTGCTGCTTCCCGGTTCGCTGGTTTCTGCGACGGATTTTGATCTGCGCGAGTTGATCCGCACCGTCGAACGCCAGTATTCCGGAGATTCGTCGCAGACCGAAGTCGAGATGACGGTCAAGACCGGCCACTGGGAGCGGCACCTGCGGATGGAGTCCTGGTCGCTGGGGCGCGA
>CALZHR010000148.1 GCA_945787335.1 uncultured Desulfuromonadales bacterium
CCGCTACCGGATCGACGGCGTCGAGGTGCAGGGGCGCCCGGCCGGGATTCCGCTTGCCGATGCCGGCACCGCCAGCCGCTATTTCAGCCTGGCGCCGGGCAAGCGGGTGCTGACCGCCAGCATCACCAACGCCCGTGGGGTGGAGTCGAAGCCGGTGCGGGTGGAGGTCGATGTCAAACCGAACGAGAAAATGCCGGCGTTGCATCTGCTGGCCGTGGGGGTGACCAACTACCGCGACCACTCGCTGTCGCAAGGGGTACAGTTTGCCGCCGCCGATGCTGCGGCAGTGGCGGACAGCTTCGCCGCACGGGGCCAGGGGTTGTTCAGTCAGGTCAACATCCGGCGCCTGCCGGACAGGCAGGCGACCAAAAGCAATATCGAAGCCACAATAGCAGAGCTTGCGCAGCAGGCCGCGCCCCAGGATGTCTTTATCGTATATCTCGCCGGGCACGGTGTCGCCTTTGACGGCGAATACCATTTTGTCCCCTGGGAGGCTCGCTATACCAACGAGCAGGCCCTGCGCAAGCAGAGCCTCAATCAGCAGCAGCTGCGCGACCTGCTGAAGATGATTCCGGCGGAGAAGACCCTGGTGATTCTCGATACCTGCAACTCCGGGGCCTTCTCCCTGGCCGGGCGTGGTCTGGATGAAAAACGCGCCCTTGACCGGCTCAGCCGCCTGACCGGCCGCGCCATTATCGCCGCTTCGACCGCTAAACAGATGGCGCTCGAAGGGCACGAAGGGCACGGGGTGTTCACCTATGCCCTGCTGCAGGGTCTGCAAGGTCAGGCCGACCACAATAAGAACCAGCTGATTGAAGTAGGCGAGCTGGCCGATCACATCGAGCAGCTGGTGCCGGAGATCACCCTCAAGCGTTGGGGTTACGAGCAGTTCCCGATCCGCGACCTGAAAGGCTCATCCTTCGCCGTCGGCCGGAGGCCTTAAGCCATGGCAGCCGCTCGCCCGCTCAAAGTATTCCTCTCCTACTCCCACAAGGATGAGGAGCTCTGCGACAAGCTGCGCGAGCACCTGGCGCAGTTGCTGCGGGACGGCTTGATTGAAGACTGGCACGACCGGCAGATCATGGGCGGCGAGGACTGGGCGGAGCAGATCGATGACAACCTCAAGTCGGCCGATATCATCCTGCTGCTGATCAGCTCTGCGTTTATCAGCTCCGAGTACTGCTATGCCATTGAAATGAAGCATGCCATGGAGCGCGATGCCAGCAAGGAAGCGCGGGTGGTCCCAATCATCCTGCGACCGGCCGATTGGGAGAGCGCCCCCTTCGCAAGGCTGCAGGCCTTTCCGAAAAACGGCAAGCCGGTCACCGATTGGAAGTCGGAGGATCAGGCTTTTCGCGATGTCGCCAAGCGGCTGCGCAAGCTGACCACACAACAGAAAAAGATCATTGCCCGCCACGTAGAAGCGACGGATTCAGAGAGGCCGCGCTGCTTACCCTGGCTGCTGGCCGCGGCCTTTGTTTTACTGCTGATGATTGGCGGGGGCTGGTGGTATTTGAACACTTCGCCGGATCCCCAAATCGCAGAGGATTTAGGCCGGGCCCGGACCTATCTGAATACCGGCCTTTATTTTGAAGCCGATGAGATTTATCAGGCGGTGCTGGCGAAGGAAAATGATAACCCTGCCGCGCTCTTCGGGCAGCGGAAAACCGCTCTTGCGCAGCTGAGGCAAGATCGGGTGAAATTTGGCATCGAACTGGATGCGCTGCTGCGGCAGAGCCCGGCCGACCCGGACCTGCTGATGTTGTCCGGCGACCGGCTGCTGGCAACAAACGATTCTGCCGGTGCCCTGGAAGCCTACCGAAGCGCTGTGCAGGGCGAGCCCGAACTGGCCGAGGCCCATTTCCGCCTCGGGGTCCTCTACGACCGACAGGGGGAGGCTGAGCAGGCGATTGCGGCCTATAAACAGGCCGTCGCGCTGGCGTCGGAAACCCCGCACTACCGGAATAACCTCGCCTACATGTACGCCCTGCAGGGCGATTTTGCCCAGGCCATCGAGGCGTACGGACAGATCCCCAATTACCCGCTGGCGGCGCTGGAGTTGGCCAAGGTGCATTGGCTGCAGGGCGATCTGGAGAAAGCCCGCCAGGCGCAGCTGGGCGCACAGCGCTTGCTGGCGGATGCCGGGCTGGCGGATCAGGGGCCCTGGACCTTTCGGGTCGGGGCTAGCGAAGCGATCAAAGTGAACGGCCGGGCGGAGAAAGCCTGTTACGTCAAATTGTCACTGCTGACGACGGAGTTTCTGCAGCACCGAAACCAGAAGGCGGGCGCCGGGAGTTTGGAACAGGAGTGCGCAAACTGGCTGGGCGGTCTGAAACAGGCGCTGCGTTACGATCTGGATGAGGTCCTGCTCCACCAGCCGCAGTTGGCTGAACAGATCGAAATTTTTCAACAGGGTTATCTGGCCGAGGATTAGAGGGAAGGTTGTTCTTAAATGGGGGATTCTATGCTGAAAAATAGATTTCGTTTCAAAAGGCACTGGGCGAAGCTGTTTCCACTGCTGATGTTAACGCAGATGCTCCCTGCCTTGCTCCTTTTTCAGGTTGCCGCCGCCCAGCCGCCCAGCGAACCTTTCCTGCGCCTCGAAACCGGCAGCCATACGGCACCGATTAAACGAATCTCCGTCGATGCCACCGAACGTTTCCTGGTTACTGCGTCGGATGACAAGACCGCCCGGGTATGGGATCTGGAGAGTGGCAAGCTGCTGCAGGTGTTGCGCCCGCCCCTCGGATCGGGAAATGACGGGAAGCTCTATGCGGTCGCCATCTCACCCGATGGGCAGCGGGTGGCGGTGGCCGGCTGGACCGGTTACGAATGGGATCAGAAGCACTCGATCTACCTCTTTGACCGCGCCAGCAGCAAGTTGCGCCAGCGGATCGGCGGCCTGCCGAATGTGATAAATGACCTGACCTTTTCCTACACTGGCCGTCACCTGGCCGCCGCCCTGGGGAGGGACAACGGGATGCGGGTCTTCCGCAGCTCTGACGGCGAGCCGGTCGCTGCCGATTCTGACTACGCTGACTCCAGCTATTCGGTCGATTTCGATCGGAGTGGCCGGTTGCTGACCACCAGTTACGATGGTTTTGTGCGGCTCTATGCGGCCGATTTTCAGCTGCTGGCCAAACAAAATGCCCCCGGCGGTGAACAACCGTTTTCCGCCCGCTTTTCTCCTGACGGCCGGCAGATCGCGGTCGGTTTTAACGAATCCACCGCTGTCAACCTGCTCTCCGGCGAGGATCTGCGCTTTCTCTTCGCCCCTGACGCCGCGGAAATTGATAACGGGGATCTATCAACAGTTGCTTGGTCTCGCGACGGTCGGACCCTCTATGCTGTTGGTATGTATGATGACGATTTTTACTGGAATTTGGTTGTTTCCTGGGCCGATGCCGGGCGCGGCGCACGCCTCAGCTGGCGCGCCTCGACCAATACGGTAACGGATCTCGTCCCCCTGTCAGGAGGGAGACTGTCCTTCGGTGCAGCAGACCCGCGTTGTGGGGTGTTGAACGTGGATGGCAGCTTCCACTGGTATCGAGAGGGGGAGATCCTCGAACATCGCGACAATGAGCACAAGCTCCTTCTTTCTCACGATGGCAGCGTAATCGAGTTCGGCTTTTGGGAATGGGCCAGCGTCGATAAATGGTCGCAACGACGGGGGCGCTTCGATCTGGTCGCTGGTCGGCTGAGCCTCGATCCTCCCGCGGCTGAAGATCTGCTGCCTCCCGACACCCGTGGGGAGGCAAAGGACAACTGGAATGATACCTATTCGCCGAGGATTGCCAGCCAGCCTATAAAACTTAAGGCACACGAAAAATCTTACAGCCTCGCCTTTGCCAAGGGCACTGAGCGGTATGTTCTCGGCACTAGTTGGACCCTGCGTTTCTACGACCGGCCGGGGGCGCAGCGCTGGCAGGTGGAAGTGCCGGGGACGGCCTGGGGCGTGAATATCAGTGGCGACGGGCGGTTCGTGGTCGCCGCTTTGGGTGACGGCACCCTGCGCTGGTATTCTACCGAGGACGGCCGGGAACTGCTTGCCCTGTTCGTGCACTCCGACGGCCAGCGCTGGATCGCCTGGACCCCGCAGGGCTTTTACAACGCCTCGCCTGGCGCCGAAGAGCTGATCGGTTATCACCTCAACCGCGGCAGGGACCGGGAGGGCGAATTCATCGCCGCCGCCCAGTTGCAGGAGCAGTTCTACCGCCCCGACCTGATCGCCGGCCTGCTGCAAGCGGGCGGTGAGCAGGCCGTGCTCGCCGCGGCGGAAAAGCTGGGCGATGTGCGCG
>CALZHR010000149.1 GCA_945787335.1 uncultured Desulfuromonadales bacterium
AGAAATTGTTCCAAAAAGGATTAAGATTTACTTCATCCGCCGCGCGCTGACCTCGGAGGCCCGCAAGGCGACCAGCAATCAGTTGAGCTTCAACTTCAGCCAGCCGGTGGAGGCCGCCGCCAGCGCCCTGACCGGAGAGCTGTGATGGTGCTGCACTACGACGGCTCGCTGGCCGGCTTCCTCTGCCTGGCAGAGCGGGCGATTAAAGAACGAATTGAAGTCAGCGAGGTGATCCGCAGCGGCCAATCCGTGACCGCCGACCTGTTCAACAGCGAGCTGCAGATCGCCACCGACCGCGACTTCGCCGCCCGAGTCGCCAGAGGCCTCGAATCGCGCCTCGGCAAAGGCTTCATGACCTGCGGCGCCCAGGCGCTGTTCAGCGAAGAGGAGGGGATCAAGCTGCCAGCCGAACTGCCGCAGCATGCCGACGAAGAGCAGATCGCGTCGCTCTGGCGCAGCTTCTATCAGAGCATCAGCAATGTCGACCGTCATAACCCGAAATTGCGCCAGCAGTTCATGCCGAAGATGTACTGGCGGTATTTGACGGAGATGCAGACATAAGCCGGACACCTTGATCGCTAAAACTTGCCAGCCACCTCATTAGCATCTACCATCTTATTAATATTCTTGATGTTCATATCACCTGCGAGGGGATCATGGCACAGACCTACCGCGTTTTCGTCTCCGCCGCCAGTGGCGAACTGGGCAGCTTCCGGCGCGAAGTGGCCCGGGTGTTGCGCTGTAAAGAGCTGGAAGTGCGCGATCAGGAGCATTTCCGCCAGGGCGGCGGCACCCTGCTGGAGAAGCTACGCGATTATATCGAAAACTGCGACGCCGTGATCCTGCTGGTCGGCGACCGCTGCGGAGCCTTCCCGACCGCTGAGCACGCGGCCGCCCTGGGGGCGATCCCGGCCTTCGAAGACTACCGCGCGCATTCCGGGCAGACCCACGCCTCTTATACCCAGTGGGAATTTTTTTTCGCCAAACATTTCGGCAAACAGATCTACCTCTTCTTCAGCGATCCCGCCGGTGGCTTTACCCCCGACGCAGCGAATAGTGAAGATGCAGGGCTACAAGCCTGCCAGCAGGTGTATCGCGGCTGGCTGGAGCAGGGCGGTAAAGACTACGACCTGCTGTCCGACGCCGCAAAGCTGAACGAACGCATCCTGCTGCTCCCCTTCCCCGACCTGCGTAGCAGCAAACGGATCATCCTCCCCTACCCCAGCCTTGGTGCGCTGTTCAAAGGACGCGAAGAGAAGCTGGCCGAGCTGCACACCGCCCTGCACCAGACCGACAACGGACAAGCGACGGCGATCGTCGGCAAGGCGCTGCACGGGTTGGGTGGCGTGGGGAAAACCCGCTTGGCGGTCGAGTACGCTTGGGAGTACGCCGGCGAATACAGCGCCCTGCTGCTGGTGATCGCCGACACTCCGCAGAGCCTGCGCGGCAACCTCTCCACCCTGGTGGCGGCCGAGTTTCTGGACCTGCCGGAGAAAGAGGTGACCGAAGATGAGGTTCGTTATGCCGCCGTGTTGCGCTGGTTCCAGCAGCACCCCGGCTGGCTGTTGATCCTCGACAACGTCGACTCTCCCGCCGCGGCCGAAGCGGTGGAAAAGCTGCTGGCGCAGCTGCACGGCGGACAGGTGCTGATCACCAGTCGGCTCAGCCAGTGGAGCGGCGCGATCGGCACCATGGAGCTGGATGTGCTGGCGGGAGATGATGCCGCCAGTTTTCTGCTCGAACGGACTGAACCCAAACGCAGAAAACTACCAAGCGATGCAGCTGACGTGCAGGAACTGGCCACCGAGCTGGGCGGCCTGGCGCTGGCGCTGGAGCAGGCGGGGGCCTACGTGCTGAACCGCCGCTGCTCTCTGGCCGGTTATCTGGAGAACTGGCGGGAAAAACTGCCGAAAGTGCGCGAATGGCACAACGAGCGGCAGATGAACTACCCCTGCAGCATCGCCGTCACCTGGCAGACCAGCATCGACCTGCTCGGTCCCGGAGAGGTCGCCCTGTTGAACATCCTCGCCTGGTTCGCCCCCGAGCCGATTCCGCTGTTTGTCTTCGAAGATGAAGAGGCCGAGCAGGCCTGGCGGAAAGCCACTGAGGAGATTGCCGATGGGATAGATATAACTGCATCCCTGTTTGATGCCCTGGCGGAGCTGGCCAACTACAGCCTGCTCCGTTGGGACAGCGATAGCGATAACGTCTCGGTGCATCGGGTGGTGCAGGAGATCCTTCGCTCGCGGATGGCTTCTGAGGCACAAAAATTCTGGTTACAGGCGGGGTTGGATCTTCTGGCCGCTGCGGCCCCCGGAGCTCCCAGCGATGTCCGCACCTGGCCGCAATGGGAGCCCCTGCTGCCTCACCTGATGCTGGCCGCCGAGCAGGGTGACAATTCAGGGGTTGCAGACCCGACCAGCTATCTGATGAATGAACTGGGCCTGCTATTTAAAACCAAAGCACGCTTCGCCGAGGCCGAACCGCTGATGCGCCGCGCCCTGCAGATCGACGAAGCCAGCTACGGCCCCGACCACACGAAGGTCGCCATCCGCCTCAACAACCTGGCCCACCTGCTGAAAGACACCAACCGGTTGACCGAGGCCGAACCGCTAATGCGCCGCACCCTGCAGATCGATGAAGCCAGTTACGGCCTCGACCACCCGGATGTCGCCATCGACCTGAACAATCTGGCCGCGCTGTTGCAAGACACTAACCGGCTGACCGAGGCCGAACCACTCTTTCGCCGCGCGCTACAAATCAATGAAACCAGCTACGGCCCCGACCACCCGGAGGTTACCCGCAACCTGAACAATCTGGCCACACTGCTGAAAGACATCAATCAGTTGACCGAGGCCTCAACGCTGATGCGCCGCGCCCTGCAGATCAATGAAGCCAGCTATGGCCCTGACCACCCGGAGGTTGCCTGCAACCTGAACAACCTTGCCCTGCTGCTGAAAGACACCAGCCGGCTGACCGAAGCCGAACCGCTCTATCGTCGCGCCCTGCGGATCGATGAGCAGAGCTACGGCCCCGACCACCCGAAGGTCGCCATCCGCCTCAACAACCTGGCCCGGCTGCTGCAAGCCACCAACCGGCTGGAGGAGGCCGAACCGCCGATGCGCCGAATGGTGGATATTTTCATCCAGTTCACCCATAAAACCGGTCATGAGCATCCCCATTTGCATGCAGCGCTTGGGAACTACCAGCATCTATTGGAGGAGCTGGGCCGATCGAAAGCAGAGATTGAACAGGCTTTTCAGACGTTACTGGAAGGGGGAAAATAAAAATCTCCCCATGCCCTTCCGCCCACCAAGTGCTATCATTATTTTTATAGCCATTTCAGCCGCTGCCCAGTAAGCTGCCCAGACTGAGCACGTATTTGGAGAGATAGCTTATGTACCGTATCATCGCCCATCCCGGAACCGCGCACCGGGACGATTTTCTTTCGGCCTGCATCCTGCTGGAACACCTCGGCCGGGCCGAGGTGTTGCGCCGCGAACCGACGCAGGAAGATCTGGACGATCCGAACACCTACGTGGTCGATGTGGGGATGGAGTACGACCCCGAGAAGCACAACTTCGACCACCACCACAACCCGGGCCTGCCCTGCGCCTTTCACCTGGTGATGAAGCACCTCGGCTACCACGACGACGCCATGCAGGTGTTCGGCTGGTACTGCCATATGAGCATGATGGACACGCGCGGCCCGTACAAGACCGCCGAACACCTGGGGGTCGAGACCAGCGTGCTGTTCGCCTCCTCGTCGCCGATCGACGGCTATATTCTCAGCCGCTTCTCGCGGGTCAAGCAGCTGCAGCCGGACGAGATCTTCGCGGTGTTCATGAAGGACCTGGGGCGCGAGATGATCGCGATGATGAAGCTGAAGAAGGAGCGCCTGGTGCACCTGAAGGAAGAAGCGCGGATCGTCCCGGTCAGGCACCTCAAGGCGCTGATCAGCACCATCGCCGACAACCCGAAACTGTCGATGGAGCTGTTCCTGCGCGAGCTGGGTGACGAGAAGATCGTCATGAGCATCACCCCCTCGGTGCGTGGCCCCGGCTGGGAGCTGCTGCGCCTGGAGGATAACGTGGTCGTCGACTTCCGCACCATCAAAGAGCATCCGGAGATCCGCTTTGTGCACGCCAGCGGCTTCGTCGCCAAGACCCGCACCCTGCTGCCGCTCAACGATGTGATCGAGCTGGCCAGCCAGGCGGTTGCGGTCGCAGGATAATCCCGCTCCCCCTCCCTCATTAATTTTTCGTATATACTTGTCATTGTTGGTTTTTCACCGCGAATAGCTGCCAAAATAGCTAAATCCGGCCAGGAGGGAGCCAAATGAGCGATCAGGAAACCCCCGCCATCTTCATCTCTGAAGCGAATGCGATTATTTCTGGCGAACAGAACCTCCCCGATCCGGAGCAACTGGAAGAGCTGATTGAAGAGCTGAAGGGCGAACTGAAGTTTGGGCTGGCGCGCAAGGTTCTGACCCGGGCGCGCGAGGAAGGCGCTGCAGAAAAAATCTTATCCCCCTGGATCACCCAACAACTGGCCCTGTGCACTTACAAGGATGAAGACCTGCCGCCGTTCAACCGGCTGGACGATGCGCTGCAGCTGCTCGAGTCGCTCGGCCTGCGAGCTCCGGACAAGTTCATTGCGGATGAGCTCGAACCTGTCGAGCTGCCCGCAGAAGAGCTGGCGACGTACCGTAAATTGCTGGAAGATTCGGTTCCGGAAACCCTGGCTTTGGGCGGGGCGGTCTACAAGCGGATCTGGGAATACCGCGGGCAGAGCGAAAACCTGCGGCAGTCCTACGAGTTCTACCGCGCCGCCTGGGATCGGGACAATAAACTGGACCTGGGCTACGGCGGAGTCAACGCGGCCTATGTGCTCGACCTGCTCGCCGCACGGGCGCATGAGACGGCCCTGCGCAGCGGCACCAGGCCAACGGAAGCAAACCGCCTGCAGGAAACGGCCGGCGAACTGCGGAACGCTATTCTCAAGGTTCTTCTGCAGCATGCCAAGGACAAGCCCGAAGACAAAAAGAGCTACTGGTATCAGGTGACTCTGGCGGAAATCCGCTTCGGCCTGCGCCAGTTTCCGGCGGCCGGCAAGTGCCTGAGCGAGGCGAAGAAGGCAGATGCCAAGCCCTGGAAGCGCCAGACCACGTTCATGCAGTTCGCCTCGCTGGCACGCCTGCAGGGAGATCACCCGCCACGCGAAGGGCAACCGGTGAAGGACTGGCCGCAGAGCTGGCAGGTGCTCGGCAAATTCCTCAATCCCAACGAAAAGCAGGCGATCTTCGGCCATCGCGGCAAGGTCGGGCTGGCCCTGTCCGGCGGCGGCTTCCGCGCCTCGTTCTACCACCTCGGCGTGCTGGCGCGGCTGGCCGAGATGGACGTGCTGCGCTCGGTCGAGGTGCTGTCGACCGTTTCCGGCGGCAGCATCGTCGGCGCCATGTACTACCTGGAGGTGCAGAAAAAGCTGGAAGAAAAGTCGGATGCCCAGATCGGCAAAGCGGACTACATCACGATCGTCGAAACCGTCTCGGCCAATTTCCTCGCCGGGGTGCAGCAGAACATCCGCATGCGGGTGATGGCCGATTTCTGGAAGAACCTGCGCATGCTGTTCTCCGGCAAGCTGTTCAAAATAATCTCGGATAAGCTCCCCGAGAAATACGACAAGATCCCCGACTGGCTGAAATACCGCTATTCGCGCACCCACCGGCTCGGCGAGCTGTATGAGGAAAAGCTCTATCGTTTGATCCGGCCCGATATCGACCCGGAAACCGGCCTGCCGATGGAGAAGCTGCTGGTGACGCCGGCGCCATACGCAAAAGGCACAAACTACAACCCGAAATTCGCCAACTGGTCGCGGCGCGCCAAGGTGCCGATCCTGCTGCTGAACACCACCTCGCTCAACTCCGGTCACAACTGGCACTTCACCGCCAGCTGGATGGGTGAAGCGCCGGGGCTGCTCGGCTCTGAGGTCGACAAAAACCGCCGCTACCGGCGCCTCTACTACGAAAAGCAGGCGCCCGTGCATCTGCAGGACTTCCGCCTCGGCCACGCGGTGGCGGCGTCCTCCTGTGTGCCGGGGCTGTTCGACCCGCTGGCGATCGAAGCGCTGTACGAAGAGGTCTACGAACGGCCACGCACCCGTGACGATGACCACGTGCTGCAACTGGTCGACGGCGGAGTCCACGACAACCAGGGCGTGCAGGGGCTGCTGAACGAAGGCTGCAACCTGATTATCTGCAGTGACGCCTCGGGACAGATGAAGGATGAGAAGACCCCGGGTGACAGCATGATCTCGGTGCTGCTGCGCTCGAGCTGCGTACAGGGGGACCGGGTCCGCGAAGCGGAGTACCAGGACCTGCTCGGCCGGGTGGAGAACGGCGCGTTGCAGGATTTGTGCTACATCCACCTGAAGAAGGATCTCGACGCACCGGCGATCAACTGGCTGGGTCTCGAGGAAAAACCGCAAGGGACCGACCCTCAGGAAACGACCGATTACGGAATCGCCAAAGACCTGCAGGACCGGATCGCCGCGATCCGCACCGACCTCGATTCCTTCACCGAGGTGGAGGCCTGCAGCCTGATGTGCAGCGGCTATCTGACGGTCGAAAATCAACTGCGGACGCTGGCCGAACGGCACCGCCAGTACCAGCTGGCCTGCATCTGGGACGAGTTCGAGCTGGCCGCGCCACGGGACACTGAAAAATGGGAGTTTTTACGCCTGGCTCCCCTGCTGGCGTCGCCGGCGGAAAACGGCAGCGAGCAACGCAAAGAGCTGATCCGCCAGCTTGAGATCGCCACGAAAACCGCGTTCAAGGTCTGGGCGATCAGCCCCGAGCTGAGAAAACTCGCCAAAATTGCCCTGGCGGTTGCAGTTATCCTGCTGCTGGTGGCGATTGTCATTCTCTGGAATTTCAAAGTGACATTTGCCTTGAGCACGATCTTTATCGCCGCTCTCGGTGCGGTTGCTGCCGCAGTCTTCCCGCTTTACAAGCTTTTTGTTCCGCAAAAGACCGCCAAAAGCATCATCATCAAAGCGGGAATCGCGACCTTCGGCTGGGCGCTGGCGAAAGTCCACTTGCACTGGTTCGACAAGCTGTTTCTCGAACAGGGGGAGCTGGATCGGCTGTTGCGTAAGAAGGGATAAGTCTCCGAGAGGAAAAGGCCCGCAGATGATGCCAACACCAAAGCCCCGGGAGAGTCGATCTTGCGGGGCTTTGGAATTATTACAGGTGCGAAACTGAAAATTATTTCTTCGGTTTGAGCTCTTCGAGCAGCTGCACCTCATCATCCAGATCCTCATAGCCGATCTGGCTGACGCCGTGCTGCTGGTAGACCACGTTGCCGTCCTTGTCGAGCATGGTGCCGTCATCCATCAGCACCATGCCGAACTGATCCATCAGCTGCATCTTGTACTGGTGCGTGCTGGTCAGCTTGGTCTGGCGCAGCCGATAGCTGAGCAGCATCCAGGTGGCGATGCCGAGGACGGCGACCGCCAGCACCCCGATCATGGTGAAGAACAGGTACTGGGCCGTGGTCGCCCCGGCCTGCGCGGCATAGAGGACCACCGAGTCGAGGTTGTAAGCGATGGCCGTACCGACGATCAGCAGCAGCAGGCTGAGCAGGAACGGCATCCGGTGCACGACGTGGAAGAACGAGCCGAGCCGGTCCCCTTTATTGAGGCTGACCCCGGAGAGGGAATCCTCCTGCGGCACCTCAACGGCGCCGCGGAAGAAGAACTTGTTGAAGGTGAGGATAATCAGGCCGAAGACAAAGGTGATGGCGATCGGCGTGATGAAGGTGGCGAACAGGTAGGGCTTCCAGGGGAAGCTGCTGCTATCGGTCGCCAAATGGTTGATGAAGCAGAAAAAGAAAATCAACCCCTCGACAACCAGCATGGTGGTCAGGTAGCTGACGAAGAAGTTTTTCAGCTCTTTGCTGTCGAAGGTCGAGGCAACTCCGACGGCCTTATTTTTGGAGTTTGAACGCGTTTGCTTTTCATTTCCGGCGGTCGTTCTTTTATCTTCAAGCTTTTGCATAAAGGCTTCTCATCTTGGTAAAAAAGACTCAATGAAACACAAGCTGAACCTTCTTTTTAATATCTAGAGCAGTATACAGTCAAATAAAAAGGCAGTCTAAGCTGCCCCGCCAAACGGGACAAATCGTGACAAACAGCCTGAAACTGTGCTATCACGACGATGATTTTTATTTTCGAATCGCTCTCCAGGTAAGGAATATTTGCAATGGATTGTTCAGCAACCGGAAAAGAGAAATGCCGCTGTACCTACGCCAGCTGTTCACGACGGGGCAATTGCTGCCAGTGCGTTGCCTATCATCGCGGCCAGGGCGGCTTCCCGGCCTGTTTCTTCAGCGCAGAGACCGAACGTAGCTATGACCGCTCGTACAAGAACCTGTTGCGCGATCGCGGCACTTTAAACTAGACGGCTTGAAGTAAACTCACCAGGCAACCAATTCTGCCAATAGGATATCGATGCGGCGGCGAAAACCTTTGTCGTTCATGCCATTGGGGAGGATCGACCGATGCGAGGGAATCTGTTCCGGATACTGCCACTTCTGCTGCCGCTGGTTCTGCTGGCCTTCCGGCCTGGCCCGGCCCTGGCGGTGGAGCTGACGCCATTTGCCACCCGCAACCAGAGCCCGCTGGTGCAGATCTATGGCTTGCCGACTGCCGAACCGGCCGAGGTGCTGGACAAGGGGCGGGTTGCCGTCGGCCTGCTGCTCGACGTGGCCAACAATTTCACCAGCTCGGCGGGAATTGGTGAATCGGTGCTGCTCGACGGCGAAACCTACGGCACGACCCTGACGCTGCGTTACGGACTTTCCGACCGTTTTGAACTCGGTGTCGACGTCCCCTATTTCAGTCGCAACGGCGGTTTTCTCGACGGCTTCATCGATGGTTTCCATGACAGCTTCGGCTTTCCTGATGGCGACCGCAACAAGGTCCCGCGAGATCAGCTGAATTTCACCTACCAGCGCAGCGGCCAGACCTTGATCAGCCAGTCCGGCAGCGACAGCGGCCTCGGCGATCTGCGCCTGAGCGCCGCCATGCTGCTGTTGCGCGAAACCGGCGCCAGGCCGGGCAGCGCGGTTCTGCGCCTGAGCCTGAAGCTGCCGACCGGAGACAGCGACAAGCTGTTCGGCAGCGGCAGCACCGATATCGCTCTGGCGATCGCCGGCCAGCGCGAGTTTCCTGCAGAGTGGGGCCGCTTCTCGGCCTACGCCGCGCTGGGCGGCCTGCTGATCAGCGACAGCGAGGTGCTGGAAAAACAGCACCGCAACCTGGCCGGTTTCGGCAGCCTGGGCCTCGGCTGGGCTCCTCTCGACTGGCTGGCGTTGAAAATTCAGGCTGACGCCCACACCGCATTCTACAAAAATAGCGAACTCGACGAAATCAGCTCCCATTCGGTTCAGCTGGTGACCGGCGGCACCCTGCAGCTCGCTGAACGCACCAGCCTCGACCTGGCCGTCAGCGAGGATGTGATGGTCAATACCTCGCCGGACGTGGTCTTTCACCTGGCCCTGCGCCAGGTCTTTTAAGGATAAAGACCCTGAGCACACTCGACCTGAAAGCCTATATCCCGACCAGCCGCGCCGAGATGGACGCCCGTGGCTGGGAAGAGCTGGATGTGCTGTTTATCAGCGGCGACGCCTACATCGACCACCCCGCCTTCGGCACGCCGCTGCTGGCACGCCTGCTGGAAGCGGCAGGTTACCGGGTCGGCATCCTCGCCCAGCCCGACTGGAAAAATCCCGAATCTTTCAAAGTAATGGGTCGGCCGCGGCTGTTTGCGGCGATCTCCGCCGGGGCGATGGACTCGCTGGTCAATCACTACACGGCGGCAAAAAAGATCCGCCGGGATGACGCCTACACGCCGGGCAATGTCGCCGGCAAGCGACCGAACCGCGCCGTCATCGCCTACACCGCAGCGGTCAAAGGCGCCTTCAAGGGTCTGCCGACGGTCATCGGCGGCATCGAAGCCAGCCTGCGCCGTCTGGCCCATTACGACTACTGGGACGACAAAGTGCGCCGCTCGGTGCTGGTCGACAGCAAGGCCGACCTGCTGCTCTACGGCATGGCGGAGACCGCCATGCTGGAGCTGACCCGGCGGTTGGCGGATGGGGAAGAGATCGCAACCGTTGCTGACCTTCGGGGAACGGTGATGCTGAATACTGAGCGACCGGACGACGCCCTAGAGCTCCCCAGCTTCGAACAGGTCAGTGAAGACCCGCAGGCCTATAACCGGATGTTCAAACTGGCCAGCGAGCAGCAGAACCCCTGGTCGGGGAAAACGCTGCTGCAGACTCACGGCGGGCGTCAGTTGATCGTCAACCCGCCGGCATTGCCGCTGACCGAGTCGGAGCTCGACCGCAGCTACGCGCTGCCCTTCACCCGGCAGCCGCATTTCAGTTACCGCGAAAAGATTCCGGCCTTCGAACAGATCCGCAACTCGATCACCAGCCATCGCGGCTGCTTCGGCGGCTGCGCTTTCTGCGCCATCACCCATCACCAGGGCAAAACCATTCAGTCCCGCTCGGAGGCCTCGATCCTTGCAGAGATCGATCGCATGACCGCGGAGAACAGTTTTCACGGCAGCTTGAGCGATGTCGGCGGCCCGACCGCCAACATGTACGGACTGGGCTGCGGCAATCCAGCCGCGGAGAAAAGCTGCCGCAGAGGCAGCTGCCTCTACCCGCGCCCCTGCAAGAACCTGCGCAGCAACGACCAGCGGGCCGTACGGCTGTTAAGCAAAATCCGCAAACGGGACAAGGTCAAACACGTCTTCGTCGCCTCCGGTATCCGCTACGACCTGCTGCAGTTCCAGCAGCAGTATTTTGACGACCTGCTGCAACATCACGTCGGCGGACTGCTGAAAGTGGCGCCGGAATCGACCAGCGACCGGGTCACAGCTGTCATGCGCAAGCCGGGCGCGGCCCTGTTCACCGAATTTCTCGAACGCTTCCGCCAGCGCAGCAGGCAGCTCGGCCTGCGCCAGTCAGTGGTTCCATACCTGATCAGCGGGCACCCCGGCTGCGAGCTGGCTGATATGGTCGAGGTCGCCCGCTACCTGAAACGGCATCGGCTGAAGGTCGAGCAGGTGCAGGACTTCACCCCCACCCCGGGCAGCCTGGCAACCTGCATCTACCACACCGGGACAGACCCGTTTACCGGCGAGCGGCTGCACGTGCCACGCACGACCAAAGAAAAGCGCCTGCAGAAAGCGCTGCTGCTCTATCATCGACCGGAATCGAAGCATGAGGTCCTGGAGGCGCTGCGGCTTTGCGGGCGGGAGGAGGTTGCGGCTGAGCTGCTGGAACCGCGACCGCCACGCCAGCCGCAAAAACCGACCGCCAGGCGGAAGCAGCGTAGCGCCGGGCAACCGCCGCGTCGACCAAGGAGAAGCTGATGACGCCGAACAGACTTCGCTGGACCGCGCTGCTGCTGTCTGCCATCTGCCTGCTTGCATTCAGCACCCTGCTGCAGGCCGGCGAACTGCAGCAAAGGCTCTTTCCGCTGCTGGCGGAGCACCCCGGGCAGAATGGCATTTACGTCCTCGAAAAAGGCGAGGAAGCGCTGCTGGCCCGCGCCTGGCTGGCAGACCAGGCAGACCGCCGCATCGATGTGCAGTACTTTATCTGGAGCTCCGACAACATCGGCACCCTGGCATCCGAGCACCTGCTGCGGGCTGCGGAGCGGGGCGTGAAGATCAGGGTTCTGGTCGACGATCTGCTGATCGACGCGCCGGACGATTTCCTTCTGGCGATGGGCGCGCACCCGAATATCGCCATCCGCATCTACAATCCGCAACACAAAGTCGGTACCTCGAAGGCGAAGCGCGTCTTAAATCTGTTTGCCGATTTCCGCGCCGCCAATCAGCGCATGCATGACAAAACCTTTCTGGTCGACGGCCAGGTCGCCATCACCGGTGGCCGCAACATGGCCGACGAATATTACGATTATGACCAGAGATACAATTTCCGCGATCGCGATATTCTGCTGCTGGGGCCGGTGGTAAAAAAAATGGAAACAAGCTTCGAGACGTTCTGGGCGCACGAACTGGCGGTCCCGGTGGAGAACTTACTGGACAGATCCGCCCGGCCGACAGCTGAGAAGATTTCCGCTGTTTATCAGCAGCTTCACGATTACGCCGCCGACAAAACCAATTTCACCCCGGAAGTCAGGCAGGCGCTGAGCGATCTGCCAGAAAAATTCACTGCGCTGGTCGAGAATCTGACCTGGGACCGGGTGGAGTTTATCAGTGATGATCCGGGCAAAAACCTGGGTGACCAGGGTCTGGGCGGCGGTGGCCGGACCACCACGCGGCTGGCGGAGGCCCTGCGGCAGGCGAAACACCGGGTCACGATTCAATCCCCCTACCTGGTGCTGCCGGAAGGGGGGCTGGAACTGTTCAGCGAACTAATTATGCGGGGGGTCAAAGTTCGGATCAGCACCAATTCGCTGCTGTCAACCGACAACCTGATGGCCTTCAGCGGCTACAGCAAACAGCGCAGCGAGCTGCTCGCAGCAGGAATCGAAATCTACGAGTTCAAGCCGGAACCGGCCATCCAGCAGGATTTGCTCGAGCGCTACGCGCAGCTGAAAAAAAAGGCTCCGATCTTCGCCATCCACGCCAAGACCCTGGTCATTGACGGGCAACAGCTGTATATCGGAACCTTCAATCTTGACCCGCGCTCAGCGAACCTCAACACCGAGGTTGGCGTGGTTATCGATAATCCGCGGCTCGCCGCGCAGGTCGAAGCCTGGATCGAGCGGGACATGCGGCCACAAAACAGCTGGAATTCAGCGAAAGAAAACCCGAACCGGTTGGCCCCCTTCTGGAAACGGGTCAAACTCGGCGTCCTGAAACTTCTCCCGCTGAGAAAGCTGCTCTGAGCTTCTTTCTGCCAGCGGTTTTATGAAATTTCTTGTGCCTGATAAGCCTTGCGGCTCTTCATGACGAGCTCGACCGTATCGACCATCTGCTCATCCCAGGGTTTTTCCAGGATATCGGCGTTCAGATATTTCTTCAGGGCATATTTGACCGAATCACAGAAGGGATAGGCGGTTAACATGATGCAGTAGGTGCCGGGGTACTTCAGGTTCACGCGCTTGAGAAATTCGAGCCCGTTGAGGTGCGGCATGTAGTAATCGGCAATGATGACGTCAAAAGGTTCAGCCTGTGACAGAAGCCCCAGAGCTTCCTGCCCGCAGGAAGCGGTTTCAACATCCCACCCCCGATCGGAGAAAAGCTCTTTCAAAGGTTCTCTGACGATCAACTCATCATCAACAATCAGAATTCTTTGCGCTATCGTTTCCATATCCTCCTCCTGATACTTAGTCATTTATCATAAAACGATACCATAAATTATAGCGTATACGAGAGGTCGGCCAAGGAATATTTACGGGTCATGACTGCTCGCCACAAAGACCACTCCAAGCACCAGCCAGGCAACAACCCGAACGACATTTTATGCACACCGATAATACAAATTTTGTTTTAGCAACAGATCCTTAGGGCATTTCACATCCTCAAAGAGCATAAACCCTATATGTTTTTCAACAAGTTACAAACAATAATGGCATTTGGCACAGCCACTGCTAAATCAATCAGGAAACACCGACCAAGGAGGCTCGTGCCATGCAAAGAACCAAGCTGCCGCAACCTTTCAGCTGGCTCAACCTGACCCAGTTTTTCGGCGCCCTTAACGATAACCTGCTAAAATTATTGATCATCTTTTTCCTAATCGCCGTCAAGGGCCCGGAACAGGCCACCGCGGTCGCCGCCAAGACCGGCGCCCTGTTCGTGATCCCCTTTCTACTCTTCTCTCCTCTGGCCGGGACACTGGCCGACAAACTGAGCAAGACGACCATCATCCGGACAATGAAAGCAGCGGAATTCGGCATCGCCCTGCTGGGGGTCGCCGCGTTCAGCGCCAACAGTGAAGCCGGGCTTTATGCCGTGCTTTTCCTGATGGCAACGCAAAGCGCCCTGTTCGGGCCGGCGAAATACGGCATCGTTCCCGAACTGGTCGAACGCCAGCAGCTCTCGAAGGCGAACAGCCTGCTGGAATCGTTCACCTACCTGGCGATCATCCTCGGCTCGGCCCTGGCGCCGGTGCTGGTGCAATTGAGCCATTCCAGCTATCGCACGGCAGCTTTCGCCTGCATCGGCTTTTCCCTGGCCGGCCTGGCCGCCAGCTGGCGGATCGAAAAGACCGCGCCTGCCGACGCCGGACGTAAGCTTTCACCGCTGCTTCTCTCTGAGTTGAGGGAGACCCTGAGCGAACTTCGCCAGGATGGCCACCTGCAGCTGGCGATCCTCGGCTCGGCCTATTTTCTGTTCCTCGGCGCCTTCGCCCAGATCAACCTGATCCCCTTCGGCATGCAGGTGCACGAACTTTCCCAGGAGCAGAGCGGCTACCTGTTTCTGGTTGCGGCCCTCGGCATCGGCCTCGGCTCGCTGCTGGCCGGGCGGCTTTCGGGGCGCAATGTCGAGTTCGGTGTCGTCCCGATCGGCGCCCTGGGTCTGGCGCTGAGCACGTGCGGCCTGTGTTTGCTGCCGAACCATCTGCCCCTGCACCTGGCCCTGATTCTGCTGCTCGGCATCAGCGCCGGCCTCTTCCTGGTCCCGCTGCACGCCTTCGTGCAGTTCCGCGCCCCGCGCGCGAAGCTCGGCCGGATTCTCGCTACCGGCAGTTTTTTGAGCTGGTGCGGCGTACTCCTGGCTTCGGCGCTGGCCTTCTTCCTCAGTGGCCCTTTAGGCTTCACGCCGGCGGACTCGTTTCTGGCCCTCGGTCTACTGACCCTCGGCCTGACCTTGATCACCCTGTGGATTCTCCCCGATTTTCTGCTGCGCTTTGTTGCCCTGCTGGTCATGAAGCTCGGCTATCGCCTGCAGACCGAAGGGGCTGAAAACGTGCCCAGCGAAGGCTCGGCCCTGCTGGTGTCGAACCACGTCTCCTGGATCGATGCCCTGCTGCTGCTCGCCACCCAGCAACGCCGCATCCGCTTTATCATGCACCAGGAGGTCTACAACACGCGCCTGCTGCAACCGCTGTTCAGGCTGATGGGGGTTATTCCTGTCGCCCCGAATGGTTCGCGCAAACAGCTGGTCGAATTCATCAAAACCTCCCGGCAGGCGCTGGACGACGGCTACCTGGTCTGCATCTTCGCCGAAGGGATGATCACCCGTAACGGCATGTTGCAGCAATTCAAAGGCGGTTTAGAGGCGATCGTCAAAGGGACCGAGCATCCGATCATCCCGATCTACATCGGCGGCGCCTGGGGCAGCATCTTCAGCTACGCCCACGGCAAGCTGGTCACCAAGCTGCCGACCAGCTTCCCCTACCCGATCTCGATTCACTTCGGCGCGGCCATGCATGCAGAGAGTTCGGCTGCCGAGGTCCAGCAGGCGGTCGCCGAACTGGCCCACGATTATTATCAGGCGCAGCAAGCCCGGCGTACCTCCCTCAGTGAGCTGTTCGTCACCACCGCCCGCAGCAACTGGTGCCGCCGGGCGCTCAGCGACAGCGGCGGCAAGCAGCTCTCCTACGGGCAGACCCTGACCGGCGCCCTGGCGCTGGCCAAGCAGCTGAAACCAACCCTGGCCGACGATCGCATGATCGGCCTGTTACTGCCCCCCTCGGTCGGCGGGGCGCTGGCCAACCTGGCGGTGCCGCTGCTCGGCAAAGTACCGGTCAACCTGAACTACACCGCCTCCGCTGACGCGGTCAGCTCGGCAATGGAACAGTGCGACATCAAGACCCTGATCACCAGCCGGCGCTTCATCGAACGCTTCCCACAGCTGCCGCTGCCGCAGCAGGTGATCTACCTGGAGGAGCTGCTGCCGCGCATCGGCAGGGCCGACAAGCTGCGCGCCCTGCTCAAGGCCCGGCTGCTGCCCAGGCGCCTGCTGCTGCAAGCCCCGCGTCAGCGCGGCGCTGAACTGGCCACGGTGATCTTCTCCTCCGGGAGCACCGGCGAGCCCAAAGGGGTGATGCTCAGTCAGCACAACATCATCTCGAACCTGGAAGCGATCCGCACGGTCGCGGCGACCGCGCCGCAGGACAATGTCTGCAGCGCCCTGCCCTTCTTTCATGCGCTCGGCTTCACCGCGACCCTCTGGTTACCGCTGCTCAGCGGCTTCTCAGCCAGCTATCACGTCAACCCGATGGACGCCGGCGCGATCAGTAAACTGGTCCGCAAGCACCGCTCGACCCTGCTGCTGACCACCCCGACCTTCCTTGCCAGCTATCTGCGTCGGGCCACGTCGGAGGATTTCGCCAGCCTGCGCCTGGTGGTGACCGGTGCGGAGAAGCTGAAACCCCAGCTTGCCGACGCCTTTGCAGAAAAATACGGTCTGCGCCCCTTGGAAGGTTACGGAGCTACGGAACTGGCCCCGCTGATCACCCTGAGCCTGCCTGATGTCGATGCTGACGATATCCAGCAGCCGGGCAACAAAACCGGCAGCGTCGGCCGCGCCATCCCCGGCGTGGTGCTGCGCGTCGTCGACCCCGAAACTCATCAGCCGCTCGCGGCAGGGGCTACCGGTCTGATCCTGGTGAAGGGCCCCAACCTGATGACCGGCTACCTGAGCCGTCCCGACAAGACCGCCGAGGCGATCGTCGCCGGCTGGTACATCACCGGCGACATCGGCCGCATCGACACAGACGGCTTCCTGCACATCACCGACCGCCTGGCCCGCTTCAGCAAGATCGGCGGCGAAATGGTCCCGCACATCAAGGTTGAGGAGGTCTTTTATCAGGCCCTGCAGCTCGCCGGGAACGCGCTGGCGGTCACCGCCGTGCCGGATGCGAAAAAGGGGGAAAAACTGGTCGTGGTCTATACCGACGAGGCGGGTGAAAGCGCTGAATTGAAACGGATCAGCAATGAAAGCGACCTGCCGAACCTCTGGCGGCCGCAGCCGGACAGCTTCATCAAAGTGGACGCCCTGCCCCTGCTGGGCAGCGGCAAGCTCGATCTGCGCGGCCTGCGCCAGCTGGCAGAGTCAGCTATTGCCTGAACCTTGGAAAGGAAACGGACCTAAGGCCCACAACAAGGTTAACGACTAAGACACCAAGAACACGAAGGAAAACCAAAAAGATTAACGCAGAGTCGGAGAGATGCAGAGAAGATCAAAAGCCAAAATAATGAATCTCTCTGGGTGAAAACCCAAAGTGGAAAGGTTATTGCGTTTCTCTGCGATCTCCGCGTACTCAGTGCCTCTGCGTTAAAAAGCTTTTCTTCGTGCCCTTGGTGTCT
>CALZHR010000150.1 GCA_945787335.1 uncultured Desulfuromonadales bacterium
AGACCACCCGGCCGGTGAAAAACCAGATTCACTGCAGTGATCAGAAAGGTATGCTGGCCGGGATCTCCGGCGCGATATCCAACGCCGATGCCAATATTATCAGCGCCAGCGTCAGCTCCTCCGGTGAGCGCAAAGGGATCAACCTGTTTGAGGTCGATGTTCGCAACCTCGAGCATTTAAATGATGTGATCCGAGAGGTCAAAAAGGTCAAAGGGGTCAATCGGGTCCAGCGGGTCCGCAGTTAACTGCACACAAAGGAGACGGTGATGGGGATAGCCAGGGTTGAAACTGACAAGGCACCGGCGGCGATCGGGCCGTACTCTCAGGCGGTACGTGCTGGAGATTATCTATACTGCTCCGGACAGATTCCGCTCTGTCCGGCCTCTGGCGAGATGGTCGACGGGGGAATAGCCGAGCAGACCCGACAGGTGTTGGACAACCTGAAGCAGGTGCTGGCGGCTGCCGGGGTTGACTTCAGCGCGGTCGTCAAAACGACCATCTATCTGGTGGACCTGGCGGATTTCGCGACAGTAAACGAAATCTACGCCGGTTACTGTGCCGCTATCGCCCCGGCGCGGGCAACGGTCCAGGTTGCGGCGCTGCCGAAGGGGGCGTTGGTCGAGATCGACGCGATCGCATTTTGCTGCGGTTGAGCGCTGTTTGAAGGGCGTACTACGAGAAAAAGGGATGCCCCGGTGGGAGCATCCCTTTTTATGTTTGCGGGCGTCTGATAGAAAAAATCAGACGGCTTTTTGAACTTTTCCCGAACGGATACAGCGGGTGCAGACTTTGATGCTTTTCACCGAACCGTTCTGAACGGCACGAACCTTCTGCAGGTTCGGTTTCCAAACGGTGCGGGTCTTGTTGTGTGCGTGGCTGACATTATTTCCGGTAACGGGCTTTTTGCCGCAGATTTCACATTCTCTTGCCATCTCTCGATTCCTCCTGAAAGTTTCAAACGCGCATTTCTAACATATTTTTAGGGGTGATGCAAATTTTTTTCGGGCAGAAATTATGTCAGCTCCTCTTCGCTGAGCAGCTCGATTCCCCGGCTTTTCAACAGCGCCGCAGTCACGCCTAATCCCTCGACCAACTGGCCGTTGCGGTGCATCTGCTTGCTGCCGCAGGAGGGGCTGCGCTGCTTGAGAATCGCATGCCTGCAGCCGCTCAATTCGGCCAATTTCAAGGCCTGTCCGGCACCGTGCATAAACAGTTCGCTGACATTCCGCCCCTGTTCATCGCAGAGTCCCCCCTGTCCCTTGAGCAGACTGGCGCCGTCACCCTGGGTGAACCAGCACTTCGGACGCGGAGTCGGCAGTCCGGCGAGCTGCTCCGGGCAGACCGGAATCGCCTGCAGCTGGTTGCGCTTGAGGTAGCTGTGGACTGCGGGGCAGTCATTGTCGGTGCCGTCATAGCGGGTCGCAAGACCAAGCAGACAGCTGCTGACCAGAACGGGTGTCTTCATCAGAGTCGTTTTCTTAGAGCGGGGGATTGATCAGGGCCGATTGGTTGTCTTGCGCACCTTTTATCTGCACCCGGCGGCCATTCATCTGTACCCGGCCTTCAGCAAACAACTGGATGGCATGGGAGTAGATCATGTGCTCCTGCTGCAGGATGCGGGCGGACAGGCTCTCTTCCGTGTCGCCGTCCAGTACCGGCACGACAGCCTGGATGATAATCGGGCCGGTGTCGACGCCGCCGTCGACAAAGTGGACCGTGCAGCCGGAGAAGCGCGCGCCGTACTCCAGGGCCTTCTTCTGCACATGCAGGCCCGGGAAGGCAGGGAGCAGCGACGGATGAATGTTGATGATTCGCTGCGGGAAGGCCTCTAGGAAGGCTGCGGAGATGATCCGCATGAACCCGGCCAGGACGACCAGCTCAACACCCGCTTCCTGTAGCGCCGCGACCACCGCCCGATCGAAATCCTCGCGCTGCTTGAAATCGCGGTGGTTGATGCAGAGGTGGGGCCGGCCGGCCTTTTCCGCCCGGGCCAGGGCGCCGGCATCCGGGTTGTTGCAGATCACGACAGCAATTTCGGCATCGATGGTCTGCTGCTGACAGTTGTCGATGATCGACTGCAGGTTGGTGCCGCCACCGGAGGCCAAAACGCCGAGGCGCAGTTTCTTGGGTGTCATGATTGCTTCGATCCGTTAGTTGAGAACGACCTGGGCGATGTCGTCTTCGGTCTGGACGATTTCGCCGAGCAGGTAGGCCCGCTCATCCAGCCCCGCCAGGCGGCCGAAGATATCTTCTACTTCGTCAGCGGGAACGATCATAACCATGCCAATGCCATAGTTGAAGGTGCGGTACATCTCCTCTTCCGGGATGTTGCCTCCCTCGCGCAGCATTTCGAAGATTGCCGGTTTTTCCCAGCTGTTCCGGTCGATGATCGCTTTGCAGTAATGGGGTAGGACGCGCGGCAGGTTTTCCAGGATGCCGCCGCCGGTGATGTGGGCGATTCCCTTGATGGTGAAATCGCGCTGTAAATTATGGATGCTCTTTACGTAGATCCGGGTCGGCGTCAGCAGCTCTTCGCCGAGCGATTTATTCAGTCCGGAAGGTGTGTCGTCAAGGCTCAGCTTCAGCTCCTCGAGGAAGACCTTTCGGGCCAGCGAATAGCCGTTCGAATGCAGTCCGCTGGAAGCGATACCGATGATCTGATCCCCCTTGGTGATCGACGAGCCATCAATGATCAGGTCATTGTCGACCACGCCGACGGCGAAGCCGGCCAGATCATATTCCCCTGCGGCGTACATGCCGGGCATCTCGGCGGTCTCGCCGCCCAGCAGCGCGCAGCCGGCCTGCTTGCAGCCCTCGGCGATTCCCTTGACGACTTCGACCGCTTTTTCCGGCGCCAGCTTGCCGGTCGCAAAATAGTCGAGGAAAAACAGCGGTTCGGCCCCCTGGACGATGATGTCATTGACGCACATGGCCACCAGGTCGATGCCGACCGTGTCGTGCTTGTCCATCATGAAGGCGAGCTTGAGCTTGGTACCGACGCCGTCGGTCGCGGAGACCAGGGTCGGCCGCTTGTATTTGCTGCTGTTCAGGGAAAAGAGGCCGCCAAAGCCACCGATATCGGTCAGCACTTCAGGGCGGGAGGTCTGCTTGACCAGTGGCTTGATCATATCGACGAAGCGATTTCCCGCGTCGATATCGACCCCGGCATCTTTATAGGTGATCGGTTTTTTCTCGCTCAACTCAGTCACTCCTTGCTCGTAAATGGCCGGACATTAGAGCACCCGGAGTCCGCTTTGTCAACCTTGGAAAAGGCTCGAAAGCGGGCCGGAAATGCATCTTTGTCTGTATTGCAGAGTCAAATTATGCTAGAACTCCCAGAGCGCTCGCACCGTTTTGGGGCGGCACTCCGGGGTCTGCTCAAACAGCCTGGAAATATTATCACGAATACGGATATCTTCAGCCGACTTTTCTCATTCAATGCAGTTAGCGCATTTTCAGATTCGATCCTGTCGAGCCGAGGATCTGCCCGCGGTTTTGCAGATCGAGCAGCTCTGCTATCAGCGGCCCTGGACCTTGGCGTTGTTTCAGCAGGAGCTTGATAATCCGGTTGCCCATCTTGAGCTGCTTTACGCTCATGACGAGCTGGCCGGCTATCTCAGCTACTGGCTGATTGCCGGTGAAATGCAAATTCTCAATGTCGCTACGGCTCCTGCCTGGCGTCGTCAGGGCGGCGCTGCACGGTTGGTCGAACATTGCTTGCAGCAATGCCGCAGGCAGGGGCTGGAGCGCGCCTGGCTAGAGGTGCGCAAGAGCAACCGGGCGGCAATTTCGCTTTATCAGCGACTCGGTTTTGTCATTGTCGATAAGCGCAAGCAGTATTACCGGGACGGTGAAGATGCCTTGCTGATGGTGCTGGAGGTAAGCGGCACAGGATGAAGATCGGTAGCTGTATCTATTTAAAATGGGAATAGAGAGCCTGTACCAGGGAGATTACGAATGAAAAACTATAAGACGATAATCCTGTCCAACCAGGAGATCGCCCCCGGCTATTGCCGGATGCGGATTCTGGCGCCGGGCTACCACAAAATGGCCAGTCCCGGCCAGTTCATCATGTTTCGCGTCCAGCGCTCGCTGCCACCGCTGCTGCGCCGTCCGTTCGGTATCTTCCGCATCGGCTGTCTGCCGGCCGATTGCGATGGGATGCCGGACAAGGAATACATCGAAATCATCTACAAGGTCGTCGGCAGTGGGACCGAGATCATGCAGGAGCTCCACGAGGGTGACCGCATTGAGCTGCTCGGGCCCCTCGGCCGCGGCTTTGAGCTGGGCGACCCGGACGAGGAAAAAATCCTTGTCGGCGGCGGTATCGGCCTGGTGCCGCTTTTCATGCTGGCGGAGAAGCTGGTCGAGACCTCCAGGGTGCGCCTGCTGATGGGGGGGCGCTCCCGGGAAGACATCATCGCCGTCACCGAATTCGAACGGCTCGGCGTCGAGACGTACGTCTCGACCGAAGATGGCAGCCTCGGCGAAGAGGGGCTGGTGACCCAGGTGCTGCAGCGCAAGCTGGAGAAATACCCCAGGGCCTCGGTATTTGCCTGCGGGCCGATGCCGATGATCGATGCCGTGCAGAAGATCTGTGCGGCAAACAAAACCCCGCTGCAGGTCTCTCTCGAAGCTCTGATGGCCTGCGGGGTTGGGGCCTGTCTGGGCTGTGTGGTCAAAGGGGCCGGACACAGCGACGCCGAACCGCGTTATCTGTGCACCTGTAAACATGGCCCGGTGTTCCGCGCCGAACAACTCGACTGGAACCGCCTGGAAAATCAGGCTGCCGATTGCGGAGGGTGCAAGTGATGTCAGAGGTGAAAATGCAGAAGGTTGAAACCAAGCGCCCGCGGATGGCGGTGGAGATCGCCGGGCTGAAACTGAAGAATCCGGTCATGCCGGCCTCCGGCACCTTCGGCTATGGCGAAGAGTACGCTCCCTATCTCGATCTGAATCAGCTTGGCGCGATCGTCACCAAGGGGCTGTCGCTCAAGCCGAAGGCGGGCAACAACACGCCGCGGATCTGCGAAACAGTCAGCGGCATGCTCAATGCCATCGGTCTGCAGAATGTCGGCGTCGATGCCTTCATCACCCACAAGATGCCGTTTCTTGAACAGATCAACGCGCCGGTGATCGTCAACTTCTTCGGCAACACCCAGGAGGAGTATGCCGAGGTCGCCGCGCGCCTCGATGATGTGCCGGGAGTGGCCGGTCTGGAGATGAACATCTCCTGCCCCAACGTCAAGCATGGCGGTATCGTCTTCGGTACCGAAGCCGTGGCCGCCCACGAGGTGGTCTCGCTGGTGCGCAAGCAGACCAGCAAGCCGCTGATCGTCAAGCTGACCCCGAACGTCACCGACATCCGCGTCACCGCCCGGGCGGTGGAAGACGCCGGCGCCGACGCCATCAGCCTGATCAACACCCTGACCGGCATGGCGGTCGATGTCAAAACCCGCAAGCCGCGCCTGGCCAACACCATCGGCGGCCTCTCCGGCCCGGCGATCCGACCGATCGCCGTGCGTCTGGTGCACCAGGTGGTGCAGGAGGTCAGCGTCCCGGTCATCGGTATAGGCGGCATCTCGCGCGCCGTTGATGCGCTCGAGTTCCTGATCGTCGGAGCCAAGGCAGTCCAGGTCGGCACCGCCAATTTCGTCGATCCGAACGCCATGGCGACAATCATCGACGGGCTGGAAAATTTCTGCCAGAATGAAGGGATAGAAGATATCAACGAGCTGGTCGGAACCCTGGAGGTTTAGCCCGGCCGATAAGAGCGGGCCCGCAGACTCTATGGATGTCATCGCTACCCACGTCAATGCCGATTTTGATTGCCTCGGAGCAATGATCGCCGCCAAGCGACTTTATCCCGAGGCCGAATTGGTCTTCCCCGGCGGACAGGAGCGTGGCCTGCGGGATTTCCTGCTGCACAGCACCCTTTACGCCTACGGCGTCAAGCGGATACGTGACATCGATCTGGACGCGGTCACCCGCCTGATTCTGGTCGATGTGCGCAGCGCAGCGCGGATCGGCGGCTTTGCCGACATCGTTGCCAGGCCTGGCCTGGAAATCCATATCTACGATCATCACCCGGTCGATGAGAACAGCATCCGCGGTCACCTCGAAGTGATCGAGGAAGTCGGCGCGACGACCACGATCATGGCCCACCTGTTCGTCGAGCGCGGCATTGTCCCGACCGCCGATGAGGCCACCATGATGATGCTCGGCCTCTACGAAGACACCGGTCATCTGCTCTTTACCGGCACCACGTCCCGCGATTATCAGGCCGCCGCCTTTCTGCTCGACTGCGGCGCCAGCCTGAACACGGTTGCCGACTTTCTCGTCCGCGAAATGACCCCCGAGCAGGTCGAGCTTCTCAACGAGCTGATCAAGTCCTGTCGCAAATTGTTGATTAACGGGGTCGAGGTCGCCATCGCCTATGCCTCCATCGACTACTACGTTGGTGATCTCTCGTCATTGGCGCATAAGCTCAAGGATATCGAAAATTTAAATGTTCTGATCGTCGCCGTGCGGATGGAAGATCGGATTTTCCTGGTCGGCCGGTCGCGCCTGCCGGAGGTTCATGTCGGCGAGATCTTCCAGGAGTTCGGCGGTGGTGGCCACTCCTTTGCCGCCTCCGGGACGGTGCGCGACACCCCGCTGGTGCAGCTGCTCGACCAGATCGAGCTGGTCCTGGAGAAGCATATCCGCTCGGCTTGCGAGGCCCGCCACCTGATGTCCTCGCCGGTTAAGACCATCCCGCTCTCGGCCACCATCGGACAGGCCCGCGAGCTTCTGAACCGGTTCAATTTCAATGCGATCCCGGTTGTCGAGGCGGATCGCGTCGTCGGCATCATCACGCGCCAGGTGGTGGAGAAGGCCGCCCACCACAAGCTTTCGCAGATGGGAATCGCTGACATCATGAGCTCCGATTTCGAAGCAGCGACCCCTGATGCGCCGTTGGACGAACTGCAGCAGGGGATCATCGAGCACAACCAGCGCTGCATCCCGATTCTCGATGACGATGAGTTGGTCGGGGTGGTTACCCGGACCGACCTGCTGCGGCATATGATCGGCGACCGGCACGCGGAAGGAAGCGGACGCCTCGTCGGTCCCGGACGGGGAAACCTGCGGCTGAAGCGCAAGAACCTGGCCCGGCTGATCGATGCCCAGCTGCCGAAATTCATCCGCCAGCTGCTCCGGCAACTGGGGGCAGTCGCTGATCAGCAACAGGTCCGCATTTACCTGGTCGGCGGCTTCGTGCGCGACCTGCTGCTGCGTCAGGAAAATCTCGATGTCGATCTGGTCATCGAAGGGGATGGCATCGCCTTTGCCGAAGCCTTTGCCAAGGTCTGCGACTGCCGCATCCGCTCGCATGCGAAGTTCGGTACGGCAGTGATCATTCTGCCGGATGGCTTCAAAATTGATGTGGCTTCGGCCCGGCTGGAGTACTACGATCGCCCCGGGGCGCTGCCGCGGATCGAGCATGCTTCGATCCGCCATGACCTTTACCGGCGCGATTTCACCATCAACACCCTGACGATTTCCCTCAATCAGGACAAGTTCGGCCAGATGCTCGACTTCTTCGGTGGCCAGCGCGACCTGAAGGAAAAGTCGGTGCGGATTCTGCACAATTTAAGCTTCATCGAAGATCCGACCCGGTTGTTCCGGGCGGTTCGTTTCGAGCAGCGGCTCGGTTTCCGGATCGGCCAGCAGACCGAGCGGCTGATGCGCTCCGCGGTGCGGATGAATCTGGTGAAAAAAGTCGGTGGCGCCAGAATCCTCAGCGAGCTGCAGCAGATTCTTGATGAACCGCAGGTGGTTTCGGCGCTGCGGCGGATGGAGCAGTTCGATCTGCTTAAGTTTATCGACGCCCGACTGACATTCGACCAGTCTTCGGCGCGCTTGATTGTCGCCGCGGAGCGCGCCTGCAGCTGGTTCGACCTGCTCTATACCGGCGAGCGCTACCATCGCTGGCTGGCTTATCTGATCTGCCTGCTCGAGCCGTTGTCGGAGAAGGGGATGGCGCGGGTCTGCCGCTGGCTCGATCTGCAGCTGAGATACCGCGAGCTGCTGCTCGAAGAGTTGCCGAAAGGGCTATACGCGCTACGCGCAGCCCAGCGTCGTTCGCAGAGCAAGCGCGTTGCCAGCAACAGTGAAATTTTCCACTGGTTCTGCGGCCTTTCGCTGGAGGTGATTCTCTATCTGATGGCGCGCACCGCGGACGAGCAGGTGCGCAAATGGATCTCCCAGTACGTGACCCATCTGCGTAAGGTTGAGGTTGTGTTGAACGGGCACGATCTGATTGAGTTGGGGCTGCGCCCGGGGAAACACTTCCATGGGGTGTTTCTCGCCCTGTTGAACGCCCGGCTGGATGGCGAGATCAGCTCGAAAACCGATGAGATCGAAATGGTCCGCAGCAGGTTCCTCAGGAGCGGCAAGGCGTGAATCCGTTGACTGGACCTTGCTCTTCTGGTAAATCGAAAAGCTTGTTTTCATGTTGTCGCGCAGTTTTGTGACTTAGTTGAGGGTTGATGGAAGCCATCGTTTCAAAAATCTCTGTCATGCTGGTGCCGGCGCTGCTGGCGATTATTCTGCATGAAGTCGCACACGGCTATATGGCGGAACGCTTCGGGGACCCGACCGCGCGGCTGCTGGGGCGCCTGAATCTCAACCCGCTGCGGCATCTCGATCCGATCGGCACCCTGGCGATTTTTGTCTTCGGTTTCGGCTGGGCGCGTCCGGTGCCGGTCAATGCCGGAAATTTCCGCCGACCGCGCCGCGACATGATCTGGGTGGCGCTGGCCGGGCCGCTGACCAATCTGCTGCTGGCGGTTCTCTCGGCTTTGCTGTTGCGGTCTCTGGGCCTGCTTGAAGCTCAGCAACTGTTCGATCCGACAGCCTTTCAGCAGGTCGCCAAGCCATTGCGGCTGATGGCCGGATTCAGCCTCTACATCAATGTGCTGCTGGGAGTCTTCAACCTGATGCCGGTTCCGCCGCTCGACGGCGGGCGGATCCTGACCGGGATTCTGCCGGAACGCCAGGCGAACCTGGTCAATCGCCTGGAACCCTTCGGCTTTGTTCTGATCCTGATCCTGGTGTTTTTCACCCGGATCTGGGAGCTGGTGCTCTCGCCGATCATTTACCTTCTGGTTGCACTGTTGGCCGGCGACGAAGCGGCACTGGTGCAGCAGGCGATGAACTTCTTGTTCGGGCGATGAGCTGTCATGGTGATTGAAATCCATCTGGCTAACTTTGACGGTCCGCTCGATCTGCTGCTGCACCTGATCAAGACCAACGAAATGGATATCTATGATATCCAGATGGTGGAGATTACCGAGCAGTACCTGGCTGTCATCGAGCAGATGAAGCAGCTCGATCTCGATATCGCCGGAGAATTCCTGCTGATGGCCGCGACCCTGATTCATATCAAGTCTCGCCTGCTGCTGCCGGCTTGCGAAGAGCCGGAGGACGAGGAAGAGGAAGATCCGCGGGCGGAGCTGGTGCGGCGGCTGCTCGAGTACCAGCGCTACAAGGAGGCGGCTGAAGCCTTGGAGCGATTGCCGCAGCTTGAGCGGGATGTGTTCATCAACCAGTTTGTCCCTGCCGAGATCCTTGAAGATGCCGATGACGAGGTGACGATCGGCATCTATCAGCTGGCTGAAGCCTTTCATCGCATCCTGCGGGACGTTCCGAGTGAGGTCTTTCACGAGGTGATCCGCGAACCGCTCTCGGTTGCGGAGTATGTACAGATCGTTATCGACAAGCTGGCCGGCGGCGCCCGCCGGAGTTTTCGCGAGGTTTTTAGCGAACAGCCGAGCCGGGCCGAAGTGATTGTGACGTTTCTGGCGGTTCTGGAGCTGGTCAAGATGCGGATGGTCAAGGTCGATCAGGCTTCTGAGCATGGAGACATCTGGTTACAGATGGCGGTCTCTTCCGCTGATGCGAAAGAGATCGGTTTGGTCGAGGCTGTGCTTGGCTATGAATGAATTGAGAAAGCTGATCGAAGCCTTTATTTTTGCCGCCGAGAGCCCGCTGAGTCTTGACCGCCTGTGTGCTTTACTGGAGCGCTCGCGGGCTGAACTGCGACCGATGATCGAGCAGCTGCTCAGCGATTACCCGCCGTCTCGGCGCGGGTTTTATCTGGCCGAAGTCGCCGGCGGCTATCAGTTCCGAACCGATCCGGAATGCGCCCCCTGGCTGCGGAAGCTGAACCGGGAGCGCCCTTTCCGTTTTTCCCAGGCCGCCCTGGAAACCCTGGCGATCATCGCCTACCGGCAACCGATCACCCGCGCCGAGGTTGAATATCTGCGGGGCGTCGATTCCGGGGGGGTGATGAAGACCCTGCTCGACAAAGGTCTGCTGAGAATCCTCGGGAAAAAGGATGTCCCCGGTCGTCCCCTGATGTATGGCACCAGCCGCCATTTCCTCGAACTGTTCGGGCTGCGCAGTTTGGAGGACCTGCCGACCCTCAAGGAGTTCAGCGCCCTGGACCCGGAATTGGCAGAGGCGGTCCCACTTGATCCCCAGGGTGAAGGCTAGAGCGGTGCAGCAGCGACTGCAGAAGTTGATCGCTCAGGCTGGCCTGGCTTCGCGGCGCACGGCGGAGGAATGGATCGCTGCCGGTCGGGTGAAGGTCAATGGCGCAATCGCTTCACTCGGTGACCGGGCCGACCTGGCCGTCGATCAGGTGCTGGTCGATGGGCGTCCGCTGGCGCGCGCCGAACAGAAGCTGGTCGTCATGCTCAACAAGCCGAGCGGCTACGTTTGTACCTTGAAGGATCCCCAAGGCAGGAAACGGGTGACCGACCTGGTCGCCGATCTGCCGCAGCGGCTGTTTCCGATCGGGCGACTCGATTATAATACCGAGGGTCTGTTGCTGCTGACCAACGATGGTGAGCTGGCCCAACTGCTCAGCCACCCGCGGCATCATGTTGATAAAACCTATCTGGTCAAGGTGCGTGGACACCTCAACCCCCAAACAAGCAAGCAGCTCACCGAAGGGGTCCGGCTTGCTGATGGCGTGACCTTGCCGGCCAGGGTGGCGAACGTCCGCCTGCAGGGGAAGAACTGTTGGTTCGAGTTGACCATCCGTGAGGGGCGCAATCGTCAGGTGCGCCGGATGTGTGAAGCGCTCGGCCTGCCGGTGTCTCGGTTGAAGCGGATCAGGCTCGCTTTTCTCGAGTTGGGGCAGCTGCCGGCGGGGCGGTATCGACCATTATCGGCTGCGGAGATCGCCCGCTTGCGAAGCGCCTGAAATCAGACGATTGAGCTGCTTTTTGCCGGGGATATCCCGCCTTTGACATGAGGGTGCTATAATAGCCGAGTATGTAAAGTCTGTTGCCGCGCCGTTTTCTTAAGAGAATCCAACGGCTTTACTTGACAGATGAGCCTGTCCTCGCGTATTGTTTTTCGATATATTCGCGTGATTGTTAGCGTCTAATTGGGGAGTTTTTTTTGGCTGCGAGTAAAGAAAAGCTGCTTGAATCAGCACAGAAAAGTCTGAAGAAAAAACAGCTGACGAAAGCAATTAAAGATTACGTTAAGGTTGTCGATCTCGATCCGGGTGACGTGCGTTCCCGTCAGAAACTGGCGGAACTCTACGTTCGAACCAACAAAAATGCCGAAGCCTACGAGCATTACGAATCGGTTGCCAAGTATTTTGCCAGTAACGGTTTTTACCTGAAGGCGATCGCCATCTACAAGCAGATGCAGCGGCTCGATCCCAAACAGGTAGCGCTTTTCAACCGGCTTGCCGAACTGAACGAGAAGCAGGGCCTGGTCGGCAACGCGATGGCGGAATATCGCAATCTGGTGAATTACTACGAGCGGAACGACATGGTCGCCGATGCGATCAAAACGCTCGAGAAGATGCGCGATCTCGACGGTTCGAATCTGAATGTTCGGGTGAAGCTTGCCGAAGTTTATGCCACCAACCAGCGTGAGGACGAGGGGCTTGGTGAGTTTGAGAGTGTCATGAAGGCACTGAAGGACCGCCGAGAATACGACAAGGTCCTCAAACTCTATAAGATGTTCCTGCCGCTTTATCCGCACAATCAGCAATTACAGCTTGGACTGGCGCAGACCCTCTATGACAAAGGGGCGTTTGCAAAAGGGCTTGAGGTCCTGTCCGGGTTACTCAAGGACAAGCCTGAAGACCCGGATGTTCTGCGCCTGATCGCTCGGGGTCATAGCGATCTGAAAGACTGGGACAATGCTCACCAGACCTATCAGCAGTTGCTGTCACTTGACCCGTCAGATCTCGAAACCCGCAACACCCTGATCACGTGCCATTTTGAGCATCAGAAATACGATGAAGCTCTTGCGGAACTGGAAGAATGGAAGGATGAATTCTTCAAGGCCGAGCGCGTCGAACACCTCAGGGGTTATTACGAATCCCTGAAAGAGCATCTGCCCGGCAACAAGGTTGTGCGGCAAACCCTCGATTCAATCTATGAACTGACCGGCGACGGGGGGAAACTTCTGGATATCATCTCTGAAGTTGAAACTCCGGAAGATGAGCCGGTTCTGGCCGAAGAGACCCTTTCTGATTCATTGCTGGACTCGGCGGCCGAAGATATTGAAACATCTCTGCTCGATATCCCTGAGGGTGAAGACGCAGAAGAATTTGTCCTCGATACGCCGGTCGAAGAAA